>JAKACM010000004.1 GCA_021821465.1 Bacillota bacterium
ATTTTATCTTCCATATCTTGGGTGTCTATCGTCGAATGCCTCCCTCTCTGCTGTTACCTATACATTCGACATTCCCCCCCTCTTGTCCTTTGCATAGTGAAAATTAATTTTTATAGGCCGCCTAACCAAGGCAAAATCCCTTTGACGGCCGCAAGTCATTTAAGGGGGTTCTGCCAGGATCGTTTCATCAAGAATCCTGTAATAAAGCCGGTACTGGAGGAAGACGTCGGTCGAATCTTTGGTATTTTGTGAGGAGCCCAGGAGTCATCGTGGCTGCCATTACGCATCAAGTTAAGGAATCAGGGCGGACGGTCCGACGGATCTTCAGAAAAACGGTAGCACCAAATCACAGTGGAGTAGTTGCGGGTGGATGACTAGGACTAAGGTTTTGACCAGTTTCCTTCAATGTTTTCTGGACTTATCCGCGCGTGTTGGTCTTAATGATGTAAAATGCAATATGGATCGTAAATGAGCGAGTAGTCATGACGCAGCTCAATTTTTGGGGATTACCCCGATGACCTTGCGTCGAGGGGAACGAGAGGGACATCTCTTACCCAATTCTCGCACACGCGGGGATTGGCGCTATGATCCGAGTCGCTTGGGTTCCGAAGGTGCGGAGCATTTTGGCTACAAAATGGTCGCCTATTTGCGTGTATCAAACCAGGATCAGAAAGACGATCTGAAAGCCCGCAACAAGAGTTTGAACGGTACTGCACTCGCCAAGGTTGGACATGCGAAGTCGTGGCCGACTTCGGATCGGGATTGAACTATTACAAAAAGGCCTCAAACGATTGCTCAATGATATCCTTGCCGATTGGTTGGAAGGCTGATCAGAAATAGATAATTTTCCTCAGAACGGTTGATGTACGGCTCTATAAGGGTGGTGAGATTTTTGGAACAGGATGAAGTGCAAGATGGCGAGAGCGATGTTCTGAGTCGCTATGAACAATTTATCAACCCCGGTTTGGCGCGAGTTCTACGATTTATGGGTCTCGGTGCAGTGGAGAATACCGGGCAGGGAGCCATGGTCATTACAGAAAGCGGTGAAGAATACATAGATTGTGCAGGAGGCTACGGCGTTTTTATTCCCGGTTACCAGCATCCCCGCATTGTTGCCCGGGCTCAGGCCCAATTGGCGAAACTGTCCTTGTCTTCCCGAGTTTTGCTCAATCGACCCATGGTGGAATTGGCAGAAGAACTCGCCCGCCTGACACCGGGTGATTTGCAGTACAGTTTTTTCTGCAATAGCGGCGCCGAGGCCGTGGAGGCTGCGTTAAAATTTGCCCGCATCCAGAGCGGGCGTTCTCGCATTATTACCACCACAGGGGCCTTTCACGGCAAGACTTTTGGAGCCTTGTCGGTTTCGGGGCGTGCTACCTATCGCCAACCATTTACGCCATTGGTTCCCGATGTTGTGCATGTTCCTTACGGAGATTTTGAGGCCATGGCCGCTGTGACAGATGAGGAAACCGCCGCGGTGATCGTCGAACCTATTCAAGGGGAAGGAGGAATCATTGTCCCCCCCGATTCGTATTTGCCTCGTATTCGAGAACTCTGTGATAAGACCGGTGCCTTGTGGATCGCAGACGAGGTGCAAACCGGTCTGGGACGTACAGGGCGTCTATTTGCCGTTGAATATGCCGAAGTTGTACCGGACTATCTGTGTTTGGCCAAAGCCTTAGGCGGAGGCATTGTGCCCATAGGGGCCGTTGTGGGGCGTCCTTCGGCCTGGGGTTTTTTTGATTCGCAACCCTTAATTCACACCTCGACTTTCGGAGGCAATCCCTTGGCTTGTGCCGTCGCTCGGGAAACACTGCGGGTGATCGTGGAGGAAAAAATGCCTGAGCGCGCAGCTGACTTAGGCCTGTGGTTCTTGCCTAGGCTGGGAGATCTCCAGGCTCGTTATCCCCGGGTTTTGACGGCAGTGCGGGGCCGCGGCTTGATGATTGGGTTGGAAGTACCGCATCCGGGAGTTGGAGGGGCCATTATGGCCGAATTATTCCAACGGCATATTTTGGCCGTGTATACTTTGAATAACGAACGCGTGATTCGCTTAATACCGCCCTTGGTAATCACGCAAGGACAACTGCAAGAGGTCCTGACGGCTCTGGAGAGCACTCTTGAGGTCGTGGATGCACAAGTGGAGGATCTTGTCGCAGAATAGAGTCAATTGCCGTCAACAACGAGAAGGTCGGAAAGGGGACGTAGGGACGTGCCGACGGTAACAGTGGCGGAAATGGTGGCTGCAGCCGGGGAACCCATTTATGCGGTGCTGAACAATATGAGTGCATTTCCTCAGTTTATGAAAAATGTACAGTCGGTGACAATAATTGAGCGCGGAGAAGGATACACCCATTCCCGCTGGGTTGTTAAGTTGCAGGGAGCCACATTTTCATGGACAGAACGAGATGACTTTTTTCCCGATGCGGGCAGAATTGCCTACCATCAAATTGAGGGTGATCTTAAAACATTTGAAGGATATTGGCAACTAGAGCCAGATCTGGACAAAACGCGGGTTATCCTGGAAACCACATTTGAATTTGGTATGCCCATGCTTGCCGGTCTGTTAAATCCGGTGGCCAAGCTGGCATTGCGTGAAAATGCCAGAGCCATGATTCGTGCCATAGGCGAGCAGGTGGCAAGGCCGCTTTGAGATGGTGTCGGGATGTTTTATGGACAATATCCTGAGCAGAAGTACCCATAGGGGTATTTGTGATCAGGATTTTCGTGTGTACCATAGTAATATCGAGAAATCACGATAAATAATGAGAAAACGAGAGTATTTGTCGCAAAAAAATAAAAAAAGTCCGTCTTTTCCTGCATAAATGCATAAATTTGTTGACAGAAGGACTAATTCTGATAAAATTATTCTGGCCGTCGGACAGGATACTGTTGGCGAGCTCAACTCGGGTAAATAAGGGGGTTGGGAATGCGATGAACGCATTGGGACGACAAATTTTGGCAGAAATTCATGGTTGTGATTCCAACGTGTTGAACGACATCACCAGCGTGGAGAAAATAATGGTAGAAGCTGCCTTAAGGGCAGGCGCTGAGGTGCGTGAAGTGGCTTTCCATAAATTCAGCCCGCAGGGAGTAAGCGGGGTGGTGGTCATTTCAGAATCGCATTTGGCCGTGCATACATGGCCTGAACACGGTTATGCCGCAGTGGACGTGTTTACCTGCGGTGATTCTGTCAACCCCTGGGATGCCTGTAATTACATCGTCGAACAGTTCCGCGCCCAAAATTTTACCGCTTCGGAAACCCTCCGGGGTGTCTTGGTTGAGTCTAATCTCAGTACCGAAAAGGCAGCGATTTGACGAGTGGGAGGCTCTTAAGAGTGTCACAAACATTTGTCATGGTAAAACCGGATGGTGTTAGGCGGGGTGTCGTCGGCGAAGTGATCCGCCGACTGGAAGCCAAGGGTTTGCAACTGAAAGCGATGAAACTGATTCGCATCACGCCGGAATTGGCGGCAAGGCATTATGAGGAGCATCGGGACAAACCATTTTACGGAGAATTGATCTCCTTTATTACCTCGGGACCATCCATACCTATGGTATGGGAAGGACGTGAGGCTATTCAAGTGGCGCGTACCCTAATGGGCGCAACGGATCCGATTAAGGCACAACCGGGTACGATTCGCGGGGACTTGGCCTTGGCTATTACGGAAAACATTGTGCATGGGTCCGACAGTGTGGAGTCTGCGGAAAGGGAAATTGCTATTTATTTCTCTGCAGAAGAAATTACTTGAGGTCATGATCATTGTCCTCATTATTCTCCTTCTTGCGAGCGCGACTATTTTCTATAGCGCAGTTGTAGAACCCCAGTGGATTCAACTGTCGCGTTATGCTATTGCTATACCAAATCTCCCCCAGTCTTTTGAGGGCTTTACTATCCTCCATCTATCCGATTTTCATGGGCGGGTGGGGGCTTTTGCTTTCTTGAGAAAAAATAAGATATCTGCCGACGTGGTGGCTGTGACAGGGGATTTGTTTGCTTGGAAGACATTACCCAGAAGACGAATGGCGCGCGAGCTGGACAGTCTTTACGCTCCGGATGGTGTGTATTACGTGAGCGGCAATCATGATTACAATCATGGTGAGCTGGACTTGCGACCATGGAATGTTGGCCCCCGGTTGTTAGACAACAAGGTAGTTCCCGTGGTTCGGGGAGGGGATAAGATTTGGCTTGCCGGCATCCCGGATTTAATTCAAGGGAAAGCTTCTCTCGGTTCTGTTGCCGCCGAGATTCCTCAAAAAGAGGTGGCGATTTTGTTGTCGCACCGGCCCGACGCCATTTTACTTCCCCAAAGTTCCCGCTTTAATCTTGTGTTGTCTGGTCACACCCACGGAGGCCAAGTGACGGCGTGGGGGCGCTGGGCCCCGGTACGACATACTAAAGTAGGCCACAGGTATGTGGCCGGGAAGTGGACGGGAGATCACGGCACGATTCTTGTCACCTCAAGAGGACTGGGCGAATCGGAACTTCCTATCCGGTTTGGCTCACGTCCAGAAGTCATTCATATTTCTCTTTACCGTGCATAAGTCGTTCCACGGGCCTCATGTCAGTGTCATATGGCAAGCAAAGAGTATTTTGCGAGTCTCAGGTCATCTCTCCCGTGGCTATGAAAAGGAAGGCCTACTATTGAATGAGGAGGGAAAGCGGTGTTAGCCATTGCCAGGGTTTTCCGCACGAATCGATGAAAGTAGGGATTATTGGCGGAACCGGGGTGTATGATTCGCGTTGGTTGGCCACGGCCGAAAGATTGGAGGTACAGACGCCTTACGGTGCCGTGAGCGTGACCCGAGGTCGGGTTGAGTCTTGTGAAGAGGCGGTGTATTTTTTAAACCGCCATGGCCAGGGGCATCATCTGCCTCCGCACTTGGTAAATTATCGTGCCAATATATGGGCCTTGCACCACGTTGGAGTCGAGCGCATCGTGGCCACGGCGGCTGTCGGGTCCTTAAATGCCGCCTTGTCGCCGGGAATGAGTGTGCTCTGTGATCAGTTCTTGGATTTCACCAAATTCCGCCCGGGAACCTTCTTTGAAGGCGGGACAAATGGGGTTGTTCATACCGATATGACCGAGCCCTACTGTTCCGATTTACGGGCCGTTCTGTTTGAGCATGCCGAGGCCGTGGGACTCCGTGCCGTGAACGGAGGTTGTTATGTCACCACGGAAGGTCCGCGCTTTGAAACCCCTGCGGAAATTCGTGCATTTCGCATGCTGGGCGGGGACGTGGTGGGTATGACGAGTGTTCCGGAAGTGGTATTGGCTCGGGAATTGGGTCTGTGCTATGCGACGGTGGCTCTGGTCACAAATTATGCCGCGGGGATGAGTCCCGATTATTTGACTCATCAGGAAGTTCTCGATCTCATGGGTCAATACCAGGGATCGCTTAACCAACTCATCCGAACGAGTCTGCCCTCCATGCAACAACATCGGGATTGTCATTGCGTGAGGTGAGGCGTCAGCGCATGTAGGCGGGGACAGTCTTTGGAATGCTATAATGACTTCAAGCTGACGATGGGATCGCGGTAGGGTGTGAGGTGTGGGTTTTCTTGACGGCGAGAGATCCGGATCAGTCTCAGAAAACTTGATGACGGAGGAGTGCGACACCACCTCTTCAGATTGACGACAAAGACTATGTTGGTGGGGGACTGGTGCGATGAAGCCGCATTCATTGTTTCCGGATAACGGGCGTTCTCTTTGTTGCATACGATATGGGGGAACCCTCCGGGCCGTTCGCCTTTCCCCATGACGGGCCGGGCAGACGAGGGGTTTGAGCATTCTTGATGGGACGGCAGTAAAGAGAAGACGATTGGTGGGAGGAAAGAAAAGATGTCGACATTACGAAATCCGGATTTGGCTGCGCCAGGTCATGACAAGATGAATTGGGTTCGGCGCAAAATGCCCGTGCTGAATGCTCTCGGGGAAAGGTATCGGCACGATTTGCCGTTTAAAGGCCAGAAGATTGCGATATCATTGCATTTGGAAGCTAAAACCGCCATTTTAGCAGAACTTCTACATAAGGGAGGAGCCGATGTCAGTATAACCAGTTCAAACCCGTTGAGCACCCAAGATGACGTGGCTGCGGCTTTGGCCTCCCAGGGGGTTGATGTCCATGCGTTTCGTGGTGCCGATGAGAAAGAATTTGATGACTTTCAGCACAAAGTCTTAGACATAGAACCCACTCTCATTATCGATGATGGAGGAGAATTGACCGATCGTCTGCATAGTAGCCGCCGGCAATTGGCAGCTAATGTGAAAGGGGGAGCGGAAGAAACCACGACAGGAGTAACCCGTTTAAAAGCCTTGGCGGCGCAAAAGCAATTATTGTATCCTATGGTGGCCGTGAACGACGCAGACATGAAGCATCTTTTTGACAACCAATACGGAACCGGGCAATCGACTTGGGACGGTATCATGCGCACGACTAATTTGCTGATAGCGGGAAGTACGGTGGTCGTAGCGGGTTATGGCTGGTGCGGACGAGGAGTTGCGGACCGGTCCCGAGGTTTGGGGGCCCGAGTGATTGTCACGGAAGTGAACCCGATCAGAGCCAATGAAGCCTTAATGGATGGACATCAAGTGATGAGGATGGATGAGGCGGCATCCTACGGAGACTTTTTTGTGACGGTGACCGGGAATCGCGATGTGATTGGCCCTCAACATTTTACTAAAATGAAAGACGGTGCCGTCCTGGCTAATGCCGGCCATTTTGATGTGGAGGTCGATGTCAAAGGCTTACGCACATTGGCCACGCAAGTCATTGCGGGACGAAACGAAAACGTTCAAGGATTCGTTCTGCCCACGGGCCAGGTATTATGGTTATTGGCTGAGGGGCGCCTAGTCAATCTGGCTGCCGGGGACGGACATCCCGTGGAGATTATGGATTTGACTTTTGGACTGCAAGCATTGTCCTTGGAATATTTGCTGAAACACCCCTTGGCACCGGGCCTTTATCCCGTCGACCCCGCTGTCGATACCTGGGTTGCAGAAATTCGCTTGAAAGCTTTGAACGTCGCTATCGACCAGTTGACCGCCGATCAAGCACACTATATGGCGTCGTGGTAATCGTCACACCCACACCGACAGACGGTGTTGAGCGCCAAGATGAGAGCGGCGCCAGGCATCTATGTCCCCAAAGCCGCGGGGTACTGATGTCTTTTTTGACTCAGGATACGAAGAATTGCCGGGTGGCATGATTGTCCGGGAGAGGGACCGATAAATTGCGCCTCATGAAAGGAAGTGGAGCATGCTCTATCGACTGGAAACCGATACAGTTCTCACAATGGATAACGCGTGGCATATTTTCCGTCCGGGTCAAATCACATGGCAAGACGGGAGGATTGTGAGCGTGGGACCCATCAACCATGATGCGGCTCGGGTAGACCAAGTGATCAAAATTCCGGGGGGAATTTTGTTGCCGGGATTCTACAACGGTCATAATCATGCCGCCATGACATTGTTTCGCGGTTTAGCCGATGACAGTCCCTTCTTCGAATGGCTTCAGAAACATATTTGGCCCCGCGAGGCGAAATTGACCGCCGAGGACATCTATTGGGGAACTCTCTTGGCTGCGGTCGAGATGATCAAATCCGGCACGGTCGGGTTTGCCGATATGTATTTTGAGATGGACGCCGTGGCTAAGGCAACACAGGACAGCGGGCTGCGAGGGTGGTTAAGCCGGGGATTAGTGGGGCAGGAGGACGGCGGGTTGGACAAGTTGTCCGAGGCGACGGAATTTGCCGATCGCTTTCACCAAGATCCGCTGATCACCCCAATGCTCGGCCCTCATGCCCCATACACCTGTTCACCGGATTATTTGGCACGGGTGGCCGATAAGGCTAAGGCGCATCACTTGGGCGTGCATATTCATCTCGCGGAAAGTCAAGCGGAGATGGACGATTTACGCGAGAAGTTTGGGCTGACCCCGATTCAAATCGCGGCTCAGGCGGGACTTTTGCAAGTACCCGTTCTGATTGCCCATGGAGTCCATATTACCGAGGAGGATCTTCCTTATCTGGAAAATCTCCGAGGCGGGGTCGTGTCCTGCCCGATTAGCAATGCAAAATTGGGCAACGGGATATTGCCCTATGCGATGTTGACGCAGGCCGAGATTGCGGTGGGTCTGGGCACCGATGGCGCGGCGTCAACCAATTCGCTGGATATGTTCCAGGAAATGAAAGCCATGGCCTGGATGCAGAAAGTGCAAGACGGACACCCGGAAAGGTTCCGCGCGCAAAATGCGTTAACCATGGCGACGCGGGGCACGGCCGCTGTGCTCGGGTTTCCCGGGGGCATTTTGGAGAGTGGGCGTCCGGCTGACTTTATTGTGGTCGATTCCCAAAAAGCGCATATGACACCCGATCTGGATAGTGTGGCGAATATCGTCTATGCGGCCACCGGTGCCGATGTGTTGTACACGGTGGTGAATGGGAAAATTCTACTGGCGGAAGGCCTGTTAACAACATTAAATGAAGCCGACATCCGACAGCAAGCCCAAGCACGGGCCGAGGCCCTGATGGCGGAATAGCGATCATTTTTGAGAGAAGTGTGATACCATTTGTCTGAGTTGCCAGAGAATAACTGTTTTGTCTGCGGTGAACGAAATGAACGAGGAATGCATGTTCATTTCACGTATGTGCCGGCACACCGCCAAGTCTGGGCCGAGACTAATGTCGAGGCATTATGGCAGGGATTTACAGGCATTGTACATGGGGGAATTCTGGCCGGTCTTCTTGACGATGCGATGTGGCACGCCTTGTGGTATGAAACTCATGTGGTCACAATGACGGCCGAGATGCATGTGCGCTATCACAAACCGGCCAAAATTGGAATGCCCTTGACGATTGTGGGGGCGGTAACCGAGTCTGGGCGGCGTATGGCTAAGGCCGAGGCACGTATCGAACAAGAGCAGGTTACTGTGGCGACTGCACAAGGGGTGTTCTTGCCCTCCAAAGGACTTATGGAATGAAAGAGACGAAACCGACGTTGGGCATGGTTTCAAACAGCGGCCTAAGCTCTTGCGGCATGAGACTTTATCGGAAAATTCCTCTTAGCCTTTTATTCCCACATATAAGGCCCGATTCAATGTGAGATCAAGGCACGCTGCTTGGAATCCCGCCTCCTCAAGCCAGCTCACGGTTGTCTCGACAGAAAGCGGATAATCGTGTTGACTGGCGAGTCGTTCGAGAAAGTATTGGCCACTCCATCCACTCTTGATGGCGCTCTGGTTTTCTAGCCAATTCCAAGTTGCCGCGTAAACACTGTTCAGCTTTGGCCCGTCGATATTCACCCGGTCCATAAGGAGAAACAAGCCGTTATTTTTCACGAGGTCGAACACCCGACCATAAATCTGCTTTTGTGTTTCCGGTTCGAGGTGATGTAAGGTCTGCACGGCGATAACGTGGGAAAAAGCGTTGTGAGAAAATCCGAGTGTGTCAATGTCCGCAAGCTCATGGTGATAGAGCACGCACTGTGTATTCCTAAGGGTTGTTTTCCTTAGTCGTTCTCGCGCGATCTCTAACATGGCGGAAGAATGATCAATGCCCACAATGTTGACATCCGCTCTTTTGAGAAACAATCTTTCCTCGACTTGTGCCGAGCCTATGCCCAGGTCCAAGATCGTATCGCCGGATTGACAACGTTCGCTCAAAAGCGTGATTAATAAGGAGAGCTGGTTCTCACGAGAGGGGTTTCCACGAGATGCGCTTTCATCCCATGATTTTACGAAATCGACATTGTGCCAATCTTCCATTGGATCCTCCTCGTAATGCACATTTAATCCGGGGCTTCGCGTTTCCTTCCGGCAATGGCGCTCATTTTCGAATTGAGTGGTGATGATATATGCGATTGGTCATCAGCATGATATCTTAGCAATATCTATATTATGCCAGTAGGCGGTCATGTCGCAATCCCAGCATGATGACACGATGAAAGGAATTCTAGCCGATCTTCGCCCATCCCCTTGGGCCTGCCTTTATAAGAATTTCCCGGCTTTGAAGTCCGGGGATTATTTGAAAGCTAAAATTGTCCGCCGAACTGCCGGATAATTTTTACCGCATCGTCGCCGTCGTCCTTGGAAACGACGGCTGTCAGTATCCATGCTTCGGCACTCTTTCCATCCTCCCAGAAATCACCTAGGGTCCACTTGTCGTCCAAGCGTTCTGGGTTGTAGTCGTGCCGCCCCCAATTGACCAAAGAGGTCTCAATGAGCCCTTCACGGCTCATATTGGCCGAAACGCGGTCGATCTGTACGACATCAAAGCCTCGATCGCGCAGTTGGTACTGGCATTTTTCTGCATCCTCCAGACTTTGGAAAAATGCCAGCAGATTTGTCTCTTCCATATGATCCACCACCTCCAGTCTAAGATGACATTAGTGTGGGTAATTTACCGAAAGACTATGTTTGGCTATGTGCTACAATTAAGGGCAATGCCAATGGATGGAGCCGAAACGAGGGATTATGCGCACAGATTTCGTTATCCTCGACCTGGAAACTACGGGTTTAAATCCCGATGTAGATCGGGTCATTCAGATTGCTTTGCTGAAGAAGCATCAGGATCAACTAAAGACCCTGGATTTTTTTGTTAATCCCCAAAAAATTGTGCCCGCTTTTGTTCGTCGTCTCACAGGTTTTGGGGATTTGGATTTTTCTTGCTACCCAAGTATTGATGAGTTAATCGGTCCAGTGCGCGAGTTCATCGGTGAGAGCTTGGTTATCGGTCACCAGATAACCTTTGATTTAACTTTTCTCAAAAGAGCGGGATTGGTCATTGCAGATTGGTTGGATACATTGGAATGGGCACGCATTGCCTTGCCGTTAGAGTCCTCATACCGATTAGAAAACCTGGTTGCGGATGAAGAAGGCTTTCATGATGCCCGTAACGATGTCATGGCTACCTATCGACTGCTGGAACGAATTCGCACGTCTTTGGGACAACTACCCCAGAGTACACAAAGAGACTTACGATATTTGCTGGGCAATGAGTGGGATTGGTGGGAGGCAAACGAGGGGCCTTCTTCTGTGAGTTCGCCTTTGGATGAGCCGCGCAGTGAACAGAATACATCCGACGATTTAGCGTCTTTTCACCACAATTTTCATTCCCGCGAGTGGCTTAAGAACCCTGATAACATCGACAAGAACTTTCAACATTTTGAAAGGCGCCCTGCGCAAGAGGCCATGATAACGGCCGTCGAAGAAGCCTATCGGGATGAGTCTGTTTTACTGGTCGAAGCCGGCACCGGAACCGGGAAGAGTCTGGCTTATCTTATTCCTGCGGTACTGCAATCGCTGAAAGCAGGTGAGCGTACGGTTGTGGCGACCTACACCTTGGCGCTTCAGGAACAATTGTGGACCAAGGATCTGCCCATGGCCAGGCAGAATTTGCCTCTCGCGGTGGCCATGGTTAAAGGACGCGGCCAATATGCCTGCCTCTTAAAAGCGGATGAAATTCGGCAAACGATGACCGTCTTAAATGAATCACGGGATCGACGCGTGGCCCTGGCCAGATTGCTCGTCTTTATTGCGTTGACCGATCGCGGCGACTTAGATGCCTTTAATCCGCCGTCAAGAGCGGCAAGAGAATTGTGGCAGGACGTTATTGCGGATCGTCATGCCTGTTCCGGCCCTCGTTGTCCTTATGCTGGGTCATGTTACATGCGCTTAGCCCGCAAACAAGCTGAACAAAGCCACTTGATCGTTGTCAACCATGCGCTCTTGGCTTCGCATATGTCAAATCCGGTGGTTTTACCCGATTTTGATCATGTCATTATCGATGAAGCCCACCATTTTGCCACGGTCGTCGAACGCGCTTTTGGTATGGAATTGGTCATCAGTGAATTTTTGCACACACTGGCCGAGAACAGTGCCCGTAAAGGATTATTGGATCATTTGAAAACACATCCGGATTTGTTTAGTCCCTTAGAGTTGATGCGAAGACAAGCGGCGATACTTCAGCAAAAGATGCTGGGGCTTGATGAGTTGTTAATCGTGCAAACCCCGGCGACCGATTACAAACGTCAAGCGGTGCGAGTGACTCAGGACCTTTATGATAATTGGAAGGGAACAGACGTGGAAGAGGCCTTACGAGGAACCCAAGAGGCCATCACTAATCTCGGGCATGCGGCGCAAGACACGTGGAATGCCGCGGAAGCTCTATGGGGTGATGTGATCAAAAATGAACCGAGTTGGTTGCGTTTCCAAAAGTGGGCTGACGACATTGCCGTTTACAGCCGTCAGTTGGCTCAATGGGGATCTCCCAGCGAGGAAACGGTCAGTTGGTGGGAAGTGGTCCATTCGGATTCCTCTGCTCAGGTTACTTTGCGTTTTGGCCCGGTCGACGTGGCCCCAATAGTTGCAGACACTCTGTGGAATCAAGTCAAAACGGGGGTGTTGACATCGGCTACACTCAGTGTGGCAGGAGATTTCGAGTATATGGCGCAAAGCCTCGGGATTCCATCCAGTCGTCTTAATGCGCTGAAACTGCCGTCTCCTTTTGATCTCAAGGCTAACAGTATGTTGGCCATTCCCTCTGACGTTCCGGAAGTCAACAGTGCAGAACACTTGAGTGATTTGGCGCAGTTTTTGATTCAAGTAGTCCCGCGTCTTCAAGGCAGGACACTGGTGTTAACGACCTCACACCGAAGTCTCGGGATTTTAGCCGACAAAGTGCGTCCCGTCTTGGATCAACTAGGAATCGTTACCCTGGCTCAAGGATTGGATGGACCGAGTGTCAGACTGATTGACCAATTCAAAAAATCATCTCGGGCTATTTTGATGGGGGCGGCGGGTTTATGGGAAGGGGTTGATGTTCCCGGAAGCGATCTGTCATTAGTCGTCATCGTGCGTTTGCCGTTTGCGGCTCCGGGAGATCCTCTCGAAGAAGCTCGTTTGGAGCGTATCCGACAATCGGGCCAATCTCCTTTTTATCTGCGCACGTTACCTCAAGCCGTCCTACGCTTTCAACAGGGATTTGGACGGCTATTGCGGACCAAAACCGATCGAGGAGTTGTTGTCGTTTATGATACCCGGGTTTTGCGAAGTCGGTACGGTGTCAAATTTCTGCGAGCGCTTTCGGGGCCATCAGTGCTGGTTAAACCCAGCGATCAAATTCGAGAAAGTATTTACGAGTTTATCGAGACAGGAGGCATGAATGAAACGACTACAACTATTACTGACGAATGACGATGGGATTGACGCAGAGGGACTGTGTTCTTTGGCGCGGGTTCTGGGAAATCACGCAGATGTTTTTGTGGTTTCGCCGGAATTGGAACGCAGTGCCATGAGTCACGCCATTACGATGCATAAGCCGTTACATGCGGATTTGGTGAGTTCGTTTGACGGGGCACAAAAGGCCTGGCGCATTAATGGAACGCCCTCTGATTGCGTCAAGTTGGGAGTAGAAATTTTAATGGCGCAAAAACCTGATTTGGTGTTGTCCGGTGTGAATCATGGGACTAATCTCGGACGGGACATCTATTATTCAGGAACCGTATCGGCAGCCATGGAAGGGATGTTTTTAGGGATACCGTCCATTGCGTTGTCGTATGACGGTCATGACAAGGACGGGTTAGGGTGGGCTGCCGAGTTTACTCACAGATGGATTTACAGTGAAAGATTCCAAACCCCACCTACCGGTATTTTATATAATGTCAATTTTCCCCGAATAAATCACAGCATACCTGCAGCCATGCGCTGGGTCAAACTGGGACGGCGTGAATATGCTAATGATTTTCATAAAAGGATGGACCCGAGGGGACGAGAATATTTCTGGTTGGCAGGCCATCCCCAAGACATACGCGAAGCGATTGACACTGATGTGGGGGCATTAATGGCCGGCGATATTACGATTACACCTTTGCATATGGATGCGACGGCGTATGGTCTAATGCCTGAATCGAGTAAGATCGATTTGGACGATTTTTCCGATTAAAGAATCGAAGTACCGGATTGCAGGCTTTGAGCCATAAGCACAAACGTGTGATCGGACTGAGAGTATCCGTCATACCAAGAAACGACTTGCATGTTGAGACAAAACCCTGGGCTCTCGTACCGAACAATCAGACCGGGAACGAATAAATCATTAATAGGGTCATGGCTTGTCACGGCTTGATGATTGATCAACACGGGATTTTGAGCGAGCAATGGCCATAAATGAACCAGCCATTCGGAAAATTGCTCCATTTTCAGATGCGCGGGTACTTCAATGTGTTGCCAAATCCGAGGAGAACCACAGGGAGTCACCAACAAATGAAAACTGGCAGCAGTAGCCGACGAGCTTGGCAACTGAAAGACATCACGTCTTGTGGCGCATGCTTGTAAGTGGCGAATCATACCCGATTCGGGACGCACCAAGCCGCAAAAATAGCAACGCCCTAATGAATCTGCGGCAATTTCCAGTCGTGGTTCGGACATCAAAATCTCCCTGCCAAAAAAGACTTCGCTGCCTTTCGAGTGTACCTCTGGTCAGGCAACTCTGTCTAGGTTGCATTCTCACGCACATTTAACCTCATGCGGCAAGAAGTCTCCTCTCCTCTATAGGTGGGAGATGAATTGCCGCCTTCGAAGCTTTACTTACAAAATGTCCATCGCCATGATATAATCAGTGGTATAGTTATATATGGCGGTGATACGGTGGAATTGGACAATAATAATCATTCAGTGTTCTTGATGTATTATCACCTTGTCTTCGTTGTAAAATATCGTCGAAAAGTGATTGATGAGAAAATATCCAATCGTCTCAAAGAAATTTTTGAGTATATTGCACCGAATTATAATATTGTATTGCAGGAATGGAACCACGACAAAGACCATGTGCATATTTTGTTCAAAGCGCAGCCCAACAGCGAATTGTCCAAATTCATCAATGCCTATAAGAGTGCATCATCACGCCTAATCAAAAAAGAACATCCCAAGATCAGAAAATCTCTATGGAAAGAATATTTCTGGGCGAGAAGTTTCTGTCTGCTGACAACAGGCGGTGCGCCGATTGAAGTGGTCAGACGCTATATTGAAAGACAAGGTGAAAAGATATGAACAAGGCATTCAAATATCGTCTCTATCCGAGTGCGGAACAAGAAATTCTCATCAATAAAACGTTTGGTTGTGTTCGATTTGTCTATAATCGAATGCTGGCGAATCGCAAAGAAATCTATGAACAATTCAGGGATGATAAAGAAGCCTTGAAGAAACAGAAATATTTGCTTCCTGCCGATTTCAAAAAAGCATTCGAATGGCTCAAAGAAGTTGATAGTCTAGCTTTAGCGAATGCACAACTTAATTTGGAGACAGCTTATCGGGCTTCTTCCGAGATAAATCTGTAGGCTTTCCGAAATTCAAGAGCAAGCATCATGATAAAAAGTTCTATACGACGAACAATCAGGGTGGGACGATTCGACTCATTGACAGCAAAACCATCCGACTACCGAAGCTGAAAGATGTCCGAATTAAACTTCACCGCCTACTGCCGCAAAAATCTGTGATTAAGTCTGCAACTATTAGTAAAACACCTACGGGGAAATACTACATTTCTGTGTTGGTGGAGTACGCGACGAATATGAAGCCCGTAGAACCCACCTCAGAAACTGTATTAGGTTTGGATTATTCATCCCCGTCATTGTTTGTCGATAACCACGGAAACACTGCAAACCATCCCAAATTCTATCGTCAAACAGAAACCCAACTCGCAAAAGCACAACGTAAATTATCCCACCGTAAAAAAGGCGGAAAAAACCGTGAAAAGCAACGTCTGAAAGTCTCCAAACTGCATGAAAAAGTCGCCAATCAACGGAAAGACTTCTTGCATAAACTCTCTAGGCAGATAACCAATGCCTACACAGCGGTAGCGATTGAAGACTTAAATATGCGAGGAATGGCACAAGGACTCTATTTAGCAAAATCCACGAATGACAATGGATACGGTATGCTAAAAACTTTTCTGGCATACAAACTTGCCGAACAAGGAAAGCAACTGGTTGTGATTGACAAATGGTTTCCATCCAGCAAACGGTGTCGATTCTGCCAACACGAGAACAAAAAACTCACATTGGGAGACCGAGTTTGGGTGTGCCCTCGCTGTGGTGCAGAATTAGACAGGGATGAAAATGCTGCAATCAACATCAAAAACGAAGGCTGTCGGATGCTTGTTATAATCTAATCCCGTGTAAAGAACCGTGGGGCAAACGGGGATAGCTTGGTCATGATGATGGCGTTAGCTGGTACGTCCCAAGAAGCCCCCACCTCTCAGCGTGAGCGTAGGGGGTGGGAGTATGTCACTGTCTTCGTCGTTTGATTATATGAGCACATTTTTGGCCTGAGGGAAAAAATACGGCTGTAAAAATTCTTTTGTAGGGAAAGAATACGTCGAAAAGGAGGTGAGAGAATTATATGGCACCGGATAGACACCATCCTATTGAACCTCAAGCAGAAGAAGCTCTGGATCGCCTTAAGTACGAAGTGGCGGCTGATCTCAGCTTAGAAGATGATATTCATCACCGGGGTTGGGAAAATATGACGACCCGCGAAGTCGGAAAAATTGGCGGAAATATGGTGCGTCGGCTTGTGAAAAAGGCGGAATCGCGTCTGATTCGCAAGAAGAAGTGAAAAGAAATCTCCCTTAGTCCTGTCAAATCGTTCGTGTCATATGGCGATGTGATGGGGTTTGTGAAAAATGACTGTCATGTCCCGCAAAAAGCGTGCGTACAGTGAATGAAAGGGAGAGGAGATTATTGCAATGAGTGTGGGAGTCATATTGCGGGGTTTTGTTGCTGGTGCTGTGGCATCTGCCGTTATCGCGTTAACTCTGGCTTTAATTGACTTTAATACCGTTCTCAGTACTACGCTGATTGGAGTCGCGCTGTGGCTAGGCACTATACTCGTTGCGGGCCTAAGCGGCTGGGTGGCGGGTAGGGGGGCAGAGCAATCCGCATGGATTCACGGTATCTTGGCCGCATTAAGTGTGTATCTGGTGGGGAAGGTCATTGCCGAGAATTTAGGCATGAGTAGCGGAAATCATTTGTGGGTCGGTTTGGGAGTGACTTTGGTGGTTGGAATGCTGACGGGAGTATGGGGGGCGGCCGCGCAATATTGAATAATTTTCGTCAAATGGTGCATTCTGGAAGTTAAGGAGGAAATGCACACATATGGCGGGAATTTCGGCAAGTCTGATTGCAAGTGCTTTATCGTTGTCACTCATGGCGTCCTCCAACGTCAATGCGGGACAGTTGAATGGCAAGAATCCGGTAGCTGTCGCGTCGCTGCAGGCTAATCTAGATGTCCTGGGATTTAATGCCGGAACTCCAGATGGTCATATTCGTGAATCGTCCTATGAGGCCGTGGCGAAATTCGTCACGCAGTTTGGACACGGTTCATCACAACCAATTAATACCCGGGTCGCACAAATTGTTCGATCTTTGCCGGATTTGGGAACTCATTTGTCTGGAGCCAGTATTTTGGCTATTCAGTCTTGGTTTGCACAATGGCATCTTTATCACGGGCCTCTAAATGGGCAATCATCTGCCGCCCTAATGCATGCCCTCAACCAATTTCAACGGGATACCGGAATTCCTCAAACGAATCAGTTTAACGGGGCAACCTTGGCAACCTTGGCACATTTGGCCGTGGTGAGAGAAGCCGTACATCATCACTGGCAATATATTGCAGAACCTGGTGATCAGATGCGTCAGCTGGCATGGGCTGCCGCCATCCCCATTAAACAATTTGAGGCGATGAATGCCGAGCATCATGGTGTCTTATGGGTAGGCCAGGTTGTCCATTTTTCACAACCCAAGCCGATCCACTCATCACAGCCCTCCCACCCCACAAGACAATCGGGCAAACCTGCTCCCAAAAAAATATCTCCCGCCAAGAGCTCGCAGCATGCTCCGGCCTCCAAGAACCCTGAGCCTTCGACAACCCCGACTTCCACTGGAGTCTTCAGCAATATTCAGCCGATCGCGGCTTTCGTGGTGTATAATCCTTCCAGTACGTCCTTAACTGCCTTGTTACAGGCACAAAAAAGTTATCCGCGGGATTTAATCGATCTGGCCGTGACGGGTCAATGGGCAGTGAATCATGCCGGGCTGATGAAGACACTGGGCCACAGCGGCAATGAACTCGTCATGTCCGGTTATACCGGCGTGTCTTTGAATCAGTTGCCGGGGTGGGGAATCAAACAAGAGATCCAATGGTCACAAAAAGCTATTGAGAACACTACCGGAAGTAGGCCGGTCTTTGTGTCGCAGACCGCTCCCTTCACCCGGGCGGTGCAAAACGACGTGAACGCCTTGAATGTGATAGCTCTGTCTCCGAATATCATGGAACAATCTCCATGGTCTGCGGCGAAGAGCGTGTCCGCGCTTTTGGCTCATCCCGATCAGATTGTCGGTAGCAACGTGTATCCAAACAGCGTAAAAGGCTGGCAACAATTTTTTGGTCGTTTGCAAAGTCACCACTTTGTGTTTTTGAATTTGGGTCAAATCTGGGCCGATACCGGGAATGGCTGACAAAGCTACCTCCTCGGCTCATGGACCCCCGGAGTGGAAAAGTCCCGGGGGTCCATGAGGTTACTAAATCCCTCATTCCAAAGATGAGTCATCGGAGGCGGATGACTTCAGAGCCTGTTCCACTTCGCGGATCATGACTTTTACCATGTTACCGCCAATTTTTCCTCCAATTTTCCCCAGTTCACGGCTTGGCATATCCCCCCAACCCTTTTGTTCAATGTTCTGACTTAGACCTAATTCACTGGCGATCTCATATTTAAAACGATCCCGGATTCTTTCCGGTAACCAGGATGGTTTGCGCTTTTGCCCCATGATTAATCCGCCCCCTTCGTTTTCTTCAAGTCTTGGAGTACCCACATAATTAATATGGTGGATTGCTGCGGTGTCATGTTAGGATGTTCATGGGGTGTTAGGGAAATTTGTCTTTGTTTATTCGCGATTTCGTTGGGTGTGGGCCTGGACTGCGGATTACCGACAACAAATGGCAACGTAATAATATGGTGAGCACCGTCCATCATTGATGTTTTAAAATATCGGTAATGATGCAAAATTTCGGAACTGCAGGAAGGAAAAGTGACGACAAGACGATTTCGGAGAAATTCAATGCCGCCGATGAATGGTAGGATAGATGACAACATATGGCATTGATTTGACGACCAGTTCGGGCAAAGGCTCGGAGTGAGATGCGGGCATCCCTATTCTCACACGTGATGAACCGCTTGGCGACAGTATTGAAGGCCGTCTCGGAATTTCAGGGATGTGAGCTTTGAATAAAGAAAAAAATAATGCAGAGGACGGATTAAAGTGATTGTTTCTTTGGTGGGAAAACTTAAAGGAATCCATCGGTGCGAAAACTGGTATAATATCACAACAATAGAAGGGAGCGGAGGCGGTTTCAATGAAAGTTTCGGCAGATCACGAAAAATTGGTGATGTTAGGACAACGTCGTTTTAGCGGATTCACCCCATATCAGGTCGTCACGTTCTTAAACCAAATTCTGAAAGAGCAAGGGATTATTGTTGGGTTGCGCCAACTGGGGGACGATACCGAGTTAACGATTTATGATATTTCCGACCATGTCAAGGAGCCCTAAAATTGGTGTAGCCGCGGTCATCAAGAATTCCCAGGGCAAGTTGTTAATTGTCCGTCGCGGGCATGAACCTGAGAAGGGGAGATGGGCGTTGCCCGGAGGACATTTGGAATGGGGAGAAACGTTGTCGCAGGCACTTCGTCGCGAAGTGCAAGAAGAGGTAGGACTCATCATCTGTCCCGAACGCTTATTATATGTGGCGGAACTTCGATTGCCCGATACGCATTTCGTCGTTTTGGATTTTGCTGCATCGCTGAACGGCCAAGGTCTTTTGCATCCCCACTCAGATGCGACAGAAGCTCAATGGATGGACTTATCAACCGCCGGCAGTGTTGCGTGGGCACGAGGAATGGAAGAATTTTTCCAGGACATGGATGTCCGAGCTTATCTCAACATCTAAGTGGCAATTCCGAAAGGACAAGCCAGGAAGAAGAAGGCCTGTTACTTTAGTAATGGGGAACAAAGACCTTGCTCATTGTTTTATGTGAGATCGGCTACCTTAACCGCAGTGTGGCAAAGTATCGATTTCATATCCAGAATTCAGCTAAAGAGCAATAACTGCTTGGCCTTATTTTGTCCGAGTTTTTTGCACCCGGCTTTGGAGTAAGGATTTGGCAGCAAGCAACTCAGAAAACCGTTTGACAATCGGGGAGGATCGGGGCGGTAGCGAAATAAGGCCCATTTAAGATCGGTTCTCGAAAGAACATTATGACGACCTTTTCTTTTGTGTGCGGGCGCGAGTTTCCCGATGCCGACCACGTGGCTAGCAGCCTGTACAGATACAGATCTGGCGGGCCAGAGACCCGGAAAAATCGCCAAAGATGTCCCCGGAACACCTATTGGTTTTTCCCGCACAAAGTACATTGTGGCTTTGAGACGGGGGATAGGGAGCAAACCGAAGTGTTCCATGGGAAAATACGCCGGAATATAGATGGGCCGCATCACAGTGCACGTACGAGAGTGTTTGTGGTGTCGGTTCTTGGTGGCAGCCGAGCGGAAGTAGCGAATAACGGCGGCCGTCTGCTCAAATGCGGTAAGGGTTGGCGGCTTACTCAGCGGCATACTGATACAAAGATGGGCTGGCTGCGCCCTGAATGACGGAATTTCCCGCCGATGAGGATGGAACCGGTGCCACAACGATCTCCATGCCGATCCGCCGAGTTATGCTCGGGGGTTAAAAGGTTGGCGGATAGGGCCGCCTTGGTGTGGCGTGAGAAGAAAGACAAAGCCGAACCCATGCGGCCCGACCCGTGAGATGGTGCCAAATATCGGGTTGGCGAGGGAGGGAGTAGTGTGCAACCAGAACGGGTGATTCTTGTCGGAACTTCCGAAAAAGGCGAGACCGCTCGAGTGCGGGCGTTGCAGGAACTTGATGAGTTGGAATTGTTGGTGGCTCAGGCCGGGGCCGCTGTCACTTACCAATATGTACAGGCTCGTGACAATCCGGCAGATGGTTTAGGACCCGGAGCTCTCCACGAGATTGCCAATAAAGTCGCAGAACTCGACAGTTTTGTGGTTGTGTCAAATGATGATCTCGCTCCGTCCCGTTTGCATCAGTGGGGTAGAGTGCTGGGATCTGAGGTCAGATTGGTGGACAGAACCCAAGTTATTTTGGATATTTTTGCGCAGCGAGCCCAGTCACGGGAAGGTCGTATTCAAGTGGAATTGGCGCAATTGAAATATTTATTACCTCGATTGCGCCAAAGCGGACACACTCCTTCCCGAGCCGGGGCAGGTATTGGGACGAGGGGACCCGGCGAAACTCATTTGGAAATGGATCGTAGGAAGATCCGATCCCGCATTAGGAGCTTGGAACAGTCCATCGAGGCACTGCAACGGGAAAGAACGGCCAGACGCCGAAGGCGGCAATATCACCGAGTACCGCTTATAACATTGGTAGGATACACGAATGTGGGCAAGTCAACTTTATTTCAACGTTTAACCCGTCGGGTTCAGCTCACTCAGGATGCGCTCTTCGTGACGTTAGATCCCAGTGTTCACAGAATTCTCATTCCCGGTATGGGTTCAGCACTTTTAACTGATACCGTGGGATTTGTGCAAAGACTCCCACATACATTGGTGGCGGCTTTTCGTGCAACTCTTGATGAAGTTGCCGAAGCGGACATCCTTTTGGAAGTGTTGGATGCGTCTGTTCCCACTCTGGATCATCAGCAAGAGGCGATTGAACAGGTATTGGATGAAATCGGAGCCAGCCACATCAAGCGAATTAAGGTATACAATCAATGGGACAAGTTGCCTCCGGACACCGTGAAACCTCAAGACGGGGTGGTGATTTCCGCTCGGTATGATACGGGTTTTGAAAATTTGTACTTGGCTATTGCTCGGGAATTGACGGATTTTTATCTAGAACGCTGGATATTTGTGCCGTGGGATGATGCCTCCGCCTGGCAACGGATATACCAGGACGTTCAAATTATTCAGCGCCAGGATACCGAAGACGGGGCTCGTTTGTTGGTTCGGGCGCCGGCGCATTTAATTCCTTTGTTAACCGGCGTAGAAGAAAGCCCCTAACCGCAGCCACAAATTGTCGGAGCTTGTCCGAACACGAGGAAGACGGTAGAGCAGCCAAAGAGACTGGGCCCGAATTTTTCATGGGCGAAGGGTTTAAACGGTTTCTTTAAGTATTGTAGATACTTATCCAATAATGTAAAAGTTGGATAGGGAACGAAAATGAAATCTAGTAAGTGTTCACAAAGCCGCTCAATTTTTGGGGGTCACCCCGACGACTCTGCGCCGATGGGAACGGGAGGGACCCGGGGCGAGGATAAGACGTTCGAGGACTAGTTAGCCCAAGTTGTGCTCGAGATCATCACCGTATTTAGTGCTCGGCTGTCAGGAAGGATCAGAAACGGATAAGTCCATCAGAACGGTTAGACTAGTCGTGTTATAATAATGACATTCTGTGGTGATATGGTCGTGACTCTTTTTTTGTCCGTAATAATTTTCAACCGTGTTCTTTAAGAAGGGAGGATTGCGTGGTCGTAATTCGGCAATAAGACGGTGCCCCAATCCATGAGATTTTGGTACCGAACACAGTCGGATTAGGCCCGGTTAAATCGGCCATGACAAATTCCAGTGCGTTTTATATTAGGACCTATGGCTGCCAGATGAACGAGAGAGATTCTGAAATCATGGCAGGGCAATTGCGGGAGATGGGTTATCGTCCCGTGACCGATGAAAAAGCTGCCAATTTGGTTATTGTTAACACATGTGCCGTTAGAGGCAGTGCGGAGGAGCATGCCTTAGGCTATATCGGACAGCTTAAACAATTGAAAGACCAAAATCCGTCGTTGAAGCTAGCTGTTGCGGGTTGCATGTCCCAAGAACCGGGAACGATTGCTTGGTTGAGAAAATATGCCTCGCACGTGGATTTGGTTTTTGGCACGCACAATTTGCACGAATTGCCCCAACTTCTGGACCAGGTTGAAGAACGAGACGAGATGGTCGTTGACGTTTGGAAAACAGCAGGAGACGTTGTCGAGCATTTGCCATCTCAACGGGCCGACGGCGTGAAGGCCTTCGTCAACATCATTTATGGGTGTGACAAGTTCTGCACATATTGTATTGTGCCTTTCACCCGAGGAAAAGAACGATCCCGTGAAATTCCGGCGGTGGTGGACGAAGTAGAGGCCTTGGCCCGTGAAGGCTATCAGGACATCACGGTACTGGGTCAAAACGTCAATTCATATGGTCACGATTTAAATCCTCAGGTGGATTTGGCGGATTTACTGGGAAAATTAGAACACATAGATGGGGTGCGCTGGCTAAGATATACGACCTCTCATCCGCGGGATTTCAGTCAGAAGCTTATTAACGTGATAGCCGGAAGCAAGAAAATCACGCACCATGTGCATCTTCCGGTACAGTCGGGATCCAATCCGATTCTTAAGCGGATGAACAGAAAATATACACGGGAACAGTATCTTGACTTGATTGAACGGGTTAAGGACTCTATCCCTGATCGGGTGTTGACTACGGACATTATCGTCGGCTTTCCTGGGGAGACAGAAGAGGATTTTGAACAGACCATGGACTTGATTCGGACGGTGAAATACGATGCCGCGTTCACGTTTATCTATTCTCCCCGTGAGAAGACGCCCGCAGCTCGCTGGGAAGGACGTGACCCTGTGCCTAATCCCGTAAAAAAGGAGCGCCTTAACCGATTAATGGATTTGCAATATCGCATTAGTCTGATGGCAAATCAAGAGCTTGTGGGACACACGGAATTAGTTTTAGTCGAAGGGCTTAGCAAGAAGAATCCGAATGTGTGGGCGGGACGCACTCACACCAACAAAGTGGTGTTGCTGGACAGAGATCCGCATATCGATTTAATAGACCGTTTTGTTCCGGTTCGGATTACTGCCGCCAAGACTTTTTACCTTGCCGGTGAAGTAATTGGAGCTCCGGTTTCTGATCCGTCTCCCAGACGCCGAATTGAACTACCTTTGATGTAATAAAGCGATGAATCGCAAATACCTGTGGTTGGGTGTAGGACTGGTTGTGGGTGTGGCGTTAGTTATTGGCCTGGTGTTATTTAACCAGGTATACTATTCCGTCGGTTTGGCTTTCTCTTCTTTGCAATTACTTACCGAAGTCCAATCGGATCTGCTTGAACACCATCTACGTCAGGCGAACTTATTATTTATCCGGGCGGAACAGTTGTTGCGAATTCCTTCTCATCCCTTGAACTCTGGGCATTTAGCCGGGGCGCTTACGATTGCCTACAGCAGGATTAGCTCTTTGGGGTTAGCACTTCGACCCGGAGAGATCGTCATTTGGATGATCCTCTTGGCTCTGACTGTAGGGATCTTTTGGATCGAGGAACAACGAATAGATCGTTTGCAGGAGGAGAGGAAAAAATTATATTCGCAGTGGATGGCTATTACCACGGCATGGACCGGAAATCACATTCTCACTCATTCCGATCAAGTCATTACGAAGGTTTTGGAGCAAGTGAAAAAAGAGATAAATTTAGACGGGGTTGAAATATGGCGATGGCGGAGTGATCCTCACAATGCACTGTCGGTTTTCTCCTCGACGAATGTGTCTTTGCTTCACGAATCGCTTCCCGTTCCCCAGATTTTTTTGGAGGCCCATATGGGACTTCTGGGTCAAGTGATCCTTAAACAACAGGCGATATATTCTGAGGAATATTCTGATGTGGTGGGAGTACTGCCTGGTCTTCGTATTGCGAATGTGGCGTTGTTGCCTTTGTATATGCAGGATAATCTTTGGGGGTTTTTTATCCTGTGGCGCGGTGATCACGGTTGGTATTATCAACATCGTGATGCCCTAACAATTATTGCCATGCAAATCAGTACCATGCTGACGCATGCGGAATTGGAAAAGCAGGCACGTCAGGCCGATGTGTATCAACAAATGGCCAAAGCACGATCGGAACTGCTGGCCAATGTATCCCATGAATTGCGTACGCCCTTGGGACTGATCAAAGGTTACGGGGAAACTCTTCTTCAGTTGTTTGACCGTCTGGAGATGGATGAACGCAAGGAATTTTTGACTGTTATTGTTGACGAGAGCCAAGAGCTGGAAAAGCTCATTAATAATTTGCTCCACATGTCTCAAATTGAGGAACAGGGGATTGAGCTTCAGTTGCGTCATTTTCCGGTGAAATCATGGATTTATGACTTATTGCGTCGTATTGTTCCGGAAGAACGACCGCGCATTCACATTATGACAGACGATCAAATGGGCTACGGAGATCCGGAATATTTGTTTGAAGCCCTCGTTAATATGGTAGAAAATAGTCTCAAATATTCGAACGGGGGAATTCGCATCATGACAGGTTTTCGCGATTCGGTTTGGAGTCTAAGCGTCGAGGATGACGGCCCCGGTGTAAAAGCTCATGATTTGGAAAAAATTTTTCAACGATTCTATCGGAGCGTCGGGGCTGCACAATCCGAAAAACGCGGATCTGGATTGGGTCTTAGCATTGTCAAACGGATAGTGGATGCCCATCATGGTCACGTCTGGGCTGAGAATGTTAGTCCTCAGGGTTTTGCCGTTACCATAGAACTGCCGAGGGCGGAATCAGGGAAAGGGAGTGCTGGTAATGGCTACTCGTCCTGACATTGAGTACCGGATATTGGTTGTAGAAGATGAACCCAAATATCTTCGCCTTATTACCACTTACTTGAAGCTTTCGGGTTACCGGGTCTTGCAGTCCCATGATGGATGGGATGCCTTACACAGGGTGTTTACGGAAGAACCCCATTTGGTTGTACTCGACTTGCGCCTTCCCGAAATGGACGGCTTTGAAGTCTGCCGGCGAATCCGCCAGACAGGAACCGTTCCGATTTTGGTACTCACGGCCCTCAATACCGATCAGGACATGATCCGCGCATTGGATTGGGGTGCAGATGACTATGTTGTTAAGCCTTTTTCTCCGGAAGCCATGCTGGCGCGTATCCGAGCGCTTCTTCGACGGACTTATGAATCAGTGGTTGATAAGCCTCTGCCCGATTGCGGGAGAATAGGCTTGGATGAAGAGTATCACAATTTGTTATTGGAAGACCGCGTGATTCATTTGACCCCGACCGAATGGAAGCTGTTAAAAGAATTTATGCGGCATTGCGGCAAGGTATTGACACACGACCATCTTTTAGGGGCAGTGTGGGGAAGCGAATATCAAGGAGATCACGAATATCTGCGAGTCTATGTGCGCAAACTGCGGTCTTATATAGAGCCCAATCCGAGATTGCCGGTATATTTGTTGACTCAGGCAGGCATCGGTTATGTCTTATATCCTTCTCCGCATGGTTCGCCATGATCGGGAACGTCGGCGGCCAAAAGATATGGCGGGAAAAGGGATTGGCTCGTATGCAGCGAGATCCTTAAGACAAAGCCGGAAGAGCTTTGCTAGCGAACATGATTATTCGATCAGGTGCATCGCCATCTGGTCAGTGACGAAAAGGCAGATAGTGTTTGTGGCGAGAAGGGAAAATACCTCAACGGATCCCATTATCGGTGCAGGAATATCGGCTGCTAAAGAATGGAACAGTGGGCAGATTCAAAGCCCCCATGGTATAATCGGCTCGAAGAGCGCCATACTTTGATTTGACTTTCCGTGTGGGGCCCAACCGGAGTCGATGAAAGCGAATGGCGTGGCTCGTTCCCGGCCACAAAATCCGAACCGAGATCACCCGAAAAGGGTGCCTTTTTTCCGTAAATGTCAATATACGGGTCTGGATCAGAGATTTGCTGCGGTTATTAATCACGGATACTCCTCAGAAGCCGTGGAGTGAAATTTTTTTGTCGTCTGGATCCTCTCGGTGCTGTCACCGATCCCTAAGACTCTAGGCGGGGATGTTTTTTGAAGGCGCAGCAAAGTCCTTTCGCTTGATTGCAGGGCATGCTAAGCCCATAGTGGTAGGGATTTCTTTTGGGAAAGGACTGTCGGTTAATTGGCCTCCGTTTATAAACGCAGAACTCCGGAAGAAATTCTGGAAGATATCCGGCGTATGTCGCGCGGTAAGCATCGTGTCTATATTGGCGCGGCTCCGGGAGTGGGAAAGACCTTCACGATGCTGAGCGATGCCCATATTGCTAAAATGCAGGGCATTGACGTAGTAATTGGGATTATTGACACTCATGGGCGGCAAGAAACCGCCGACTTAATCGAAGGCTTGGAATCCGTCCCTTTGGCGCCGGGAACCTTTAAAGGATTGGAAGTAGGGGAATTGGATATCGGGGCGATAATGGCGCGAGGACCCGACGTCGTGTTGGTTGATGAACTGGCTCACACCAATGCGGACAACTGCAAAAATCGTAAGCGTTACCAAGATGTTGAAGATTTGCTTGCCGCAGGCATCAATGTGTGGTCAACCTTGAATATTCAACATTTGGAGTCGCTAAACGACACAGTCCGACAGATCACGGGGGTACGAGTTCGAGAAACGGTGCCTGATTCGGTGGTACGGGAAGCCAGCGAAATTCGTCTCGTGGATTTGACCCCAGAGGCTTTAATTGAACGTCTTAAGAGGGGCAAAGTCTATCAAGGACGTCGTATTGACCAGGCTTTGCAAAATTTCTTCCGCACGGGGAACATTACGGCGTTGCGCGAGCTGGCATTGCGCGTCGTGGCCGATGATACCGATGATCGCCTGGAAACCTACATGAACCGCCATGCCATTGAAGGACCTTGGCCAACTCATGACCGGATTCTGGTGGCAGTTACACCCTCCCCTAACGGCGCACGGCTTTTGAGGCGCGGATATCGCATAGCTCAGCGGCTAAAAGCGGAATTTTATGTTGTTATCGTGCGTCCTGCAGACGGGCGTTCCTTTTCTCCCTCGGACGAACAGACACTGCAAGCGCATATCAATCTGGCCAAACAGTTGGGAGCGCAAGTCGTTGAACTGCATGAAAATAATGTTCCTCGCGCGTTAGTGAATTTTGCACGGGAACATCATGTGACTGAAATCGTGATGGGTGAATCCTTGCGTACGCGTTGGCAGGAAGTATTCAAAGGTTCGGTTATTAACGAAGTTCTGCGTCAAACCAGTAATATTGACATCTTGGTTGTGGGACACGAACGGGATCGGGATTAGCTTTGGCTCTGTGATTTTGGGAACCCTTCGGTCATATAAACCCTGCTAGGACAAGTACCAGCCCGATCAACTCCTGTCAATACGGTAGTGGTCCGCCAAACGGCTATGACGAGAATTTGGATTGGGTCCGAGGCACTCTTCTTTGAGCTTGCGCATACCCCATAAAGAAAATCCATGAGTCATGATTTTAATTACCTGCCTTTCTTCTCGAAAAACTTCCGGAGAATAAGATAAATTAGGGAAAAGTTATTGAAATGCGCCGTAAACCCGCGCTTGAGCTATGGGAATATCAGGCGTTTGCCTAACAGCTGAGAACTTTGTACCTGATCTAAAGCAATCAGACCAAGGGCTTAACCAACACCGAATACGACGCTCTGCGGGAAATGTGCCGCTATGGGAAGAATCTGTATAATGTGGGGCTGTACTCCACCCGCCAATATTTCTTTGCCGAGGGGCGGTATCTGCGCTATGAATCAAACTACCAGCGGTAAAAGATAACGAAAACTATGCGTTACTGCAAGCCGGTGTGAGTCAACAAATTCTCAAGGTAGTAGATCGCTCGTTCCGATCATTCTTTAACCTACTCAAAAAGGCGAACAAAGGCGAGTATCGCTATCATGATGTGCGAATTCCTCACTACTGTGAAGCAGGACGGCTACTTTTCGTTGATTCTATCGACCGATGCGATTGCCATCCAAGACGGCTACTTGTCAGTGCCGATGTCGCACGCATTTCAACGGCTGCATCCCAGCCCATTGTATTCACGATTACATGATGAAAGTTCGCACGGCACATCTATTTGAAGTATCCAGTCATCATATTACCTTATCCCGAAATATTGTATAAAGTCTCTCGCCAGAAGTGCCAAAGGGGAGAATTTGATTTTTAAATGGCGGACATTTTGGCTATGAGCCCGTTTCCTTGCATGGCATTTCAGAACGTGCGGATGAACTTATGGACTTGTTAGATTGTGGCTATACTGCAAAATGAGATGGGGAGGGTGGCATGAGAGGATGGTTTAAGGGCCTATTGGCCGGATGTGGTCTGAGTGTTCTGGTACAAGGTGTATGGCTTACCACGATGGGAGTCAGTATATCGGTATCCCCCGCCACGGTTGCCGCCGGCATGACGCAGAGTCTCAAGGGACTAAACCGAAAGGATCTAACCTCTCGCCTTGAAGATGGCATGGCGCCGGTGATGAACCGGAGCATGGCGCACCTGGTGCAGACCGTGCATGTCCAAGTCGACGGCATCACCTTGGGAATCAACCCCGCGAATGAATATCACTTACAACATCAATTGATTCACGATATGAATACATCTGTGGCAGGGTATTTGAATCGCCAGTTGAAGTCATCGACCATGACTCTAAATCTTATGCGCGCATTACGTTCTCATCCTGAGAACATTCGAATCCGCGCTTCATGGGGATTTTTGTCTATACCGGTACATATTCGCATTCCATGACTTGGCCATTCCGCACCGCTGCCTTTTAGTAAAGCTGCAATATTTTGTCCTTGCTGTCAGAAGAGAATGGGTGAGATATCACAATAGTCATTATTATGTGGAAGTGATTGTACATCACCGAACCGGAGAGCCGTCAAGATTATGTCCATATAACTGTATATAGGACCAGTTGGTACTATAAGCAAGGGTTGTTCCCCCAATGACCAGAGCCATAAATGGAGCAACGAGTCAGTCGCATTTTTTGTGTGTGAATCCACTCAAATAATTTCACCGGGCAACCTCATTTTGCTTAGATTTGTCACACTCGTCAGGGTATGTCGACCACCGTTGAAAGGTTCCTCCGCTAGTCCCAACATGACAGGTTGGTCTGTCTGTGGTGAAACCGTTTTGGTTTAGAGCTTCAAGTAAAAGAAACTCGTCCCACAATAGACGAATTTCTTTGGCCGAACGAATAGTTTGTGATTTCGAGGGGGAGGGTTGCTGTGGTAAAATAGTCAGCAAACAACTATCCGGAGTTTGTCGATGACTCGGTTCGTGTATCGTGTCCATGCTCTCAAACGCATGTTCGAACGTCAAATAGAGCGGTCTGTCGTGCAATCGGGCACGACAATTGAACGTTACCAGGCCGCAGACGAGGCCGTCAGGCCGGGGTCGATGTGCGCGAGTTTCAGCACGTATCTGCATAGCGTGTCCCCATGCACTGCGACCATAAACCGGGTCAGGTTCTCATGCAATTTTACATGGGTAAGTTTGACTAAAACCCCGAGACGTCAATTAGGGGTCCCACCAGCAAAACGCACATTTCGTAGGCTAAGGTTCAAAGCGACGTGAAAGGGGACTTTTCTGTCACTTTAAGCGTTCCATTCTTAGGACATCAGGATACGACGACCCCAAGTAAATTCTTAAGAAAGTGTTGTAGAAGTCGGATAAGCGCTTTTCAAATGGGTTAGAGTCCCGAAATCCTATGCGAGTCGCCTATAAATTGTGTTATCGCATGTTTTTCGCGTTTTGAGCTTGCGGTACTCCTGTGTAGAAACAAATAAGGATTGAATCAGACGGTCTCGGTCATGAAACGTCATATATCCGTGCTGAACTATCGGCGAATTTGTAAAAAGCCACTTATTAAGGAATCATACCTACGGGTCGAAGCTGTTCGCGGTTATCGTTGTGATAATTCGCTATGAGACCGTCGACCATGAAGATTGATCCAAAATACGTGCGGATCGGCAAGCAGCATGCTAACAAATATCATGAGTCCCCCAACCATTTCGATGGGGGAGAGAATGCTCCCCTGGGCCATCCACGTCACCAATGCTGCAAAAATGGGCTCAAGATCACCGCGATTTGGGCGGAAGGCATGTTTTGTTGGAAGATACTCTGTCCCCAATAGGCGAGCGATGTGGTGAATATCGCGTTCATCGGCACGCTCGCCAGACGACTTTTTGGTTCACCACCGCAATCACATGGCTCATCATGGTTCCTTCTTCTGTCGTATACCGTTGACGGGCCATCCACTACCCTGGGGACGCTCTACCTATAGGATTTATCCCTATTCGCGGATGAGTCCGTGTGTTCCTGCTTCCCGTTGCCATAGGCTAAATTATTTGCTTCTCACTTTGAATACGGTTGACCGTCAACGGTATACGGGAATCCGAGGGGGTCAAATTTCGCCATGATCTCCGTCACGGAAATCCCATACCCTGACAACTATGCGTATGATAAGACACGAAGAGACTCCAAGAGAGGGATTGTGAACACTATGCCACGTGCATCGGCCGTGATTGATACAGGATTTTGGGGCACCTGTTGCCGCCTTGGTATTCATCTTTACTTAACACATGTTTGGCTCGATCCGGTATTGGTTCCCGGAGCCGTCATGGCAGAAATTTTTAGACAACCTGCGTTCATGACAAATCCTGCAGCCGTCTCATGGGCCGCGTGGGGACCGTTGTATCGCGACCAAGCCGACTTTCCGAATGCTTTTCTGCAACGGGCCCTGCAACCCAGCAATCCAAACCAGATCACCTAACCCTATTTCACCCCGGAGAACGAGCCGTTCTCGACATGGCTCGAGAACGGCAGGCCGATGCCTTAATCGACGAACAGAAGGCTCATGATTACGCCATTACCCACGGAATGGATGCTGTCAGCATACCGGAATATCTTGTGATTTTACTCAAACAGGGTATACTCACGGTAACGCAAACCGTAGCGGTTTTTCAACAGTTGGTGAGGTTAGGCCGGCCGCCACAGCCTTTCATAGATTGGGCCCGCAGTCAATTACAGGCAGAAGGAGGGCAACTCTAATGGTAGTCAATCGATCACACCCTCTAAACGGGGATGACGCCACCATTGATCAGTTGCGCTCGCAAGTCGGTATGTCGCGTGACGACGCCCGCACTCTCGTCAAACAAGAAGGATTAGATGGATTACGGATCCGTGTCGCTGCGAAACTGTATGCGACGGAATTCCTGACGAGTGGAGAAGCAGCCAATCGCGTAGGGTTGCACAATCGCGGATTGTTGCTTCAGTTTCTCGATGAGAATCATATTGGGCCTGTGCCGGATCCGGCGAAGAGTTCAGAACGCGTCAAAGAGGAACTGGACGAGCGCATGGAGGCGCGATTGAAACGCTGGCAATCGGCATGATCTTGACCATCAGCGCCAACCAAGGGAACGTCAAGAAAGGAAAAGGTCCTCGGCAGAGCCTCGGGTGAACCAGTCCACAGACTCTGCCGATCTGCGGATCCGGAATGTCCTCTGCGGTGGACGTCGAACAAGTATGGAGAAGCTGGCCGGGGAGGTACAGGCTGAAGGCCATTCCATTAGTCCGAGCACCGTCGCTGCCCTTTTGCATGATCAGGGCAATACAGTATTGATGATTATATTGACAAGGTGTTTCCCGTTTCGTCGGCGTCATTCCTCTTTCTGCGAAGCCGAGAGGGCTCTTGAACTCTTTGGTGTTGACATAAAACTTGCCGGTGACGGGCAATTGTGCTATAATTCGCTAGGATTTTTTACCACACACGCAGTTACGTTTCCCTGGTGCCGAGAGGTAAAGTGATTGGAACTGCGGAGGACAAACCAGGAGGTAGTGTAGAATGGCCGTAATTTCGATGAAACAACTGTTGGAAGCCGGGGTGCACTTTGGTCACCAAACGCGGCGCTGGAATCCGAAAATGAAACCCTACATTTTTACGGAACGAAATGGTATTTACATCATCGACTTGCAGAAGACAGTTCGCAAGGTTGATGATGCATACAATTTTGTTCGGCAAATTGGCGCAAGTGGTGGACGTATGTTGTTCATTGGAACGAAAAAACAAGCGCAAGAAGCCGTGGCTGAAGAAGCTCGACGCTCCGGCGACTTTTACGTCAATCAGCGGTGGCTGGGTGGCATGCTAACAAATTTTGATACCATTAAAAAGCGCGTTAGGCGTTTAGCTGAACTCAAAGAACAGGAGAGCAGCGGACAATGGGAACGGCTGCCAAAAAAGGAAGTCAGCATGCTGATGCGACAAAAAGAGAAGTTAGAAAAGTATTTGGGTGGCATTGAAGGAATGAATCAGCTTCCTGCGGCCGTTTTCGTGGTGGATCCACGTAAGGAGCACATAGCCGTGACAGAAGCCAGAAAGCTTCATATACCTATTGTAGGAATCGTAGATACGAATTGTGATCCGGACGAGATTGATTACATTATTCCCGGTAACGATGACGCCATCCGTGCGGTACGATTGTTAACCAGCAAGATGGCGGATGCCCTGGTAGAAGGTCGACAGGGAGGCATGACCGAAGAACAGCAAGCGGTTGTCGAGGCTCAATAACTCGGATAATTCTACAGCGAGACGAGGGCGACCGAGAGGTCGCTCTCATTACGAGGAGGATTTTTTGTGATTTCCGCAAACGATGTAAAGAAGCTTCGTGAAATGACGGGTGCGGGCATGATGGAATGTAAAAAGGCACTCCAGCAAGCCAACGGGGACTTTGATCGGGCGATTGACATTCTTCGTGAGCGTGGATTGGCCCAAGCGGCGAAAAAGGCGGGAAGAGAGGCCAATGAAGGATTGATCGAGAGCTATATTCATCTTCAAGGACGCATAGGATCCCTGATCGAAATCAATTGTGAGACAGATTTTGTGGCCAATACCTCGGATTTTCACACCTTGGCCCATGATATTGCGATGCACATCGCCGCTACCAATCCCCGTTTTGTTAATCGCGAGCAGGTTCCCGACGAGGAACTGGAACACGAGAAAAAGGTTTTGAGCGCACAAGCCGAAAACGAAGGAAAACCGGCGGCGATTATCGAAAAGATGGTCACAGGTCGCATTGAGAAATTCTACAAGGAAGTTTGTTTATTGGATCAACCCTTCATCAAGAATCCTGACATAACGGTGGATCAGTTATTGAAAGAGCATATCGCCCGGTTGGGCGAGCACATTGTTGTGCGACGGTTTGTCCGCTTTGAACGTGGGGAAGAGCTTCCCGGCGCCTAGATCCGACTGATAAGAAGGGCACTATGTGCCCTTCAAGCACGTTGAAGGGAGAATGCAATGTCCGAACAGCCAAAATATCGACGTATAGTCCTTAAACTGTCCGGTGAAGCTCTTGCGGGATCGGCGGGGTATGGGATTGATCCAACCGTTGTGGACAGTATTGCCCGCCAAATCAAGGACGTGTTAAGTTTAGGTGTACAGATTGCTGTTGTCGTAGGTGGAGGAAATATTTGGCGAGGTCAATCCGGGTCGTCCAAGGGAATGGACCGGGCCACGGCTGATTACATGGGTATGTTGGCCACCGTGATTAACGCTTTGGCATTAATGGATGCTTTAGAGAAGCATGGAGTGCCAGTCAGGGTTCAAACCGCCATTGAAATGAAGGAAGTAGCGGAGCCCTATATCCGCCGTCGGGCCATCACGCATCTCGAAAAGAACCGAGTCGTCATTTTTGCCGCGGGAAACGGCAATCCGTATTTTTCTACCGATACGACAGCGGCACTGCGGGCAGCCGAGATTGAAGCGGATGTTATGTTGAAAGCAACCAAGGAAGCGGGGGTCTATGACGCCGATCCACGGACAAATCCCGAGGCCAAGAAATTGGATGAAATCGGTTATCTTGATGTCCTCAAGGATAATCTTCGGGTCATGGATGCCACTGCCACATCTTTGTGTATGGACAATGATATCCCTATCGTTGTCTTTAATATGAATCAATATGGCAACATCCGAAAGGTTGTACTCGGTGAACCTATTGGCACCTTTGTAAGGAGCGATCGTCATGCCTAAGGATATCTTCAGTGATACGGAGAATAAAATGCAAAAGGCAGTTGAGGCTTTTGAACGCGACTTGAACTCCATGAGAACGGGGCGTGCTCATCCCGGCTTGCTCGAGAAAGTTCCTGTTGATTATTATGGTGCTATCACCCCATTGCAGCATTTAGCATCGATTTCGGTTCCGGAAACAAGGTCTTTGCTCGTTCAACCTTTTGATCGCCAGGCCGTAGGCGCGGTTGAAAAGGCCATTATGAGAGCCGATTTAGGCGTATCGGTGCGGGTAGACGGAACCTTATTGCACGTTAATGTGCCGATGCTAACAGAAGAGCGTCGAAAGGATCTCGTCAGGCAATTAAAAAAGCGATTGGAAGAGGAAAAAGTTGCTGTGCGCAACATCCGTCGCGAGTCGCTGGATCTCTTGAAGACCGAACAAAAAGAGCATAGCATTACGGAAGACGAGGAAAGACGGGGTCAGAACGATATTCAAAAGTTAACGGACCGTTACATTAAGGAACTTGAAGGCATAGCCGAAAGTCGAGAACGGGATCTTTTGACTCCTTGATTGGTTTTACCATGTCGTGCTCTTGGGAGGCCTGATGGACACAGATGCTCGACAACCTCTTGTTGTGGATACCGGGAATCCGGAAAAGTTTGAAAAGATTCCCAGGCATATTGCCATTATCATGGATGGCAACGGCCGATGGGCTCAAAAGCGAGGTCTCGATCGGGCCGAGGGACACCGTGCCGGCGTACAGGCTTTGAAGCCAATCGTTAAAGAATCCGCGAAATTGGGCGTTCAAGTCTTGACGGTATATGCCTTTTCCACAGAGAATTGGTCAAGACCTCAAATTGAAGTCAATGCGCTATGGGATTTGTTGGTGGAATATTTGCGCATCGAAACTCCCGAACTCAAAAGTGAAGGCGTGCGCATTCAAACTATCGGCAATGTAGATGCCTTGCCCTCGCGGGCCCAAAAGGCGATCGATGGGGCGAAAGAGGATACCAGGGAGCAAACGCGCATGGTGTTGAATCTTGCGTTAAATTATGGCGGACGAGACGAACTTGTGCGCGCAGTCAACCGTTGGCTTGACGAATGCCGCCCGGTTTCGCGGGCAAGATATGTCACGGCCAGCGCGATCGCCGAACATTTAGACACTGCCGGGTTGCCCGATCCCGATCTGTTGATACGCTCGAGCGGGGAATTGCGCATTTCAAACTTTCTCTTATGGCAGCTTGCTTATGCAGAGATTTATGTGACGAATACACTATGGCCAGATTTCAACCCGATGGAGCTCCGCAAGGCAATTCGCGCCTACCAACAACGAGATCGGCGTTTTGGTGGCCTTCGGGAGTAAGGAGTAACGGGTGTGCTGGGACTTCGAATACTGACCGCAACATTTGGTATTCCCGTCATCATTCTCCTAGTCTATCTGGGAGGATGGTTCTTGGTGGTGGGCGTTGCAGTTTTAACGGCGGTCGGAGTTGTTGAAATTCAGCGAATGTTTCAGTCTCGTGGTATCGTGTTTTATCCATGGCTGGCTATCGCATGGATTTGGGCCATTTTACTGGCCGTAGGATTAGGCAAACCTCTTATGCCTATTGTGGTGATAGGGGTGGCCCTAGTGGCGATTGTGGCATTTCTCAGTTCACCCCAGGAGAGTTTCCAAGGCGCGGTCACCACAACTTGGGTCGCGCTCTATGTGGGGTTGTTTTTTACGTTTTTACCTCTGATTCGCCTCATGGATCATGGTCAATCACTCGCATACTCATTTTTTGCAGTCATCTGGACAACAGATACCATGGCCTTTTTCGTGGGGCGCCGTTTTGGCAAACATCAGCTGATGCCACGGGTCAGCCCTGGCAAAACGTGGGAAGGAATGATCGGGGGAACCGTTAGCGGAACTTTGGTTGCTGCAGGCGCGTTTTATTTGATTCATGCTAAGGTGTCCGATGGCATTGTCTTTGGGTTAGTTATCAGTATTGTAGGGCAAATCGGTGATCTGTTGGAATCAGCCATCAAGCGGTATAGCGGAGTCAAGGATTCAGGTGGTCTACTTCCGGGCCATGGAGGAGTTTTGGACCGCTTCGATTCCTCTCTTTTGACCTTGCCTATTGCCTATTATTTGTTGCGAGTCTTGGGCATACATTAGCTGCATGGAGGCACGCTAATGTTAAGATATCTCAGGCGCGTTATCATTTGGGTTCTTATCTGTTTTTTGGTTTATGCGTTTTGGAGGTGGTATAGCGGGCTTTTGATGCCATTTGTCTTGGCCTTATTGTTCGCGTTGTGGCTTGATCCCGTTGTTAGTAAGCTGGAGCAATGGGGATTATCTCGCGGTATCGCCGCCTTATTGGTTTTGGGTTCTTCCATTGCGGCTCTCTTTGTGATGGTGGTTTTGTTAGCTTTGGTGTTGGTTACGGAATTAAGGCAATTGGCGAAACGCTTGCCGGCCATTGTGGGAACCTTTGAACGCGCTTTACATTCCGTGATGGAGAAATTGGGACAATTTCGGCGCCATGTTGGATATAATCATGACCTTTTGCGGATGCCGACCGCTACGCTCTCTCATTTGGTCGAAGCCTTACTGCGAAGTCTCGTTAACTTTCTTTTGCACTTGCCGGATACCATGTTAATGTTGGTAGTCGCCGTGATGGCAGCTTTCTTTATTATGCGGGACAAAGAACAAATAATTCGGCATTTGACTCATTGGATGCCGCCGGCCCTTGCTTCTTCACTTTTTTCCATAGAAACAGACATCAGTTCGGGAGCTTTAGGTTTTGTGAAGGCACAGATGATATTGGTGGGACTCACGGCTTTTGGAACCACCACCGGATTGGTCTTATTGAAATTTCATTATTCAGTGCTAATAGGTTTATTATCCGGCGTTTTAGATTTCATTCCGTATATGGGTCCGACAACCATTTTAGTTCCTTGGGCCACAATAGAGTTTTTGATGGGACATGGCATCACCGCTTTAAAGATTCTCAGCATAATATTTGGCCTGGCGGCTATGCGGCAAATAGCTGAACCTCGGTTGGTTGGTCAAAAGATGGGCTTTCATCCGCTCGTTGCGATTTTTTCTTTATACTTAGGTGTGCGATTTTTTGGCCCCGTCGGTTTTGTTGTCGGACCCATTTCCGCCGTGATCATTCGAACTCTCGCGGAGGTGTTGGGCCCCACTCCTCCCCTTGATAGCGGATCTTTATGATTAAGAGGTAAAATGCCATAGGAGATGAACGCATTGACACAGATCATCGTTTTAGGAGCTACCGGATCGGTTGGAGAAACGGCATTTAAGGTGCTCCGTCATGATACCGAACGTATTGCCGTCGACGGTCTTGTAGCTCATCATAACTTCGATCGGCTATGGGAGATGGGGACAACCCTTCATGCCCGCTGGATTGGATTAACTGACCCCGAGGCAGGAAAACATCTTGAGAGGACAGAGTCGGGAACTCCTCGGGTTGTGGTGGGAATGGACGCGATTTTGGACGAAATTGCCCAATCGCCGGCACAAAAAGTGCTGGGAGCGATGACAGGTTTTGCGGGTCTTCTCCCAACTTTGACGGCTCTTAGTCACGGCAAGGATATTTTATTGGCCAACAAAGAGACTTTGGTAGCGGCAGGAGACTTGGTCCGCAAAATGGCTTCAGACAGCGGCAGTCGAATTATTCCGGTCGACAGCGAGCATTCGGCAATTTTCCAATGTATGGCCATGAACCAACCCATTAGCCGGATTCTTTTGACTTGTTCGGGGGGGCCCTTTCGCGGACGGCAAAGGCAGGACTTGGCCTTTGTTACGGTGGAAGACGCTCTAAAGCATCCCAATTGGAACATGGGAGCAAAAATTACTATTGACACCGCGACTTTGGTGAACAAGGGTCTGGAAGTTATCGAGGCGCATTATCTGTTTGATGTGCCCTATGACCAAATCGAGGTCATTATTCATCCTCAGAGTATTGTGCACTCCCTCGTCGAATTTGTTGACGGCGCGACGATGGCGCAATTGGGGTGGCCGGATATGGCAATTCCTGTGCAAGTCGCTTTAAGCTGGCCGGAGCGATGGCCTTTTCCTCAACAGCCTTTGGATTTAACGAAGCAATTTCTAACATTCGAACCTCCCGACACAAAAACCTTTGAGGGTCTGGGTATTGCCAGGGAAGCCGGGGTAAAAGGCGGACTTTATCCCGCGGTTCTCAATGCAGCCAATGAGGAGGCGGTGTCATTATTCTTGTCCCGTCACATCGGATTCTTATCCATCACCCATATCATTCAAGACGTGTTGGATGAATTTAAAGACAACCGGATACCGACGACACCGGAAGAGATTATGGACACTGATCACTGGGCAAGAAATCGTGCTTGGGCACTCAGTCATCATTACCAGTCGTAACGAGCTAGCCGGCCTGAAGGGAGGATATCGGTGACCACAGTTATTGCGGTGATTGTCGTCTTTGGCGTACTTGTTGCTGTCCATGAGTTGGGTCACTTTCTGGTGGCAAAGTCCTTTGGAATGCGGGTCAATGAATATTCTTTGGGATTTGGTCCGTCGCTGTTCAAAAGAAAATGGGGCGAAACGGACTATGCCGTGCGAATTGTCCCTCTGGGCGGCTATGTTCGGCTGGCGGGGATGGAGGGCGAAAAGACGGATGACCCTCGGGAATTCCCCAATCGACCTTTATGGCAGCGGTTTTTGGTGGTACTGGCAGGGCCGATAATGAATTTGGTGCTGGCAGCTGTTCTCTACGCCGTGAGTTTCGGTCCTGTGGGAATTCCTACGGCAACCACTACGGTGCAGCAGGCATTGCCCCATTATCCTGCCTATGAGGCAGGCATTCGCCCCGGGGACAAGATTGTCAAGATTGATCACACGCGCATAACGAATTGGCAGGGACTGGCCACGGCCATTATCTCCCATGAGAAGCAACGCATTCAGGTCTCGGTCGTCCGAAATGGGCACTTTCACACCATGACGATGAGAACGCGCTACGACAAAACCTTGAAAAGATATGTCGTAGGCATTAAGCCCACAACAGTGACTATTCATGTCAATCCTTTACAGGCGGTGAAAGACGGCGCGATTCAAACCGTGCAGTTGACGGGTTCATGGTTTACGGCCTTATTCCGACTTCTTGAAGGCCGGGGACCCTTTGATTTAACCGGGCCTGTAGGTATTGCAGAACTTGTGAGCAGTGCGGCTCAGGCTGGATTGGTGAACTTATTGTTGCTGTCTGCAGCATTATCTGCCAATCTGGGATTGTTTAATATCCTGCCGATTCCGGTTCTCGACGGCAGCCGCTTAATGTTCTTGATTATCGAAGGGGTCCGCCGTCGGGCTATGGATCCCGACCGGGAAAATATGATTCATTTCGTGGGATTCGTGATTTTGATGGCACTGGTTCTGGTGGTGACGTTCCATGATGTCGCGCATTTATTCCATGCGTGAAGACCAGAGCGTCATGTTAAGATAAATTCAGTGGTCAACGTTCAATAAAGGAGGTGCGTCCGGCGTAGCCCGGGGCCGTATGAGCAAAAGTGTTCGCGTCAGAGATTTAATAATTGGGGGCGGGGCTCCCGTTGTTGTGCAAGGCATGACAAAAACCGACACCAGGAATGTGAAGGCAACGCTCGACGAAATTGATCGTTACGCTGATGTGGGTTGCGAAATGGTGCGAGTGGCGGTACCCGACCGGGAGGCAGCCGAGGCCGTGGCAGAAATCGTGCGGCATTCCCCTATGCCTGTGGTCGCGGATATTCACTTTGACTATCGTCTGGCCCTGGAAGTGATTCGCGCCGGTGTCGACAAATTACGGTTGAATCCCGGCAATATTGGTGCCCGTGACCGGGTGGAAGAAGTGGTCAAGGCAGCCAAGGAGCGGGAGATCCCCATCCGCATCGGAGTCAACTCGGGGTCCATTGAAAAACAGCTGCTTCACGATTATGGCCGTCATGCCGAAACCTTGGTGAAGTCAGCGGCGAGTCACATTCAGATACTTAATGACCTCGACTATGACAATATTGTGGTGTCCCTTAAAGCGTCGGATGTTCCGACGACTGTGGCCGCCTACCGTCTCATGGCTGAAACGTATGATTATCCCTTGCACCTTGGGGTCACGGAAGCCGGTACATTGTTCCAAGGCACCATAAAATCCGCCATTGGCATCGGCACACTGCTCTCGGAAGGCATCGGCGATACGATTCGCGTGTCTTTGACTGCACCCGGTGAAGAGGAAATACGGGTAGCGTGGGAAATCCTCAAAAGTCTTAAGCTACGTAGCCGTGGAGCAAATCTTGTAGCCTGCCCGACTTGCGGACGGTTGCAATTTGACATGTGGCCCGTAACCGACGAATTGGAAAAACGACTGGCCGGTATTGCCGAACCGATTACCGTGGCGGTAATGGGGTGTGCCGTTAACGGCCCCGGTGAATCCCGAGAAGCAGATGTGGGATTGGCCGGCGGGAAAAACATGGGTTTGATTTTTCGACATGGAGAGATCGTTCGCCGCGTTAATCAAGAGGACATGGTTGAGGAGTTATGGAAAGAAATCTTGGATGCTGCCGAGGAGGTCCGTACGGGTGGAAAAAAGTCTCAAGGAAATCACGCCGAAATCCGGTGATTTCTCTCAATGGTATGTCGATGTGATCCGTAAGACAGACATGGTCGATTATGCTCCAATGAAGGGCTTCATGGTTATGAAGCCCTATAGTTACCGGATCTGGGAATTTATTCAGGAGGCGATGGATCGGCGGTTTAAAGAAACGGGTCACCAAAATGCCTATTTTCCCCTGCTCATTCCCGAACACCTGTTGGCTAAGGAGGCAGAACACATTGAGGGTTTTTCCGCCGAAGTGGCATGGGTCACTATGGGAGGCAACGAGGTGTTGCCCGAAAGATTGGCTGTGCGCCCCACATCCGAGACGATTATCGGTGCCATGTACTCTCAATGGATCCATTCTTACCGCGATCTTCCCCTTCTCATTAATCAATGGGCGAACGTGTTGCGCTGGGAAAAGGCTACACGGCCATTTTTGAGAACGACTGAATTTCTTTGGCAGGAAGGACATACAGTTCACCGTACGGCCGAGGAAGCTTTACGTGAAACAAGGCAGCAATTGGAAATTTATCGCGAAGTGCTCGAAGATTATTTAGCTATCCCGGTAATCCAGGGAGTGAAGAGTGCCGGTGAACGGTTCGCTGGGGCGGTGGAGACCTACACTCTAGAGGCCTTAATGGGAGACGGACGGGCCTTACAGGCAGCAACTTCTCATTTCTTAGGCCAACACTTTTCACAGGCCTTTGGTATTCAATTTCTTGATGAAGACGGGGTTCTGAAATATGGATGGACCACGTCCTGGGGGAGTTCCACCCGTATGATTGGGGCATTAATCATGGTCCACGGAGATGACAAAGGACTCCGTTTGCCTCCTAGGTTGGCTCCGATTCAAGTGGTTGTAGTGCCCATTGGTCGGGGGGAGGACCGCCAGAGAGTTTTAGAACACGCCCGTACTCTCACGGCCCAACTGGGCGAAAGCCTCCGCGTCAAACTGGATGATCGCGACGAATTTACCCCCGGTTATAAATATAACGATTGGGAAATGCGCGGAGTGCCATTGAGAATGGAGATTGGTCCCAAAGATCTGGCTCGAAATCAGATTACCCTGGTGCGCCGTGATACCGGGGACAAGACGAGCATTGCCGAAGATCAATTACGCGTCAGAATTCCGGAATTGTTGAAAGAAATTCAACAGGAGTTATTCCGGCAAGCTTATGAATTTCAGAAAACGCACTCCTATTCCATTGATAATTACCAAGAAATGGATCATTATGGATATCGGGGATTTTTCCGTGGGGACTGGTGCGGAAGTGAGCAGTGTGCAACGCGCCTAAAATCCGAAACGGGTATCACTATCAGGTGTTTGCCTCTTGACGAATCTCCCGTAACAGGACAGTGCGTTGTTTGTGAAAAAACAAGCCAATACCGTGCGTTATTCGCCCGGGCCTATTAAGTTCAAGCGGATGAGGGTGTGGGTCCATGTCCAGAGAGCGGGTTGCTGCGATTGTGCCGGCATATAACGAGGAGGCGAATATCGCATGTGTATTGCAGGTGTTGTGTGATGTTCCTGAAATCGCCCAGATTGTTGTCGTTAATGATGGGTCATTAGACCGAACAGGGGAAGTCGCTGCAGAATTTCCCAAGGTTCTTGTTATTGATCAGACAGAAAATCAGGGAAAGGGTGCTGCCTTAAAGGCGGGGGCGGAATCTGCCGATGCGGATATTTTGTTGTTTTTGGATGCGGATCTCATTGGCCTCACGGTTTCGCATGTGCAACAGCTTATCCAACCGGTTCTTGACGGAGAAACGGAAGCCACGGTTGGAATATTTGATGGCGGACGGACAAGCACAGATTGGGCGCAGGCTTTGGCACCCTTTCTTTCCGGCCAGCGGGTACTCAGGCGCACCTTATTAACCGGGGTTGATCATATTGATGCTTCACGTTACGGTGTGGAATTGCAATTGCATCGCCAGTTGAAACGAATGGGTAAAGTGCCGAGAGAAGTGATCTTGAAAGATGTCTCACAGGTAATGAAAGAAGAAAAACTGGGATTAGCCAAAGGATTTGCAGCACGAATGCGCATGTATTGGGAAATCATCAGAGAAATTCCGCGAATCTAAATCCAAGCCGATTAAGATTAAGTAATAGGTTGCGAGGGAGAGGTATGCTAACAGAACGCTTGCAAACGTGGTTACAGGATCAGCACATTACCGAGAGCGGGAATTTTTTACCCCTGTGGGTGGAAATAGATCCTCGTCAGGTGCGCATTATCTTGGCGGATAAGGATTCCTCTCAACAATGGCTGGGCTTTTTGGCGACTCAATTGACCCTGGATTGGGGACGGGAAGTGCTCTGGGTTGTCTATCCTTGGTCAAATCAGGCCATTGAGCGTCTTCAGCAAATTTTTTCCGTTACCGGTTCGGGCATGGCGCAACTGTTGACACGAGAGAATATGGCCATGTCTCAGGATGGCATTGTAGTATCATTTCCCAATAAAATGACCTACACTTTATTTGAGCAATGGGGGGGGTTACACAAACTCCGTCAATATTGGCCTGATATGCCGCCTTGGCAAGATCAGGTATTGGAAGCTCGTCCATCCGAACCCGATCCCGTGATGCCCGTCAATATTGAGCCCTCCATGGCAACTCAATCGGTCATCGGAAATGGTGCGCCCAGCGCTGAGGCCAAGGATCTCCACTTTGTCCCCGACACGGGGGAGGTCGTGGTGGCCGGGCAGATTGTCACTCGGGATATCCGAACCGGGCGCGATAATCTCAAGCATTGGAGCGCCGTTATTACCGATATGGAGCATGCATTGCGAATTCGTTATTCCGAAAAACGAGGACAAGCCTTCCCGGATTTGTCTCCATTTATTTCCGGGGCCTTTATCAAGGTTCAGGGACAGATGGAAGAGGACAAGTACACCGGCGAGCACGTTTTGCGGGTTAAACATGCCGGGTTATTACCACCACGGACAACGAGTGAGGACAATGCTCTTGACAAGCGTGTTGAACTGCATGTGCATAGCCGAATGAGCACCGGTGATGGCTTAATTGCGCTCCCGGAATTATTTCAGCGTCTAAAGGACTGGGGACATAGTCATGTGGCGGTGGTTGATCATGGAGTAGTGCAAACTTATCCTGAACTGGAATTTCTCAGCAAAAAAACGGGGATTCAGGCTATTTATGGTGTCGAGATCTACATGGTCGAAGATAATGTGGCACCCTTGAGCGGCTATGAGGAGATAGTCGACGGATCGTTAGACTCTTCGCCCCTGGTGGTGTTGGACGTCGAAACCACCGGCTTGTCACCTCGAGTGCATGAGGTTATTGAGTTGGGGGCCGTAAAAATTGACAAAGGAGAAATTGTCGACAGATTTCATTCCATGATTCGGCCCGAGAGGAACATATCACAGGCTACGCAGGACATCACCGGCATCCGCCCGGAAGAAGTCATGAATGCGCCGTCTGCTCCCGAGGTTTTTCAGGATTTCTTCGCTTTTGCCTCCGGGAGTATCTTAGTCGCCCACAATGCCCGGTTTGATGTGGGCTTTCTGGCTGCGGCCTTTTCTCAGGTATTCCCCGAGGACGACTGGCGCTTTCCGGTGATTGACACGCTGGCTTTGGCGCGTACTCGCTTGCCTCATCTCAAGAGTCATGGTCTCGGGCCCTTGACTAATTACTTGAAGATTCCTTTGTCGCAACACCACCGGGCCTTGGCGGATGCGGAGGCCACCGGACTTTTGCTTTTGAAACTGCTTCAAAATAAAGACGGGAGCATGGATTCTCTCGATTCTTTAAAAGAACCGTCTCCTCTTTCATTCAGCCTCGGCCGTCCTACTCCCGTGACCCTTTTATTAAAGTCTCAAGACGGGGTCGAGGAGTTGTACCGTCTCATCAGTGAGTCGCACTTGTCTACATTTTATCGGATCCCTCGAGTGCCCCGCAGGTATTTGGAATTGGGGCGGAAAAATTGGTTTATCGGATCTCCCTTGCACGGCGGCGAAATACAAGATGCCTTATTTCGGGGCGCCTTAGACGAAGATTTGACACGTTTACAGCAATTCTATGATTACTGGGAAGTCGGACCCCTTTCTACTGTGCAGTTCTTATCTCAAGACGAGCAATTGGGCAGTCATCAAGAGGTCCGGCAATATCTGAAGGATTTGATTGACTTGGGCCGTCGTTACCACAAACCGACGCCAGCCGTCTGTGATGCTCACTACATCCAACCGGAGCAGAAGATATTTCGCGAAATTTTATCCGTAACGGGCAAAGGAGACCTTCATGACGCGCAAGAGTCGCTTCACATGCGTAGCACCGGGGAAATGCTGGAAGAGTTCGATTGGCTGGATCCGGATCTCAGGCAGAAGGTAGTTGTGAAAGACCCCCAATTTATTGCCGAACAGATTCCTCCCCTTAAACCCGTGCCCGACGGGCTGTTTTCTCCAAAACTGGAAGAGGCCGAAAAAACGGTGCAAGAATTCCCCGTTGCCCGGGCTAAGGCTTTATATGGGGATCCTTTGCCTGATATCATTCAAAGCCGGCTGGAGAAGGAAATTCGGTCCATTGTGCAGAACGGATTTTCATCGATTTATTATATTGCACACCGGCTGGTCAAAAAATCGCTGGATGATGGGTATTTGGTGGGATCAAGAGGTTCCGTTGGCTCTTCATTGGTGGCGACATTTTTGGACATTACCGAGGTGAATCCCTTGCCTCCTCATTACCGATGTCCTGAGTGTCGGTATACCGAATTCGTGAAGGACACTCAATACGGCTCGGGTTTTGACCTTCCCTCCAAAGACTGCCCCAAGTGTCATAGTCTTCTCGTGGGCGAGGGCCAAGATATTCCTTTCGAAACGTTTCTGGGATTTGAAGGAGATAAGGTTCCGGATATCGATTTGAATTTCTCCGGGGAATACCAGCCGGAAATTCATAAATACACCGAAGTGCTCTTCGGTGAAGGCCATGTGTTTCGTGCCGGAACCATCGCTACCATTGCGCAGAAAACGGCGATGGCGTTGGTGTTGGCTTGGGCCCGGGAAAAGGGTCGTGAGTTATCCGGTGCCGAGCAAGAATGGCTGGCGTCCGGAATAACGGGAGTGAAACGAACGACCGGGCAGCATCCCGGAGGCCTTATGGTTGTTCCCCAGGACGAAGATATCCATCATTTTTGTCCCGTACAACGTCCGGCCGATGATCGGAACTCCGACACTATAACCACACATTTTGACTATCATTCCATCGAAGGCCGTTTGTTGAAACTGGATTTGTTGGGTCACGATGATCCGACAGCTATTCGAATGCTGGAAGATATCACGGGGATATCGGCGAAAAATGTGCCGTTTCACGACGACAAAACCATGAGCTTATTCCGAAATGTCAAGGCTTTAGGCGTAAAGGCGGAGGAGATTGGAACGCCGGTAGGCAGTCTTGGCATTCCCGAGTTTGGGACAAGCTTTGTACGCCGCATGTTGATGGACACCAAACCCAAGACTTTTGCGGAACTCGTTCGCATTTCCGGTTTATCTCATGGAACGGAAGTCTGGGCGAATAATGCGCAGGATATCATCCGGCAAAATTTAGGCGGATTGTCGGACGTCATAGCCACTCGTGATGACATTATGCTTTATTTGATAGGGCGGGACATTGAACCCAAGGCGGCATTTGCAATCTCGGAATCGGTGCGTAAAGGGCGCGGTTTGAAACCGGAACAGGAAAGGCTCATGAAAGAGCATCGTGTATCCCAATGGTATATTGAATCTTGTCGCAAAATCAGCTACCTCTTTCCCAAGGCCCATGCGGCAGCCTATGTCATGATGGGGTGGCGAATTGCCTGGTTTAAGGTCCATTACCCACTGGCTTTTTATGCCACCTATTTTTCCGTTCGCGCGTCCGATTTTGATCCCGAGACGATTTTAGATGGGATCAAGGGCATTAACAAAAGGATGGCAGATATTGAGGACAAAGGTTACCAGGCTTCGGCTAAAGAGAAAGGGTTGGTTACGGTTTTGGAAATTGCACGAGAATTATTGGCCCGGGGTTACAATTTTTTCCCGGTTAGTTTAGAGAAGTCTCATGCAGTCCGTTTTACGATTGAAAATGATGGCTTGCGCATACCCTTTGCCGCATTGCCCGGACTGGGCCAATCCGCTGCGGAGAATATTATTCAGGCTCGGCAAGGGGCCCCCTTTTTATCTGTCGACGATTTACGCCAGAGGGCCAAGCTCAGTAAGAGCGTTATTGATCTGTTAAGAAATCAAGGGGCTCTGCGAGGTCTGGGAGAGACAAATCAACTTGCATTTTTTTAGCCAATCAAAAAATCCTTCGCCTTCGATCTGGCCGTTGTTGATTGCGAGTATGGTCATTCAGAGCGGATTCGGTACCATACTGCCGCTTTTGCCATTATTTGTACATGATCGGGGCATGCCGTTAACCTGGCTAGGATTCATGGCGGCCTTATATGCGCTCATTGCATTTTTAGGACAATTGATTTTAGGCCCGTTATCCGATCGGTTGGGGCGCAGGCCTCTTCTCATTGTCGGCACGATACTCAGTGCATTAGGAACCGCGCTCTTTCTTTTGCCTGTCGCCCCTGTCTATTATTTGTTGTTTCGTTCCCTTCAAGGCATGGGGGCGGCGGCATTTCTCCCGGCCGCCAATGCCTTGGTAGCCGACTATGTGGACGAAGATCGGCGGGGACGGGCGTATGCCTTAATGTCGTCCTTTTTCATGGCCGGCTTTGCCGTAGGACCCATGATTGGAGGGCTGGCAACAGCCACGGGAAGAATGGCCACTCCGTTTTTGGTGGGAACCGGTTTGGACGTTGCGGCACTTGTGGCGATTATAGTAGGGGTTGAGGGAGTTCCCCGACAGTCGCGGTTTCATCACGTTGCGCAGAGCATCCCTAAAGAGGCCATTCCGTGGCGCGGGCTCGTGGCATGGCTGTTTATCAATTTTGGGTGGATGGGGCTCGGGGGCATGTATGATGTGAGTTGGAGTATCTATATGCGCAATATTGGATCCGGCCCCGTGTTGATTAGCTTATCTTGGACCTTATTTGCGGTGCCTTATCTGCTCTTTAACTTTTTGGCCGGACGACTGGCGGATTCACCCACCTTACGTCCCCTTCTTATTTATGGGGGGGCGGTGTTAAACGGTATTATTGTCCTATTGTATACTCTGTCTCATTTTCCGTGGCTGTCTATTGCCCTATCCTCCTGTGAGGCGGTAGCCATGAGTCTCATCACACCGGCTTTGAACGCAGGTGTCATGGGAGTGGCCACTAAGACTACCCGCGGGCGGATTCAGGGAATTTTTCAATCGGCGGGGACATTGGGGGCCTTCGCATTGGCTCTTTTGAGTGGTTATTTGCTTCCGTATGGAGCTTCGACGACATTTAGAGCCGGAACCTCGGTTTTATTTTTGTTTGTCGCCCTAGCCTTCCTTTGGCAAAGAGCCACGGGAACCAGCTTTTTGGGCCAACGCCCGTCTCTTGGTCCCGATTAATTTGTCAGAACATGGTGGGAAGAGAGCCCTGGCGCTTTAGTGCGCAATCTTCGCCGACAAAGCCGCCCGCAAGTGCTATCCGGCTTCGATGCGCCATGTTCCGACTTGGGTAAATCACAAAGGCATTAGATTCTAAGCGGCATGGCTGCCGGGCGTCTCTAAAATCGCTCCGTGTTTCAACCAGCCGATAACAATCCAGTTGATCACGGCCAATGCCCAAAACACCGCCAAAGCGGCGTGATAACTGTGCCACGCTCCTACCACAGCTCCCATAATCAACGGCAAAACAAAACCTCCGAAGGCTCCCAGTCCCCCTACCCAACCGGCGGCTCCACCGACCGCTTTCGGAACATAGTGCGGCACGAGCTTAAATATCACCGCATTTTGCAGCCCCATCCCCACAGCCATGATCAATACTCCCGCTATGGCCATACTCATTTGAGAACTGAAGACTACTGCCAGCACTCCCAACGCCATAACCGTTACGTTGCCGTTTAGGGCATAACGAATGGAAAAACGATCAGCCATGAGACCTCCCGGAACCCGCACAAGGGATGTGGCCGCAGAAAACAGAAGAGTCAGCCCCCCGCCTGTCACCAGTGTTGTGTGATAGGCACCGTGCCAAAAGCTAGGCAGCCAGCCTGTCAGTGCGATAAATCCACCGAATGAGGTGAAGTAAAGAATGACCAATGCCCAGGTCGGAGCTACCCTAGCCGCTTCCGCCAAGGCATGACTTGCTGTGCCTTGGGGCAATTTGTCCTGACCATACGGTTTTAAAGCTTCAAGCGACACCGTGTATCCCTGAGATTCCAATTGTATGGACGGAGCATTTTTCATGAACACACCGCACAAGAGCGTGACGATCAGCAAGAAGAGAAACCACAACTCGTAAGCTCCAATCATTCCCAGATGAGCCACTGCGAGCGGAAGCAAAAGCGAAAAAATGCCCGATCCGAGGTTGCCGAGGCCTGCATAGGTTCCCAAAGACCCTCCCTGCCGGCTTTGGGAAAACCAATAGGAAACTTGGGCTATACCCACGGAAAAGGTCGCAATCCCCGAACCAACCAATATACCCAATAAGAGTAGCAAGAGATAGGTACCTTGCAAATGATCCGGGTAATCCGCCCGTAACAAGGCGATAAGTCCTGCCATGCCAATGAGCGCTAGAATCAATAGCCCCATAAACGGGCGTTTCGCACCCCGATCCGCCCATGCACCAAACGGTATGCGTAAAATCGATCCGCTTAAGCTGGCGATTGCCGCCAATAGGCCAGCCGCCGCCGGAGACAAATGCATCAACGCGGCAAACTTTGGAACCAAGGGCCCAAAGACTGCAACCGCGGCGAACCCCGCAAAAAATCCCGTCGTAGCCATGGTAAGCGCCGATCGTGAACTACCTTGCACTACCGGTGTGTCCTTCATCGGATTCCCTCCTTGTGTGTATTAAAGATGTAAAATCTCTTGTAGTTTCATATTTATCGATCGGGTTCTTTGGTAAAATCGGCCTCTGGACCAATTTGAAACAGAAAACAGCCTATGGATTGCATACCATTTGGACCGATTATCATGGCGACACGGCATTGGTGATGGATGTCACAGACAAGACAGGGTATGGTGTTTTTGAAGATCAGGGTTTGATTGTGAGGGCCGTATAAAATGCAGATAAGGGGCCATCGACGAAACGCGCATTGACGCGACTAGGCCGGGATTCCTGAATCCAAATCATCAGTGCTCAGCTCCTGTCAATAACGCAAGTGATCATCTTGAAAATTCACACAAGCTGTTTCATATGTTTCTTTGCGAGAGAGCATGGCTTCTATTCGGACCGTGTTTTATCTCATGAAGAGGCTAATCCGTGAACCAAGACATTTAGCTCGTGAAAACCGGTTTTCTCTACTCCAAGAATGAATAGAAAGAACCGCAACTACTGGGTTTGCCGGTATTTTAGTCCTCGAGCTAACCGGTCCAGAATTAGCAGCATCCCCTGGTCTTTGTTGATTTCTCTTTACCCCCAGCGGATCGCTGCCATAATAATGAGGCCCGTGGTCATACCCAAGGGCAAGGCAATACCCCACACCATCAACATGGTCCGGACAACCAGCCATTTCACCTTTAGTGGATTTAACGCCGTTCCGGTGCCAAATAAGGCTCCGTCGGTCGTTTGCGTTGTACTCACCGGCATTCCCAATAGGGCTGCCACACTCACGGTTATCGCTGCAGCACCTTGAGTGCTCAAGGCATTCATCGGGTCCAACCGGATGATATGTCCGCCCACGGTTTTGGCGATACGCACCCCGCCTCCCCAGAACCCCAAAGCCCAAAATGCCAAGGGGATGACGACAGCAATCCAAGACACATGATAATGAGAATGATGAGTCCATAACATCAGCGCCAGTGCAGTTAGCCCTATGGCTTTTTCCTGATCGTTGGCACCATAAGCCAATCCTTGCCACACCGCGCTCACATATTGCAATCGTTTGAGACGCCGATATCCCGACACCGACGTCAGGCTCAAAACATCCCATAATAACCGCGTCAGCAAAAAGGCTGCAATGAATCCCAAGACAATTGATAAGCCCATCCCGCTGAGCACCACAAAAAGTCCTCCCCAGTGGATAAGCCGTATGTCTCCGGACGCTATCGCCGCTCCCACCATTCCTCCCGTCAAGGCCATGGTCATACTGGTAGGCATCCTAATGCGCCACGTAATAAAGACGCTTAACACCGCGGAGCCCATTGCCACAGCCAGGACGTCGGGAGTGGCTTGGTGAAAATTGATGATAGCCACGGTTATGGTCCTAGAAACGGCGGTTCCAAACAAGAGAGGACCTAAAGCGACGCTGCCGACGAGAAATGGGAAAATCAGCGCTGGCGCGAACACTCCCCCGCGCAGGAATGTGGCCATCAGATTGCCTCCGTCGTTAAAACCGGCCAAAGCACTAAAGAGTCCAATTAATAAAAAAATCCCAATATAAAGAAGATCCCCAGGAGCCATCGACTTTCCTCTTTTCATCCGGGTCGCTGTCTCAATAAATAACTCAGCGCCATCTTAACAAATACGTAACGTAATCTTAACATAATCTTAATAATTGCAAAGGGCACTTGCCCAGTCCTATGCAAGTGGACAGCAAAGAGGCAAAAACCGTGGTGTTCGGAGAAGCGGTCAATAACACACAGGGGAAAATCCCGAGGTTTAAAAATCCGGGGATTTTCTCCCTGTATCCTAGCCGCAGCCAAAAGATTTTTGCAGTCACAGCCAAAACTTTAGGGCAATTGTGAAGTCTTTTTGGCTTTGAGAGGCCATTGTTCCTCGCGACCTACGATAACAGGTGAGGGGCTTTATGACGGAAGAGTAAAAGAAAGGGGATCTCGCAAAACTCTTTGACGATGTTTTGAGGTACTGGACAGACACCGCTTTACCGGCATCTCACACGGTACAGATTCTCACTTTCACCAGTGCTAAAGGGAAGCTACCTAGCGGTTTTTACGGCGATTTGACCGGAGATTTGAGATTGGCCCGTGAATAATGAATTTCACTCATTACCGCCCTGTCTTCCTCCGTTCAGATTCATCCTAACTTATCTGGGGATGTATGGTGCGAAGTAATGCGAGATGGGATCCTGCCCAAGTAGTGTTGCCAATGGCGCCCATATTAATCCAAGAGGGAGGTGTAATTTCACTCGGATTGATGTTGATGAAGAATAGACGTGCCGCGACGGCTAATGACTCGGCTTCTGCGGTGACAAGAAGCCAGGTTCCGTTCATGAATCTTGGCCGCTGGTTCTGGATTGGAATCTAACAAGCGGTAGCTTGCCCGATAGCAGAGAAAAAGCCAGGCATCGGTTGATGCTCCCCAGAACCATGCCAATCTTCACAAAGTCGCCCCATATAAAGCGATTGCCTAAAACCCTGGTTCCGGCAACACATGTCTAAAAAATTCCGAATATCACGGCATGATCTCTAAAATCCCGCTTGAAGAGAACTTGGGAGTTTAGGTGCTGATGAAGCCCATGCTGGTTAGGGGTTGTGATATTCGATAGGGACGATAAATTATTCGGCCGGATTCACGCTTATCGGCCAATGTCGTCTGTATTTCTTCACTGTATTTAAGGAAAGTCTGTGGCGCTCTCGGTTGTTGGAGCTTGGGTTCGTGTGGTAAAATAAATACGTGACAATTAAAGTAATTTTACGAGTAGGCTGGTCATTGGATCAGACTCAGAGTGGGATTTTCCCACTCTTTTCGCTTGACAGGGGCCAGGGCTCCTTTTAGGGGGGATGTTGGGTGAATTCGGAACTGCTGGGTGCGTTGGATGAGCTGGAAAGGGAAAAAGGAATCGATAAAGAAATCCTCTTCCAAGCCATCGAATCGGCATTAATCTCGGCATATCGGCGTAATTTTGCCTCCGCCCAAAACGTGCGCGTGCGGATCGACAGAATAACCGGAGCGACACAAGTCTGGGCACAGAAAACTGTCGTGGCGGAAGTCGAGGATCATCGTTTGGAAGTGGGTCTCGATGAGGCCAATGAAATGCGGCCGGGGTCAGTGGAAGGCGACGTCGTGGAGTTTGAGGTGACACCGAAGAATTTTGGGAGGATCGCAGCGCAAACGGCAAAACAAGTTATAGTGCAACGCATACGCGAAGCGGAACGTGGTCTCATATATGAGGAATTTGTGGGCCGAGAAGGTGACATTGTTACCGGAGTGGTTCAGCGGGCGGAACGTGGTTTGGTTTACATTGATCTCGGACGTGCGGAAGCGATTATGATCCTGGGAGAACAGGTCCCGGGGGAACGGCTCAGAACAAACGAACGGGTAAAGTTGTACGTGGTAGAGGTCAAGAAGACAAATAAAGGTCCACAGATTTTTGTTTCTCGAAATCATCCGGGACTAATCAAACGGTTATTCGAATTGGAGGTTCCGGAGATTCATGACGGAGTTGTGGAGATCAAGGGAATAGCCCGGGAAGCCGGAGCCCGTACAAAAATTGCTGTGTGGTCCGAAGATCCCAATGTGGATCCCGTAGGCTCGTGTGTCGGCAATAAGGGGGCACGTGTTCAAGCGATTGTGCAGGAACTCCATGGTGAGAAACTTGACATTGTTCGCTGGGATCCCGATCCGACAGTTTTTGTGGCCAATGCTCTGTCTCCTGCTCAGGTTACCGAGGTTGCCGTCGATCCGACCACACGGGAAGCCCGGGTAGTGGTACCGGATAATCAACTATCTTTGGGAATTGGCAAAGAAGGACAGAATGCACGCTTGGCGGCGCGATTAACGGGATGGAAGGTGGATTTGCGTCCTGAATCGCAAGTTTCCAACAACGGGAGTTGGTGGTAATGAAACCGAAGAAAATTCCCATGCGGACTTGTGTGGCATGTCGAACAACACGACCGAAAAGGGATTTGATCCGGATTGTCCGAAGTCCTCAAGGTACAGTTATTATTGATGGCCGAGGCAAGATGTCGGGACGGGGAGCTTATATTTGTCGGACAGTAGGGTGTTTTGATCAGGCAGTCAAGTCCAAAAGACTTGAGGGTGCTCTGGATGTCGTGCTCCCGAACGAAGTTATTCAGCAATTACGGGAGCTCGTTGATAAGGAGAACGTCAGTGGATAAGAACTGGTTGAACTGGATAGGTTTGGCGAAACGTGCTGGCCAATTGGCTCCCGGACATAACCAAGTGCAAAAGGCGATGCAGGAAAGAACGGCAAAATTGGTTCTGATCGCTCTGGATTCCGGGGAGTCAGTTTATCGCAAGTACCACCTGTGGGCCCAAAATTTGCAGATTCCGATGGCTCAGGCAGGAAGCATGTTGGATCTTGGACGGGCCATGGGTATGGGCCCGCACGCGGTACTTGCGATATTGGACAAGAACATCGCCAACCGGCTGGCGACCCAGTTAAGAGTTTCATCGGGGGGGAACAGTTTTGACGGAAAAAGAAAAAGTGCGCGTGTACGAACTAGCCAAGGAAGTAAAACTGGACAGCCGGCGTCTAATCGATCTGCTCCATCGTCTGCACGTGGAAAACATCAAAAATCACATGAGTACGGTGGAGCCCGAAGCGGTCCAAACGGTCAAAGATATCATGGAGGGAAAGTTGCCTCCCGAGCCGACAAGTACTCCGGCCCCGGTAAGAAAGACTGAGGCGAGGCCGGCACAAGAGGCTCCGGTGCGGCGAGGGGTTCACACTCCGTCGGAGAAGGTGCAAAAGGAACCGACTTCTCAGTCGGTGACCAAACGGCCCGTAACAGGAAATACCGGTTCAAACAACCGCCAGTCAACACAAGGCAATACTCCGCCCGGACGCAATTTTAATGAGCGGCGCAATCAGCGCACGGGATCTTACGGGGAGCATAACCGTTATGATTCATCGTCAAATGCCAGGCGATCTAATGCCCCGACTAATCAAAGGCCGCAGAGTGGTGCTAATCAAAGACCGCAGAGTGGTGGCCGGCCCTCGGGCCATTCCCAGCCCAATTCCCGACCGGGAGTGGGATCAGAGCGCCGATCATCCGGCAGTGCCCCTGGTTCGGGACGTCCTTCAAGCGGAGGTTACCAAAAGCCGAATACGAATTCTCACCCGACGGGGCAAAGGGGTAATCAGCCGTACCGCTCAAGTTCTAAGCCGCTGACAGTTCCTCCCGCTCCTACTCAGGCAACACGGCCTAGCAAGGACCAAAACAGGCGCGGCAGCCACAATAACAAGGATCGCCGGAATGCCTATGACCAAGGGGCGCGGCGCCGCGGCGAATGGAATGAGGAGCGTTACGGCAGTAAGAAACGTAAATCACAAAAGGCCGCGACTATACATCAGACGGATGTGTCCATGCCGCCGGTTCAACGTCACGTTGTTCTTTCCGGTACCATTCTGGTCAAGGATTTGGCCGATCAGTTGGGAGTTAAGGCCAATGAATTGATAAAACGCCTGATCGCGTTAGGTGTGATGGCCGGGGTGAATCAGGAGCTTGATCGGGATACCGCGACAATTGTTGCAACCGAATTGGGGGCAAGGGTAGAGGAACGGGCCACTCAGGAAGAACAGGAAGAATTGATCTTGCAAGGAGAAGAAGACAAACCCGAAAGTCAGACCGAGAGACCTCCGGTGGTGACGGTAATGGGGCACGTCGACCATGGGAAAACATCCCTTCTGGATCGTATTCGGGCCACACGGGTAACGCAATCCGAGGCAGGGGGCATTACACAGCACATTGGAGCATCGGTTATTGAATGGCATGATCGCAGAGTGGTATTTTTGGACACCCCTGGACATGAGGCTTTTACCTCTATGCGGGCCCGAGGTGCGCAGGTGACTGATGTTGCCGTATTGGTTGTCGCAGCCAATGACGGGGTCATGCCTCAGACCATTGAGGCTATTAACCACGCTAAGGCCGCCAATGTGCCTATTGTGGTGGCCATTAATAAAATCGATTTGCCCGATGCCAATCCCGACAAGGTGCGAACCGAACTGAGCCATTTTGATCTTATTGCCGAAGAGTGGGGCGGCAATACTATTATGGTTCCGGTTTCGGCTCGTTCCGGGGAAGGCATCGACCGGTTGCTCGAAGCCCTAATCCTTCAGGCCGATGTGCTGGAACTGAAGGCCAACGCTAAAAGGGCTGCTCAAGGGACTATCATCGAAGCAAAGCTTGACAAAGGGCGAGGCCCTGTGGCCACGGTTTTGGTTTCGAAAGGCCGATTGAACGTCGGAGACGTTTTTGTCGCCGGATCCGTGTATGGACGTGTGCGGGCTTTGATTAATGACCGAGGTCAGCGGGTGAAAAATGCGGGACCATCCATGCCCGTGGAGGTTCTAGGCTTCAACCAGCTACCGGAAGCCGGTGATGACTTTGTCATTTTGGCCGATGAGAAACAAGCCAAGACGATAGCAGACTCCCGTCAAGAGCGTGTGCGCCGGCAATCCGAAGGCGGAGGACACGGAGTGTCCCTTGATGACTTTTTGCAACGTCTTAAAGACGAAGCGGTGAAGGATCTGAATTTGGTTATTAAGGCCGACGTCCATGGTTCGGCGGAAGCTTTGGGCCAGTCTGTAATAAAGTTGTCGAATGACGAGGTGCGGGTGCGGGTTTTGCACTCGGGAGTGGGCACCGTGACCGAAACCGATGTCATGTTGGCTCAGGCATCACACGCCATTATTGTGGGATTCGGAGTCAGTGTCCAAACTAAAGCACGCCAGATCGCTGAAAAAGAGCACGTGGACATTCGAAGCTACCGTGTGATTTATGATGCGATTGACGACATTAACAAGGCATTGAAAGGAATGCTGGAACCCAAATACGAGGAAGTCATCCTCGGACGCGCTGAAGTGCGTGAAGTGTTCCGGGTGCCTAAAATTGGGGCAGTGGCAGGCTGTTATGTGACTGACGGAAAGATCCTGCGCAACGGCAAGACTCGAGTGTTGCGGGACGGTTCCGTAGTTCATGAAGGAAATATTGGCTCGCTGAAACGGTTTAAGGATGATGTTCGGGAAGTGACGACAAACTTTGAATGCGGGATTGGTCTTGAGAAATTTAACGATATTAAAGTGGGGGACATTTTTGAGGTGTTCACCGAGGAAGAGGTTAAGGCCAGTTGAAAAGGTGAAAGTAGGTGAGTGGCGATGAATAAGGCCCGCGCCCAACGCATTGCTTTAGCAATTCAGCAAGAACTTGGTAAAATGCTGCAGAAGGACGTCAAAGATCCGAGGATCGGCTTTGTGAGCATTTTACATGTTGAGCTGTCCCGTGACCTATCGGTAGCTAAAGTGTTTGTGAGTCATTTGGGAACACAGGAAGAAGCGGACGCCAGCCTTGCCGGACTTAGGAGTGCCACACCCTTTTTGCGAGGAGAGGTTGCCCGTCGCTTACATTTGCGGCTGGCACCTCAACTGGACTTTCGGCAAGATTCATCAATAGTGGAAAGCATGCACATTCAGGATATTTTGCGGCAGCTGCCAAATCGAGAATGATATCGGCGTCGAGATTTCGTTCCGGGCGGAACAGGTTAAAGAGGTATCTCGCGTGTTAAACGGATTTTTGAACGTCTATAAGCCGTCGGGAATGTCTTCCCACCAGGTTGTGTCGAAGATCCGGCAGATGGCCGGACAGAAACAGGTTGGTCATGCGGGTACCTTGGATCCCACGGCAGAAGGCGTTTTGCCTATTGCCATGGGATCTTACACCCGCCTTTTGGAGTGGACCAATCTCGTTCCGAAAACATACCGGACGCAAATGACGCTCGGTATTCAAACTCATAGCGGGGATCAAGAAGGGTACGTGGTGGCTGAATCCGGAGATCCTTTTCCCGATTGCGAGCAAATAGTCATGGCGGTGAGATGGCTACAGGGGAAAATTTTGCAGTTTCCGCCGCAAGTTTCCGCACTGAAACAAGGCGGGCAGAGGGCTTACGATCTGGTCCGAAGAGGCAAGACATCATGGATTGCACCAAGATTTGCGATGATCCAGGACATTCGGTTGACCGGGGGCCACAACCGATCTTGGTGGCTTGAATTGAGTGTGGGGTCGGGGACTTACATCCGGGCGATCGTCAGAGATCTGGGATTTATCCTTGGCCACGCTGCATCTGTGCAGGCTCTTCAGCGAATTCAGGTGGGAAGTTTTAGGGCAGATGATGCTCACAGTCTTGATCAACTCAATAAGTCACGCGATTGGAAAGGTCTATTGCTTACTCACCCTTCCTTATTGGTGATTCCCACCATTGCGATTAAGGATTACCAGATACGTAATCTCATTCAAGGGAAACTTTCCGCGATTCCTCATATTGAGGGGGTGGAAGGAGTGGTGGGATTGAGTTATAACGATGTCATTGTTGCGGTCGTAGAAGGACCCCCGTGGCATTTTCGTAAAGTTCTGGCAAAGGATGAATAAATGGATGGAACGTCTAACACAAACCGATCCTAAAATTTCAACGGTGGTCCTTATTGGCAATTTCGACGGGGTTCATGCAGGACACCAGGCTCTAATCAGGCAAGCCAAGAGAATAAGTCAGAAACATCACTGGCCGGTGGTGGCCTTAACCTTTGATCCCCATCCCTCTGTTGTATTGCGGCCTCATCCCCCCAAGAAGTATCTGATTACCCCCTTAGATTTAAAAATTTACTGGATGGAATATTACGGCGTAGATTATGTGAGTGTGCTTTCTTTTAATCATGAGTTGGCTATGGTTCCTCCAATGGCCTTTCTGACTTTGGAAGTGCGTCAAAAACTCAGGGCAGAGGCTGTTGTGGTGGGTTACAATTTCACTTTTGGTGCGGGAGGCACCGGCAGTATTGAAACCTTGAAAAACTGGGGAGAGCTAACCGGAGTGAAAGTTCGCATTGTCGAACCCATAAACACCGAGTCACTGGTTGTGTCGAGTTCCGCCATCCGCCAATATATTATCGAAGGGCATATTAGTGAAGCCAACAATTTGCTGGCTCACCCTTTTAGTGTGCAAGGGGTGGCTCAGAAGGGTGCGGGACGTGGGTCTCAAATCGGAATACCTACGCTCAATTGTCTTCCGCCGTCCCAACAGATTATGCCGCCTTTTGGGGTTTACGCGGGGTATCTCAGCTTAAACGGCTCCGAGACAAGATGGCCGGGTGTAGCTAACTGGGGAATTCGTCCTACGTTCCAGGGTGAAGAGGCCGTATTTGAAGTGCATGTTATCGACCGAGATCTCGGAGATCTTCATGATCAATCGATGCGCTTTGATTTTTATCACTCACTGAGGCCGGAAAAGAAGTTTGACCGGATTGAAGCTCTTGTCAGCCAGATTCGGCAAGATATCGACCAAGCCCGTAAGTTGCTCTAAAGAATGGGGTATGATACAATTAACTGTCTTTGGATTGGAGTTAGCTTAACGTAAACCGGAATCTGACAAAAATGGTTGGCAGGACTCAGCACATATGTTGCAGAGGATTCGGGTTTGGCCGTGTGTAAGTGAATCGGCTTTATCGGCGAACAGGAATTACCCAACCGACTCGACAGGTTTATCAGGACGGCGTGGCACTCAATCCTGGATCTTTGAGTAAGACGCATTCACGGTTGGTCAGAAGGGGGGGAACACGATGGCCCTCGAAGCAAGAGACAAGCAGGCCATCATTGCGGCTAATCGGCTGCATGAATCGGACACGGGGTCGCCGGAAGTTCAAGTCGCACTGTTGACTCAACGCATTATAGAACTCACCGAGCACCTGAAGATACACAAAAAGGACCATCATTCCCGTCGCGGTTTACTGACAATGGTGGGCCACCGTCGGGCATTGCTGAATTACCTGCGAAATACCGACAGCGCGAGATATCGTGCGCTGATAAAACGGCTGGGATTACGTCGATAGAGCGGGATACTCCCGCTCTATTTTCCAATGCGGATATCATTGGTATCGTGATTTTGTGTACAGGAGGGTATGTATGGAGGCTATTACTACCGACTTTTTGGTAGGCGGCCGCACTTTGACACTTGAAACCGGGAATATGGCACGGCAGGCCAATGGTTCAGTGGTCGTTCGCTATGGTGACACCGTCGTGCTCGTGACTGTTGTCGCGTCTCGAGAACCCAGGGAAAATGCAGATTTTTTCCCATTGACGGTGGATGTGGAAGAGCGGTTGTATGCCGTGGGGAAGATACCGGGAGGTTATATTAAACGTGAAGGCCGACCCAGCGAGTCGGCAATTTTGGCTGCCCGCTTAACTGACCGACCCATTCGTCCACTTTTCCCGGAGGGTCTACGCCACGATGTCCATGTTGTCGTGAGTATTTTGTCCGTAGACTATGATTATTCACCGGAAATTTGTGGCATGATTGGAGCTTCGGCGGCCTTGAGTATTTCTGATATTCCGTTTGACGGGCCCATTGCAGCTGTCCAAGTGGGTTATATCGACGGACAGTTTATCATTAACCCCACAAGTGAACAAGACAGGCAAAGTCATTTGAAACTGATGATTGCGGGAACTTATGACGCCATTTTGATGATTGAAGCTGGCGCCAACATCGTTCCTGAATCCGTGATATTAGATGCGATTTTATTTGGACACGAAGAAATACGTCGCATCATTGAGGGCATCCGGAATTTCCAACAGATTGTGGCCAGACCTAAGGCCGAATATCCTCTGTTCCTGCCGTCAGCCGAATTGATGGAAACGAGTCGAGAGCTCGGCTGGGACAAACTGCTCGAGGCGATGCGCAATAGTGATAAGCGACAGCGGGGAGAAAATATTGAAAAGGTCAACCGCGAGCTCAAGGAAATTTTACTTGAGCGTTTTCCTGACGAAGAGACTATGATCTCCGGCACTCTTAAGAAAGTGCTAAAAGAGGTCGTTCGTTACGCCATCATCCATGACGGTATTCGCCCCGATGGTCGGGAAAAGGACGAAATTCGGCCAATTTCTATTGAGGTGGGCGTCTTGCCCCGAGTTCACGGCACGGGGTTGTTTACAAGAGGGCAAACTCAGGCACTGACGGCGATGACCTTAGGCCCTTTGTCGGACCAACAGATGCTGGATGGCATTGGAGTGGAGGAATCACGCCGCTATTTGCATCATTACAATTTCCCGCCGTTTGCCACCGGGGAATCCGGACCGATGCGAGGACCCAATCGCCGCGCCATTGGCCACGGGGTTTTAGCCGGACGTGCTTTGGAAGCTGTCATTCCGTCCGAAGAAGAATTCCCGTATACTTTACGACTCGTTTCAGACATTCTGGAATCTAATGGCTCCAGTTCTATGGCTTCGGTGTGTGGCAGCACACTGGCTTTGATGGACGGAGGAGTCCCTATCAAGGCACCTGTGGCGGGAATAGCCATGGGACTCGTAAAGAATGATGAAGGTGTCGTGGTGTTGACCGATATTCAAGGACTCGAAGATGCGTTAGGGGACATGGATTTCAAAGTGGCGGGGACGAGGGACGGTGTTACCGCTATCCAGATGGACATCAAAATTCACGGTCTGGATCGGGAAATTTTAGAAATCGCGTTACAGCAAGCCCGTAAAGCGCGTTTGGAAATTCTGGACATGATAGAAGCGGTAATTCCCGAACCGCGGAAGGAACTTTCCTTGTATGCGCCCCGGATTTTGACCATGCAGATTGATCCCGAGAAAATCGGCGCTGTAATAGGACCCGGAGGCAAAACGATTAACAAAATTATCGACAGCACAAGAATTGGCGACAAGAAGGTGGAAATAGACATTGAGGATGATGGTATCATTTACATCGCGTCTATGGACGAAGAGATTGCGCGTCGTGCTCAAAAAATGATCGAAGGCCTCACCCGAACTCTTGAGGTGGGGGAGATTTTTGAAGGACATGTGTCTCGCCTTAAGGACTTCGGCGCTTTTGTGGAAATCCTTCCGGGTAAAGAAGGACTGGTGCATATATCCCAGTTGTCCTATAACCATGTGAACAAGGTGACAGATGTGATTGCGGTCGGTGATCCCTTAATGGTCAAGATCATCGAAATTGACTCCGTGGGGCGAATCAATTTATCTCATAAGGATACACTCCCGGTACCGGACGGATATGATCCGTCAAAGCCGCGCCCGTCCCATGATCGCATGCATGATCATTCATCGCATGACAAAACATCGCATAAGCGTGCCGGTGCACATGGCCCCACCCGCCGTTGATTCTTTGTAATCAATGGAAAGGAGAGATGGCCAAGATGATGTGCTCACCCTAGGTGAGGGGTACGGACTGGGGGCACGTTTTCAGCATTTCCCAAAACGGAGACGGTAATGAGCAGGTTGGAAAAAGCTCAAGCCGCCCGTTTTTTTGTTTTCGGCGGAGAAGAATGACAGCTTAGCAAGCCCATTATCCGCCGAAAAAGTTACCGGGAATTCAAAATTGTTCGAGAGCAACGATTCTTGAGGTTTTGATGGAACTTTCTTCTTTCCTCCCCTGTTTAGATTAATGAATTTTACCACCATACGGAATTAGTAGTTCATTGTCCTTCATCAGGGCCGTTTATCAGTGACATTTTTCCTGCATTTTGTGCGGAAATTTGTCAATCCTTCTTTTAATTGAGGGTTCTACTTTGGCCATTATGGCCATAGGACAAGAAAGAGGCAATGTCAGTTGGAAGGAGTATTTTTCGATGTGGATCAAAGTGATTTCTCTACGCTCCCCTACCATAAAGTTATTGTCGGTGATGGCGGTGTTAATCATCAGTGTGATGATTTTCAATACCCCCGCGCCCCAAAAGGCGGCGGTGGATGCGCCCTTTGCGAATCCGGTCTACCGAGTGATTACCTCTCAACGTGCGATGGCATTGACTGTCAACGTGGTTTGGGGAACCCAGTATGTGCCGAAAATGTTGGCGCTATTGCATCAGAATCATGTCGCCGCGACTTTTATGGTGGGTGGAGTATGGGCTCAAAAACACCCTAATCTTGTTCGCCAAATGGTGAAAGATGGCATGGAAGTGGGCAATCACGGGTGGAATCATGGCCATCCGGCTAACATGTCCGTTAGCGAAAATGTTTTGGATATTGAGAAAACCAATGAGACGGTACAAAAAGTGGCTAACGTCCTTCCCCGTGTCTATGCACCACCTTATGGAGAATTGGGCCCGTCGGTAATAAACGCCTCGGCAAAATTACACATGCCCTTGGTAATGTGGACGATTGATACAATTGATTGGCGCCCGTCGTCTCAAGTGCCTTATATCGTCAATAAAGTCATACAAAAGGCGAAGCCAGGAGCCATTGTTTTGATGCATCCTACTGATCGAAGTGTTTTGGCCCTGGGCGAGATCATTCAGGGGTTGAAGCAAGAGGGCTATCAGTTCGTAACGGTTTCGCACTTAATGAAAATGGGCACACCCGCCACTGATGAGTGAAATGTGCTCATTTTGGATGTGACTCTTTTGCTAAAATAAAGGGAACGTAGTGAATATCTTTAGCTGAGAGATAGCTGATGGCCGGATCATGTGTGATGCCAACTCCCGAACTATCTCACCCCTCTCGGACGAAAGAGCAATTGGCCTTAAATCAACGGCTTCGGAACAAGAAGTAATCCGGGCAAATGACTGTGAGCGATTTCTTAGTGAGGATGGGTGAGCGCTAAATAATTCGGAAATTGTGAGAATATCGGTCCATGAATGTGATGAGTGTAGAAAGGCGGGCAAAAGAATAAATTACTCGACAACGCTTCCTTCCCAAATGACTATGATTTGGGATGATTATGGATCCATGGGAACGACTGCAATGGCTTTTTTTATCCGTGCGGGTTCACGCGATGAGAGAAAGAATGAATATGGGGTCGCGCATTTTTTGGAGCATGCGGTGTTCAAAGGAGCGGGAAATTGGTCCGCACGGGACATTGCCGGTATTCAGGACCGGTTAGGCGGAGAAATTAATGCCTTTACAACGCGTGATTACACGGTCTATTATGCTAAGGTTCTATCTGCGAAGGCGTCCGAAGCCTTGAGATTATTATGGACTCTTATCAGCGCCCCATTACTCACGTCCCAGGATCTCGACAAAGAGAGGCAGGTGATTCTCGAAGAACTTTCGGAAGCGCAGGATGATCTGGAAGATCGATCCAGCGAATTATATGTGTCGGCATTGTTTCCCGACCCTGATTTTCACCACGATGTGTTGGGAACAAAAGAGACGATCAAGAAATTGAAGGCAGACGATCTTCGCCACTTTCACAATCAATTTTATTTTCCCGGCAATATTGTGGCCGTTCTCACAGGTGAAGGTGTGGATCAGCTCCGTGAACAGCTTCAAAATTATCGTTGGCCCAATGAAGGTTATGGCCGTCCTCCCAGCCGAGAGCCGATTCTTCATCGGCCGCAGGTTAGGTTGTTCAGGCAGGCTGGAGAACAGGTCCATTTGACTATGGGTGTTGCTGCGCCATTATTATCGGATCCAACCCATGATGCAACCCTAATTCTTAGCACCATTATGGCCGGGCAAAACACCTCGCGTTTATGGCAGCGACTGCGAGAGGAAGAAGCTCTCGTCTACACGGTTACTTCCTCCTATTCCGCACTGGAAGACTGGGCAGAGTTGTCTGTATATATGGCTTTGAGCCCTGGGTCTGTGTCTCGCGCGCTAAGGGCCACGCGCCAAGAAATTCAAAGATTAATGATGGAACCTCCTTCAAGTCAGGAACGAGCCTTGGCGCTCACACAAGCGGAAACTTCGATGGCATTTGCTATGGAGACTCCCGATGGCCGGATGATGAGGCTGGGGCTATATGGCCTTTACGGCATGATACCGTTAGATCCCCGGGAACGTCTTGCCGAATTGGAGTGCGTGACATGTGACGCGATTGTGACGACGGCGCACCGGCTTTTTCATGGCAAACCCTGGGCTATGGCTGCGGCAGGTCCCGTCGATTCCATTGGGCAGGTGCTAGAACAGGGATTTAGCGCATAAGCTTTCCCAAGGAGGAGGGACGTCTTATGCGTTTTAGCGAACTGGCATCAAAAGAAATTATTAATTTGTCCAATGGCAGTCGATTAGGACCGTTGGGGGATACAGATCTGGAAATTGATCCGAAAAATGGCGAAATCCACACCATTCTGGTTCCCCCACGGGGTCGGTTTGGTCGCCAGGTTCACCAACCGACCGTCATACCATGGACATCTATCCGGCGCATTGGGCCGGAAGTGATGATCGTTGATTTGGATGACGACCAATTACGCCGACAAGGATCGGAAAATTAAACGCCTCTTTTTTTGTCGGGACGGACATACTAGTTCCGATGACGTCAAAAAGGAGGCAGATAGCATGGAAAAAACAGTTGTTGGTGCATTTCAACATCACCATGACGCCGAAAAAACAGTAGATGATTTGAAAAAACGAGGCGTACCAGAAAAGGATATTTCACTGGTAGCCCGCCATGATGGCAAAACAGAGGGTGGGCATCCCGGAAATTCCATGCATGATCTTTCCAGCGGAATAGGGTGGGGGACGACCTTGGGAGGTGTAACCGGCCTCTTAGCCGGGGTCGGAGCTCTGGCTATTCCCGGTATCGGTCCCATTATCGCAGCCGGTCCTCTTGCCGCCACTCTTACCGGAGCTGTTGCCGGTGGCGTTGCCGGCGGTTTGATGGACTATGGAATTCCCAAAAACGAAAGCCAGGAATATGAACAGCGTTTGAAGGAAGGCGATGTTCTTTTGATGGTACGGGCCGATGCCCCCGAAGTCGACAAGGCGAAAAAGCTCTTTGAGCAAAATGGCGGAAGCGACATTTACGTACACTGATAGAATCACCAAAAGCCGGGAGAGACAATTTATTCTCCCGGCTTTTTTCGTGCCATTTAATGGCACACCCAAAAATGGAACTGTCTCATCCCTCTGTTCGTATAGTGAACCGGAGAAGAGTGTTGGCAACTCATGGAGAAGAGAAATCTGTCCGGCTTTTCCCGGGGAGAGGGGATGGAATGGTTCATGGCAACGAAGGTTGTGGTCGCTGGCGGAGATGCCCGGGATGCTTGGCTGTGCCGATTTCTGGAAGATCAGGGCTATGAGGTCCAATCATTTGGCTTTCATGTCGAAGGAGTACCGCCTTTTCGTCCGGGACAGGAACCGCTTAACATCTTTATCGGCCCGATGACAGGGATTGACGCGAATGGGCGTATGGACACGATGGACGGGGAAGTTGTCCTGACGCCCGACATTTTTCATGATATGCGGGAGGGAGCGGTAGTGGCTGCCGGATTGATCGCTCCATCGATCAAGGAACGAGCCCATACTTTTGGTCTTAGAACCATCGAATATCGCAATCAGACGACCTTTATGTGGCTTAACGCGGTTCCTACGGCCGAAGGTGCCATTAAATCAGCAATTGGACGCTCGGGTTTCACCCTCTATCACCGACCAGTGGCAGTGTTGGGATTCGGCCGTGTCGGATCGGTCTTGGCTTTACGCTTACAAGCCTATGGCGCTTTGTCGGAAGTTTTTGATCGTGGGTTCGAAAAACGGGCCATGGCGTCGGCGATGGGTTTTCCGGTTCATCCATTGGATTCTAAATGGTGCCCGCCGGTTGACGGGGTATTTAATACGATTCCTGCGCCGATATTGACCCGCGAATGGATGGAGAGTACCGATCCGGCGTGGATTATTGATTTGGCCTCGAAGCCAGGGGGATTATCGGCGTCTATAGCTTCAGATCCCGCGATAGGGTTGCGATATGAGTCCTATTTAGGTGTTCCGGGACATATTGCTCCCAGAAGAGCTGCCGAAATTATTTGGGAAACATTAGCGTCCGTTCTTCAAGATCAGCCGGGGCGTGTCACACCAACACATACAAGGAGGTAAACCGATGAGCGAGGGGGAGCTTTTGGGAATTAAAATCGGAGTCGCGATGGCCGCATCCCATTGCAATATGCACCGGGCTATCGCTACAATGAAAACACTGGCCCAAGCGGGAGGGGTGATTACACCTATTGTGTCATCCTCCTTATTGCAAGTTTCGACGCGATTTGGCTCACCCGATTATTGGAGAAACGAAATCGGCCGTGTTACCGATCAACCCATCTTAACGTCGATTCCGGAAGTGGAACCCAGCGGTCCAAAACACTGGTTTGACATTGTGATTGTGATGCCTTGCACTGGCAATACCCTGGCGAAAATATCCAATGCCATCAATGATTCGCCTGTCACAATGGCAGTAAAAGCTCAGTTGCGAAACCAGGGACCGGTTTTATTGGCCATTACCTCCAACGATTTATTGGGTATGAACGCTATGAATCTGGGCCGACTTTTGAGCGCTCGTAATATCTATTTTGTGCCCTTTGGGCAGGATGATCCGATTCATAAGCCGAGGTCCTTGGACGCTCATCTGGAACTGATTATTCCTTCAGTCCAAGGTGCTTTGGAACAGCAACAGATTCAACCTATGCTTGTCCAATGGGAACGATAATGTCAAGGGAGTGAAGTGGCGGGTGTCTGGCGTTAATGTAGCCATTTTAGGTGTCACAGGATTGGTCGGACAAAAAATATTGGAGATCCTTGAAGAGAGGAACTTTCCGGTAGCCAATCTCACGGCCCTCGCAACACAAGGGCAAGGGCGCACCGTGAAATTTCGAGGGGAAGAAATTCCTGTCCTGAGTGTGGAGTCCATGGATTGGTCCTCGGTTAACGTGGCCTTTTTTGCGGCCAGTAAGGAGGCCAGTCGCATTTATGCGCCCAAGGCAATAGCCCAGGGTGTGACCGTTGTGGATAAGTCGAGCTATTTTCGCATGGACCCTACGGTGCCGCTTGTTGTTCCGGAAGTCAATGGGAATGCGGCTGGAGATGCTCGACTGATCGCCTCACCGAATTGTTCCACGATACAAATGGTTGTGGCACTGGAGCCCATACGCAGACATTATGGCCTTAAGCGTGTCATCGTGTCGACTTATCAGGCCGTATCGGGCACCGGACGAGAGGCGATGCAGACGCTCACTTGGGAAAGCGAGGATTGTCTGAATCACAAGACCGTCATCCCCAGCACTTACCCGACTCCTATTGCCTTTAACGTTTTGCCTTACTGTGACACATTTGGAGAAGGGGATTATACAGGCGAAGAGTTGAAGCTGACCCGAGAAACACAAAAGATTTTTGATGAAAAGTTGCCGGTTAGTGCCACGGCGGTCAGAGTACCGGTTTACATTGCTCATGCGGAATCTGTTTACCTAGAGACCGAAAAACCCTTTGATGTGGCTTTAGTACGCGATCTTTTGGCGCACTCCCCCGGATTGCGGGTGGTGGATGACCCCAGTCAGGGAAAAGTTCCAGTTCCTTTAGATGCGTCGGGTCAGGATTTGGTTTTGGTCGGACGCTTGCGCCGAGATTTATTTGTGGAAAACGGATTACACATCTTCGTGGTCGCGGATAATTTGAGAAAGGGAGCCGCCACTAATGCGGTCCAAATCGTAGAATCCCTTTTGTCGCGGTGGACCTGAGACAAATAGTGCAAAACACTCGGTGATTTATAACGGGGGTATTATCGTGGGCTCTCAGGGATCTTTTCGGTAGAACATCAAGTGTATTACGCATCTGAAATTCCGTCCCGCCTTGAGAAGGCGGGAACAAAGCAGGCAGTATTTCACCGAATTTAGAGGTGAACGAGAGAATTTTTTTATCATTGTGCATACCGTATCAAAGTGCCGGGCAATTGCGTAATGTCTGATTTTTGGCCCATGATGGTATCTGCTTATCACAAGGATAGATCCGGTGAATTTCATAAGCGATAATTTTAGGATTCAACGACAAGAAACCCGGCCAGGAATTGCGGTGGGACAAGGAGGACAGCCAGGTGCTCCTCAAGGAGAAAAAACTCCTCAAATCATCCACAGGAAAGGAGCGAAAAGGGGCAAATAAATGGGACCAAGGTATGGGAAAGTATCTAAAGCTGACACATGGAAGGGAGGAATCCTGGTTTTCAGGCGGAGATTATCAAACGTTTTTGTGAAAAGGGAGACGCCGGCGGATGGTCAAAGGGCGAGCCGAGTAACCTCGAGATTAGGCAACACCCAATAGAGGAAGATCATGGCAACCCTATTTTGATCAATTCTTTTTACGAGCGCAATGGTGCCTTTTTGCAGATGAATTCTCTGAGATCCGGAACCGGCGAGAGAACCTTCAAAGGACTTTCACAGGTTATAAACCAGGAATTGTGTGGCCATTGTTATTCAGAAATTTGGCGGGACCTCCGTCAGAGATCTTAATCGTCGGGAGATTGTTGCCCGGTGGGTTAATAAAGCGAAACAGTCTAAAGACCAAGTCGTCGTGGTCGTCTCAGCCATGGGCCGCCGAGGGGATGCCTATGCCACTGACACTTTGCTGGATCTCATCTCCGGAAAAGAGCGCTCACCTGCCGAAGAGCGCGACTTGCTGGTATCTTGCGGTGAAATTATCAGCGCCGTGGTTTTGGCTTCAAATCTCCGCGATCTCGGTTTAAAGGTTCGGGTTCTGAGCGGGGGCCAGGCGGGGGTCATCACAGACGACAACTTTGGGGATGCCCGGATTCTCGAAGTTGAGCCCACAGTGTTAGAGGGTTTATTGGCCGAAGGAACGATTCCCGTGGTAGCCGGTTTTCAAGGGCGCACCGTTGATGGCCGCATAACCACGTTGGGGCGGGGAGGATCCGACACCACGGCGGTGGCATTGGGAGCAGCGCTTCATGCCGCCGTGGTCGACATTTTTACCGATGTCGACGGCATCAAGACCGCCGATCCCCGGATTGTGCCGGACGCACGCACTATCGCCGAATTGGACTATGAAGAAATTTTTCAGCTTGCGAATTTGGGAGCCCGTGTGATCCATCCTCGGGCGGTGGAAATCGGGCGGCAATTTGGGGTAGCGATTCGAGTCCGTTCCACATTTTCGGAATCGACAGGAACTTGGATCGCTTCGGGGCACGGAACATTGGATCCCTGGGCACATCGCGATCCGGACCATTCGGTCACGGGTATAACCCAATTGGACCATTTGATGCAGTTTAATGTGACTCCACCTTCTTCAATGCTAAAGGATTGGGCGTATCATCTCTTCATGGCACTAGGAGAAAACAAGGTGTCTGTGGATTTGATCAATCTATTTCCGGACCGCGTTTATTTTTGCGTGCCACCGGAGAAAACCTCAATTACCAAGGACACTCTTGAGAATATGGGATACACGTTTGAGGCTTATGATGATCGGGCCAAAGTGTCCGTTGTGGGTTCCGCTATCCAAGGACTGCCGGGAGTAATCGGGCGGGTCATGGCGGCTATGGCGCAATCCAATATTGATATTTTACAATCCGCGGATTCTCATTCCACTATCACCCTCTTGCTACACCGCCATAATATGGAGAAGGCAGTTTCCGCTTTACACCGACAGTTTCACTTGGATGAGGAGGTGTCCAGGACATGATTTGGCCACGACTTTTTACCGCAATGGCCACGCCCTTCACAGAAACGGGAAAGATAGACGTGGTTAGTGCCGCCGGACTGGCGCGATACTTACGCGATCACAACTCCGGCGGCCTCATTTTGGCCGGATCCACCGGTGAGGCTTTTAGTTTATCCCTGAGCGAGCGTCAGATCCTATACGATGCGGTAAGAAAGGCCGCGCCACAGATCCCGATTTGGATGGGGACGGGGACCAACGACACCCGAACGACAGTGGAACTCTCCAGGGCTGCGGAGTCATGGGGAGTGGACGGGCTATTGCTGGTGAGTCCTTATTACAATAAGCCGACCGAGGAAGGCTTGATTACACACTATTCGGAAGTTGCCCGTCATGTTCAGTGTCCTTTGATGCTTTATAACGTGCCGTCCAGAACGGCCAGCATGGTCGATGCGGAAACCATTGCGGCCATCAGCCGTTATGTCAAAGGTCCTTTTGCGGTCAAAGAAGCATCAGGGTCTATCGACCAAATCATGCGATTGCGTTCTAGACTCGGTCAGGATGTACCCATTTATGCCGGGGATGATGCCTTATATCTGTCCACGCTGGCAATAGGGGTTTATGGTGTGGTGTCAGTAGCGTCGCATGTGGTGGGCGACGAGATGACGACGATGACGACAGCTTTTTTGAGCGGCAACATGAGCTTGGCCAAGGACATTCACGACAGTTTGTGGCCGCTATTTAAATCTTTGTTTATTGTGTCGAACCCTTTGCCTCTTAAATGGTTGCTGGCCCGTCTGGGTTTGATTGGCCCTTGGGTACAAAGACCACTGGTCATGCCCAAAGACGCGGTCTTTGACTCATTGTGGGCCGCTTATCTCTTTGCCAAGAACCATTCCTCCCCCGAATCCGCAACTCTTGTGCCAAACTTGGAACAAAGTCAAGAACAGAGCTTGGCAGGTAAAAATGACGTTCGGTGATTGCATGCGAGATGTCCACCGAGTTATACTAGTAGCAACGACTTAGTGCTCGGTGGTCAATGGTATGTAAGGGTTGGCACAGAACGGGACGGGGCCAATACCGCGTACCTTAAATCAAGTGCCCCTGGCATGAGTCCCTAGTCGGATGACTAGGGGCATTTTGATGTGCTCCGTGTGCGGGAAATTAGGAGGTGGGGAAACTGGCGCGTCCAGGACCCGGAAAGTTGCAGTTTATTCCCCTTGGAGGATTAGGGGAAATTGGAAAGAACTTGGCTGCGGTGGTGTACGGTAATGATATCATTTTGATTGACTGCGGATTAGCATTTCCAGAACCCGATATGCCGGGTATAGATCTAGTCCTGCCCGATATCACCTACCTTATAGAAAATAAGGACCGCGTTCGTGCGATATTCCTGACTCATGGCCATGAAGATCATATCGGTGGCATTCCATACTGTTTGAAAAATCTTTCAGTCCCGGTTTATGGTACGCGGTTGACATTGGGAATAGTGGAGATGAAATTGCAGGAACATCAAATTAGCCTGCATCCTAAGTCTCATTCCGTCGATCCCGGAGACAGCGTCCGTGCCGGAAGTTTTTCAGTGGAATTTTTTCGTGTGAATCACTCGATTCCCGATGCGACCGGCCTGATTATTCGTAATCCGGTGGGTACTATAATTCATACCGGAGATTTCAAGTTTGATCACACTCCTGTGGATGGCCACGTTGCTGATTTTCATAAATTGGCGCAAGTGGGATCGGAAGGAGTTTTGCTCTTGCTGGCGGATAGCACAAATGCGGAGCGTCCCGGATACACACCCTCCGAAAAAACCGTCGGCAAAACATTGGACCGAATTGTTGAACAAGCTCCAGGCCGTGTCTTAGTCTCATCCTTTGCATCTCAGGTTCACCGCATTCAACAGGTGGTCGAATCGGCGATTCACCACGGACGTTATGTTGCGGTGGTGGGTCGAAGTATGGAAAATGTGGTGGAAAAGGCAACAGAGTTGCATTACCTGAATTTTCCGGAAGGCACTTGGATGTCACTGGAGAATATATTGAAACAGCCGGCCGAGAAGACATTGATTTTGACTACCGGTTCCCAAGGGGAACCGATGTCGGCTTTAACGCGGATGTCCACATCCGATCACAAAAAAGTTGAAATCATTTCCGGAGATACAGTAATTATTTCTGCCACAGCGATTCCGGGCAACGAAAAAATGGTGGCCCGGACCGTAAACAACCTCTATCGGCTCGGCGCCGAAGTACATTATGGACCCAGCATCGGTATTCACGTTTCCGGTCATGCCTGTCAAGAAGAACTCAAATTGATGTTGAATCTGGTTAAGCCCCAGTTCTTTATTCCAGTGCATGGCGAATATCGTCATTTGGTCCATCATGCCCGCTTGGCCCGGGAAGTAGGCATCGATCCTGCTCATGTCCTAATTGGTGAGAACGGTGCCGTCTTCGAACTGACTAAGGATACCGCACAAATTGTGGGGCAAGTGCCGTCGGGGAAAGTGCTGGTTGACGGCTTCGGTGTTGGAGACGTGGGAAATATTGTGCTGAGAGACCGAAAGCAATTATCCAACGATGGTATTCTCATTGTTGTGGTGGGAATGGACGCCCAATCGGGTTTACTGGTTTCGGGTCCGGATATTGTATCCCGTGGGTTTGTTTATGTCCGAGAGTCCGAGGCCTTGCTTGACGATGCACGCAGCCGAGTGAAAACGGCCTTGACGGCCATGGAAGGCGGTCATGTCGCTGAGTGGTCGGTCATTAAAGCCCTTGTAAGAGATACCTTGGGTCGGTTTTTATGGGACCGAACCAAGAGGCGTCCCATGATTTTGCCCATAATTATCGAAGTCTAGATGGCTTCTTATTTTATCATCTAACGTAGGCAGCACATCTGTCGAACATCAAGTCGTTGATTAGAATAAAGCACCCTTGTCAAAGGGTGCTTTATTGGGTCATTGGGTTCGATGAGTTTGTTATTCTCACGCCGATTTTTTCCTGCGAATAAAGAGTACCGTTATAAGAATCCAGCCGAGAAAACCTGTCGGCTTGCCGTCAGGATGAATGTGCGGCCGGCAAGTCGTAGTTCTTGTTAGTGAAAGTCTAACCCGTGCCAGTTTCCTCGTTCAAGTGCGGTAGGCGGCAATAGTGGTAGGGTGTCTCGAGTAATCGGGAATCTGATGGGCCTGAGCCAAACTTCGGGGTGGTAACGAACTGTGAACCCGTGGTGGACTGACGGTGGTGCCGAGTCCTCGTTTGTCGGACGAAGCCTGACAAAACCGTTGATCAATAGGGATGGATTGCGGTCGACTCGTATTGGCACATGGTGTATGGGATCGACGAATCGACTCAGGAGGTACGCATCAGCGACATTGCCCCGCAGGGCGAAGTTTGTCGGCGCTTGTGATCGAAGGTCCATACGGGAGCCTAATCAAATCAAACGGAACGGGCGGATGGTGACGTGAAGATCTGAAGCCGAGTATGGATTTTCAGCGCCAGTCGATGAGATGCATATGTTCGTTATTGTTCGCTCGGTGCTCAGCGTAGACAGCTTACCCATGTGACTCTGATGACTTGTAATCAACAATGTTAACTAAATATTTGAGCAGGTAGTTTCGAAAGACCTTTCACACCCCTTGAATAAGGTAGTAAAGAGGAGCTATTTACGTAATTATGTAATTTTTTCATCGTCAAATGGTGACAGTATTGCGATTTATCACCTAACGGGACTGCATAAAAGTCCCACTTTAGGCTTAACTTGGCTATGCTGCTCGGAAATCAAATTTTTCTTTGTATCGCCTCCGATTAATTCGCACTTCGTCGTCACATTTCTGCAATACCTCGCTTACAAATTCAATGACATGGCGATTGCCTTCGTCCGATACGTCCGATAAGGCCCAATATCGGCGCAATCAATATGTGATGGATATGGAAGAGTTACAAAGACGATGAGGACGGACGAGGAAGAACCGAGATCAGTAATTCACAATGGGGTCCCAAGAGCAATGCTTGGACACGAATTTGGTAAAGATGAGTGCCGATAACCACAATGCGGTTATTGAAAACGTGGTAAATGACCGACAACTTCAGATATTGCAGGGATAAACCAAGAAGGGATTGGGTATATGGCGACAAGGCTTCAATCACTTCATGGGTAGGTACAGGGCTTTTGATTACCGTGACCGTAACGTTTTGTATATACAGATGCTTTTCAGATTTCCGATTGATCGAACCTAATTCCTCCTGCAAGCGGGCGGCTTCTCTTTTCCAGTATTGTGCCCGAGCCTGCCATTTATCCAAAGCGCTTGCGGTTTGCAGACGTTCTTGTGATGTCGCGCCTTGCATAAGGGATAACCCTGCTAAGCATCCCAAGAGAAAGACAGGCCACCACAGAAAGCTTACTGGACGTTTCATGGCTTTGCAAGTTGATTAAGAAGCCAGTAACCACTCTGAGCCCCTAAATAAGCCATGACAATGCTGATGCTGTCTCGGAAAATCGCGGAAAGGGCATGAGCCGAGAATCCCCGTTCAAGATTCTCCAAGGCCGTGAAGGTTCCTCCTATGGCGATAGCTACGGCCCATATGCGAATCCCATATCCGACTACGGCCGGGTCTTGAGGTCCCCTTCCCGCCAACCATAATCCCAAAGCTCCCAATAATCCCCCACCTAAAGTGACACCAAGGGACAGAAAAAATGGCGGAATACCGACCCCTAGGAGTTTTGACACCAACTGGTTGAGACTAGTATCGCCCATTAATATGCCTAAATCGCGCATAAGTTTCACCTCTTTGGTACAAGACTATGAGCCCAATCAGTATCTATCCCTATTGCAGACAAAATTGTTGGATTAGAGGCTCGGCCCACGAAAAGATTTGTGATGTCGTATGAAAGACAGGGATTTTCAAACACTAAGGCACAAGAGGGCAAATCAAAGGAGGATTATGTGATTGCGACACTCACATTTCGGCATGATGGATGAAACACCAGAGCCTGGGGCCCGAGAATCGGAGAAAAAGAAGGCACAGTCTACAACCGACAACATTCAGGAATTCGGTTCAACCAAAGTTCCTACGGCTAAATCTCCTGTCCATACCATGGTTATTATCGGTCAAATCGAAGGACATGTGGTGCTCCCGTCTCAAAACAAAACCACCAAATATGAGCACGTAATCCCCCAATTAGTAGCCATTGAAGAAAGCAAAGATATCAAAGGTCTTCTGTTAATCTTAAATACGGTCGGAGGGGACGTGGAAGCAGGGCTGGCTTTGGCAGAAATGGTTGCGAGTCTGTCTAAGCCCTCGGTTTCATTGGTTTTAGGCGGAGGTCATTCCATCGGCGTGCCGGTTTCGATTGCGACGACATACAGCTTCATTGCTCCAACAGCAACCATGACAATTCATCCCATTCGTATGAATGGATTGGTGATTGGAGTTCCCCAGACCTATGAATATCTGGATAAAATGCAGGACCGGGTAGTGAATTTTGTGACTAACCATTCGCACATTACCGAAGAGCGATTCCGCGAGTTAATGTTTCGCACCGGGGAATTGGCGCGAGATATTGGAACGGTTTTGGTTGGAAAAGATGCGGTGTCCGCGGGCCTCATTAATGAAGTGGGGGGGATCGACCAAGCTTTGCACCACCTCAATAAACTGATTAACAAAAAGTCCCCGCTTGTTCGCAAGGCCCGCGCCCAAAAAAAGAGAGAAAATGGTGAAACCCGAGAGGAGATGGATTAACCTATGACTCTGTATACCCCGTTGTTTCCGGAGGATGTTTTTACGGACGCACCGGATGTTTCGCCAATCCAGGAATGGTGGATTGACGGTCGGCTTTGTTTGATCCGTCGAGACAAAGACGGATATTTTCGACTGGAACGTCTGATATCTTCCGATCCCCAGGACTATCTCGACCAGCGTTTCCAACCTAACCGGGTAATGGCCACGATCTTGTTTTAAAAAGGGGTATAGCCTGGGTACGGATACCATACAAACCCTGGATGATTATTTCATATAATTGCCACTTTAACCTAATTGAAAGATCTGGTGGTCCATGACCAGTGACTCAGTCAAAAGAATCCCGGATTGCGAGCGCTCCGATACAGTCACCATGCGCAAGATCACGCAAGTGAGCCGAAGAAAACGTTTTGTTGCACGAATGGTGGAGATTGAGCCGAAAAAGTGATACACACTACCCATGGCCTTACTTTATCCAGGTCACCCAAGCCACGGACAATATCGGTGGTTGACAATACCAATATTGAGGAAGAAGAGGCACACAACTCCCTATTATCCGTGCGGAACAAGAGAAAAGCCCGGAAGATTAAGCCACTGGGTAAAACTGACGGAAATGAAGGAAATGAAGGATTCACAGGGTCCTCAAGAGTTTTCAGTTGTGCTAATAATTCCACAATCTTGCACGTAATAGTGTCACAATATCCAAATCCATACTGCCGTACCCATGAATGACACGATGCTGCATCCTAGCCCTTTACCAAGAATCGCAAGTTCATAGAGTACGGCATCTTGAATCTCAAACTCCGCATGTGGGGTCTTCTAAAGCCCCGAAATTACCATAGACAAACCATGGCTTGAACTCGTTGCCGTACCCCGGATGGAGGATGGCTTTTAATCTCAAACTTCCCAGTTTCAACCTGTCTCATTTCCTGTTTGGGGTGTGAGGGATGAGAATTGATCCCGAGGAATTTTCGAAGAATGGAAATGTTTTCTTTTGGGGAAAAAGAGAAAGGGTATTGCGGGGAACTTCACTCTTAAGCCATGCGATCTTTCTCATCGCATTCGTTCGTGAAAGAGACGCTCGATCAGCCGATTGAATACCGTGGACAAATTTCCGTACATATTTTTCGCTATCCTCTTATAGGCCATTAGCAGGAGGAGGCGAGAAATGTGTGGCGTATCATTCTCTTGGGATTGGTCCAGGGCTTGAGCGAGTTTTTGCCGATCAGTTCTTCCGGTCATCTAATTGTTCTTCGTGGATTTTTTGGCATGGTTGGCCGGCAAGGCCAATGGGAAGTGGCCTTGCATGGCGGGACTTTGCTGGCAATCGTCGCAGGCTATCGCCATGATTTGAGGGACTTGATTAAAGGGGCCGTGAAAGGGCAAAGCACCAGCCGAAAAACTATCGCCTTGATCATCGTCGCGACGATTCCGGCCCTTATTGTCGGTTATTGGCTTAAGAGTTGGATTACCCAATGGTTTATCCCTTTGGCCGCGGGAGCAGGATGGCTGGCCACGACAGCCGCCTTGTGGCTGACTCCTGATTCGGAATACGGTACTAAGAAGATTAAGGACATGTCATGGGGTCAGGCGGTCTTTATTGGCCTGGCTCAGACATTGGCCCTCTGGCCCGGACTTTCCCGCTCGGGTTCGACTATCTTTGCCGGACGGGTTCTGGGTTTATCCCCCCGGGAAGCGGCTCGGTTTTCCTTTTACATGGCCCTTCCGGTCATTGCCGGCGCAATGGTGCTGACCTTCTCTTCGGCAAGCTATTGGGACACATCCATAGCTGTTGTGGCTATTGGGGTGGGAACGGCTGTCATAAGTGGAATTTTTGCGATAAAATGGGTTAAGCATGCGCTGTCGGCGACACGTTTGTGGCGGCAATTCGGATGGTACACCTTGATTCTCGGGATCGTGACACTATGGTTGGGAAGTGGCCATGGCTTATAAATGATTAATGAAAAGAATTTTACAAAGGGAAAGGAGGCAGCCTGGTTTCGTGGTTGGATTTCCGCATAGTGAGAGCTTGATGAAAGAGAGATTTTCGGTGCGTATACACAAATGCAAACTCGGGGGAGATCCGGATAAGAGATAGGGAAAGGCAACTTTTTTGTTTTCCCCTCAGTCCTTTCTTCGATAAGGCAAAGAAGCCTCTCAGCGGATGAATCCTGCAAGGCCGCGGACTCGCACGAGTCGAAAAAACCCTAGAACTTATTGTAGGTTTTTTGAACCAGGATTGTGAATGTTGGCAGTGCTCAAACAAATTTCCAAGGACATGCGACGTGAAATTAGCGGGATCCTTTTGGTTGCCTTGGGTTTGTTGGGCTATTTATCACTGGTTTTTCCTCATTCCGGTGCACTGACCCGTGATTTGGCTTATGGGTTGAATTTCATTTTTGGTGTTTTTGCGTGGATTATTCCCGCTCTGGTTTTAGCTTCCGGCATTTTGCGATTGTTGGCACAGCCTTCGTTTACAGGGCATAGACGGGGCTGGGGTGTGATGTTAATGATGGCAGGGGTTTTCGTTCTTTTGCCTTTAGTGAACAAACCGGTGTCAGGTTGGCTTCCAACCCGGCTGGAAGGGGGAATTGCCGGAGCTATTGCGCCTCCCGGAGCCTTTTTGGTAGGCATTGTCCTAGTCGTAATCGGGATCATGTTATATACCGGATCCAGTGCTTTAGACCTCGGAAGTCACCTGGGAACTGTGTTGTCGTTTGCACTTAAGGGATTTTTTCGGATCGGAATGGTTGTCGGCCGGGGGTTGCGGGACTGGATCTATCCGCCGGTGGATGAGACCAAGCCCATAGAGAAGACTCTATCTCCCCGAAAACCAAAGAGATCCGGAATTTTAAGCACCGCGTCGGAGAGGGGGTCAGGAGGAGGTTCGGGAATTCCCTCGGCGCCTTTGACACCCTCACCCATAAAACCCACGGCCGAGGTTCAGGACAGTCCCCAAGGATCTTCAGGGGTGCCTAAAAATCTGCAACCGGTCTATGGGGTGAACTATATGCCCCCTCCTTTAACTTTGTTGGCCGTGCCGGAAAGTCATAAGGGCGGACGTTTTAATCAGAGTGCCGGTGAAAGGGCGGACATCCTAGTCAATGCCTTGCATCAATTCGGCATTAATGTGACTTTGGGGGATGTCAGTCAAGGACCGACGATAACCCGTTTTGAAATCATTCCGCCGCCCGGTGTCAAAGTGTCCCGGATTGTTAATTTGTCTGATGATATTGCTCTGTCTTTAGCCGCGACGGGTGTTCGCATTGAAGCACCAATTCCGGGAAAATCGGCGATCGGCATCGAAGTGCCTAACGATGAGGTCACCCCGGTTCTCCTCAGAGAAGTGCTGGAAAGTCCCCAATTTGCCCAATCTCCGTCCCCTTTGTCGGTGGCACTGGGAAGAGATGTCGCAGGTGCTCCGATCGTCACGGGTTTGGATCAAATGCCTCATCTTTTGGTGGCAGGAGCGACAGGTTCGGGAAAAAGCGTGTTGATCAATGTGCTTATTACCAGTCTTCTGTTTCGAGCCAGCCCCGATGTTGTGCGACTTTTATTGATTGACCCCAAAGTTGTTGAATTGTCAATTTATAATGGCATTCCGCATCTTTTGAGTCCGGTTGTCACGGAACCGAAAAAGGCAGCAGGCGCATTGCGATGGGCAGTGGCCGAAATGGAACGGCGTTACAGGTTGTTTGCCGAAACTCAAGTCCGTGACATCAGCCGTTACAACCAGACGGCAGAAGAGAGATTGCCCTTAATTGTCGTGCTCATCGATGAACTGGCGGACTTGATGATGGTGGCTCCGCAAGATGTGGAAGAATCCATTGCCCGTCTGGCACAAATGGCCCGGGCAGCGGGAATTCACTTAGTGGTGGCGACCCAACGACCCTCGGTTGATGTCATTACGGGAATTATAAAGGCGAATATTCCCTCACGGATCGCCTTTTCGGTATCAAGCCAAGTGGATTCCCGTACCATATTAGATAGCGGTGGGGCGGAAAAGCTGCTGGGGCGCGGGGACATGTTATTTCATCCGGTAGGAGCCACCAAGGCACAGCGAATTCAAGGCGCCTTCATTCGAGAAAAGGAAATTGAGGGCATCGTAGATTGGGTTATAGAGCATGGCGAACAACAAGAATCTCAAGAAGCGGTGGAATTCCAAGAAGCAGGAGGAACCAATCGTTCCCCGGTCCAGGAAAGCGACCCACTCTTTCCGGAAGCGGTAAAAATCGTGGTGGAGAGTGGTCAGGCTTCCACCTCTATGCTTCAGCGCCGTATGCGGGTGGGATATACCCGGGCTGCCAGACTCATTGATGCCATGGAGGAACGGGGGTATGTCGGACCCTCGGAAGGTGCGAAAGCCCGAGACGTCCGCATCACTATGGCAGATTATCACAGGATCTTTGTTGATGAACCCCCTTCGGCTTAGTCTCGCAATGCCGAGCATGCTATTCCCCTTCGTGAGGGGTCTCTGCTCCTTGTTGCCACAATATTAAATGATTTTCATGGTGCCTGAGCCAGTCCAGACACGCAATGATGACAAGTGAGTTGATGGTCAGTCCGGTGCGATCACTGGCCTTTGCCATCCGCTGATAGATGGTTTCAGAAAAACGAATGGTGGTTTGCTTTGTCTCTCTCATAGGAACCCTCCTCAAGCAATCAATGGGGGCCATACTCTCGGTCGGAAACTATTCATTGGAGATGGTCATGGATATTATGTTTAGAATGCCATAAGAAATATGTTTTTGCAGACGCCGTTGTGAGTGGGTGATCGCCTAATATTAGCTTTCGGATTGGACTTGATTTTTAGCCAGCCATCGATAGCTCAACCATTACTTGGATCGGACAAATTGTCAAGGATTTTCCGGAGGGAAAAAATTGTTGTCTTGAGGAATCCGAGGACAAAAAAATTTCGCGGCAACAACCCACGGCTTGCATCACGACGACTCGGCTCCCTGGATTCTTGATTGTGGAAGAAACCCTGATTTGAAGTCTTCTGTTATAGACGATGAAAGGCCTGAGCCATGGGACCAGCCTTGACAGGCCGAGAAATGTTTGTCCGTACAGCCACTGAGAAGAAATCCGAGATTGATGCCGGAGATGACATGTATGCCGCACTGGTATTTGCCATCTGTGAATTTTCACTACAGTGGTCATCGCCAACGATCGGAAGAGATGCGCGACGAGTTTGAGCTTTAACCGGCTGCTCAAACGTAACGGATCCAAGAAGACCCTGGAGGAGAACCCAGGATCACGTTGTCGTCAGTTCATGGGTTGACAACTCAGAACACAGGTGCGAAGTCGAAGCGGCCACGGGAATGCACCCACGCAATCCCTGTTGCATGATTACTTTGCTTGCAACATTAGGAAGGTTGCAAAGGAGTCCGGACTTCTTGCCAGGCCAAGACCGTATGGTCTCTGTCTCCGGCAGCAGATAGGTGTGCAGAAAGGCGACGATCGGCTTGGCCGTGGGAATGTTGCTGGCCGAACTGTCATTGCTGACCTTCAGGGATACTGGGCGTAGGGCTCTAATTGACAATTCGTGGTTTTAGTCAAACTTGCCCGTTATGAAAAAAAAGGGAGTCGCAAGAGACTCCCTTCAGTGTACCCTTACGGCTCTCACTCAGTCCGATTTTTCCGATGTTTCCCCCAACTGATTTCCCGATTGTTGCATCTCCTGCTTGAGTTTTGCCAACTCGTCCTGCACGTTGGAATTGCGGTTGGCCGCATCGAGCTGTTGACGAATACTGTCTGTGTTGGATTGCGGCAGGGCTCCGATGTCTGGAGAGGATTCTAGTTCGTCCAAAGCCGAGGCTTTGGATTGCATGTGCGTGATTTTATCCTGAGCTCTTTGTAAGGCTCCCGACACATCATTGGCATGCTGGGTAATTCCGTGGATGGTTTCTCCGACCTGAACTTCTGCCTTTGCTGCGGAATATTGGGCTTTCATGACTTCTTTCTGAGAGCGGAAGGATTCAATTTGTGTCTCCAGTTTTTGCTGAGCAGCCGTGAGTTTGTCTTGCTCACCTTGAGTGTCTTCAACGTGTTTTTGCATATCTTGAATTTGCTGATCGGTACTGGACTTCAAGGACAAGGCTTGTGTGGCGAGATCGTCACGCCCGGCCTTCACCGCATCTTTCGCATCCAGGGCATATTGATTGGCTTTTTGCTGCAATGTTGAGACCTGCATTTGCAATTGTTTTTTTGCTGTGGCCACTTCTAAAATGTGCCGCTTGGTTTCTTGCAGTGCCTCTTGCATCTGTTGATACGAATATTCTACGGTTTCAGTGGGGTCTTCGGCTGCGTCTAAGACGCGGTTAGCCTTGGCCCCCAGAATGGTCTTGACTCGCTCCATTAGTCCTGCCATGTTATTCCCTCCTCGTTAGTGTTATTCATCAGTATAACGGAAGTTTAAACCGCGTGCCGGGGAAATACCCCTGGGTGGATGAATGGAATCCGACTAAAATCCACACAACAGCCAGGATGTTCTTTCATCCCGGCTGTTGTGAAGAACAATAATTAAGGAACCTGAAATGTGGTGGCCGCATGATTGGAATCTCCCCAGACGACTTGATAGGATGAGGAGGGAGGCACCATGACGGTAACGAGTCCGTGGACGGAAGCTCCCGGTTCGATGTAGCGTATCGCCAGAGACGGATCGGAAGCATTGATCGGCAACGGGAATAACGTGGTTTGGGCACTCAGCGATGAAGTCTTGACATCGTTGTCAGAATAAGAATACTGGCTGGCATGAAGAGGTTCCACCGTGAAATCATTGAGACTCAAGGGAATCATCGCTGATGTGGGATTATGCACCGTCACATTCAAGGAATAGGTGTCCATGTGGTGTCCGTTGACCACAAGGGAACCTTCGGATGTCACTTGAGTGATGTGAATAAACATTTCGGAGTACACTCCCGCTTGCGGGGGCGCCGGAGTGTGAAATGTGAGAGAAGGCGTTGTGGAGACGGGTGCCCCGGAAGTCGCGGGAGAAGAGGACGTAGGCGTCTTGGACGGTACGGAACTGCGGCTCGGGGCGGGCGTGTGGGAAGAACCACCGAAGTTGGTTCCCGATGCGGTCGTGGGGGATTGGCCGCAACCTGCGGCCAATCCCAGCATACCCAAGCTCACCACGCTACTGATTACGATGGAACGATAGGATCCGCGCATACGTTGAATTCTCCTTTTACTGTTTCCAGATGGACGCCATAGAAGTCAGAGTATTCCAATAACCAGAAGTTTCAAACGGCAACCGCCATGATGCGACTCCGGCCAGATGATCCTGTGTTGCTAATTTTAGCAGATCGCCAAAGGAACGGGAGGTTTGATCCCACCATTGCGTTTGTCCGACGGAATATTTGCTGATTGCTTGAGACAAGGCTTGTGCCGTGGCTTGATCATAGACTCCTGGTTGAGCATTGGCTACCTTGAATTCTTGTTGAAACAACGTAACGGCTTGACTGGTTACCGATCCGTAATAACCGGCGGCCCACAACAAAGACGGAGGTGTTTGATTGTGATCCACGGCATATTGCAGTAAAACGATATTCAAAATAGCCTGAAGGTTGGCAACCTGAGGCGAGGATTTATTGACATTATAGGACAAAGTCGCCGGAGGCGTTTGGGCCAAAGGTCCGGTTGTGAACACGATGCTCTTTTCCCGAGGATCCCACACCGGGGTAATTTGATGGGCCGTAATGTAGTTTTGGATCCCGCGGTTGGACACAAAATTGTTTCCTTGGGATCCGGAATTGGTAAAGGTCCAAGAGTGACCATAAGGCGCCACGCCCAAAATGATTTGTGAAGGGTTAACCCCTGTAGAGAGGGCATTTTGAACAATGCTGGACAGCCAAGGGAAACCCTGCGTAGGTCCGGGTGGCGTGGAACTGTTGTGCTGAGGATATGCCATGACATTGATCCAATTGACATAAGGAGCCAGAGCTTTGTAGTTGTAAATTGTTGAAGGATAGGGACTGGCATACACCGCTATCATGAGTTTTTTGCCGATGGCATGGAGTGCTTGTCCTAACGATTGAATAAACTGTGTGTATTGATTGGATGCCTGGGTCACACTCATGTTGCCCGAACCTTGGCTTTCGAAGTCAATGGTTAGGCCGTCATAACCGTTTTTTTGAGCAATGTTAACCAATTGTTGAACGAGCGCTTGTTGATCGGAGGCCGTGGTTATGGGACCGGAAGACGGGTTGTAGTAAATGCCAACGGAAGGCATAACCAATACGCCCTCCTTGTGCGCGGCTTGTGTCACGACTTGCACGTTAGTTTGTCCGTTTATGGTGGGAATAGATGTGGTCCAGTCATTCAAGGTCCACCCTCCGCCCGATTGGGGCTTTACATAATACCAAACCGGATTGATTACAGATAAGGCATTGCCATGTTGCAACAAATCCAGATAGGATGAGTTAGCCGCCCCGTTCGGCTCGTTATCCGCATAATATCCATAACCCATGGACATAAAGCCATTGACGGTGGTGGTGGGATCTGGCGACGGTGAAGAAGAAGGCTGGGAAGGGTCATTAGGAATGGCGGCGGAGCCCAGCGCCGGTCCCATTGTATTCCCATTCAAAGACGAAACCGACAGGATATGGCTAAAATGGAACCCTAAGTCGTGAAAGAGGGCGGCACTGGGGATGTGACGTAATGTGCCTTCCTCGTTCACATAGATCGCAGGATTTCCCGGCACCTTGAGAAGAGAGCCTGTGGGATAGGCATGTACAGCAGCTGTGGCAGTTCCCGCGGGATAGGGCAATGTGGTAACGATGTGAACATTGCTCCATTGATATCCCAAAGAATATAATTGGGCGGCCGAAGTAATGTGGGAAAGCACCCCGTTTTCTACCTCATAGACTTGTGGCTGACCGGATTGTCGCAAGACGGTACCCGACGGCCAATATGTCTTTGGTGTGCTTATCGGTGCCCCCACGGCCCAGTTGTTCATCACGTTGGAGACAATCTGAACGGCACTCCAGCTGAGGCCCATTTGGTTAAAGATATTGGCTGAAGCAATGGGTCTAAGAATCCCATGCACGACAAGATAAATGGTAGGTTGACCAGATGCCTTGACGAGAGAGCCGGAGGGGTAGGGTACGACCATGGGCAATCCTAAGTGATCCCCGCTGACAGAAGAAACACTCTTGACAGCCGACCATGACCCTCCCATGGCGGCGAACTGAGCCGCGTTGGGGACATGATAGAGTGTATTGCCGCTAAGAGCAAAGACCGGCGTTGTGCCTTGAAGACGCACATATTGAATTTGGTTAAGCGAGAAGGCGCCGGCCTTTTGATGACTAAAAAAAGCGGTGGAAAGGGTGAAGAGAATAGAGAGAGAAAATACAGCGAATGCTTTCCCCTTTTTGGGATGACGGTATTTTTGGTGATGATGCATGAAGACCCTCCTGAGATAGAGAACACAATGACAGAACACCTCTTGTTTCCAATTCGGAACAAGAATCACTGACAAGTTGACCAATTGTCGACGACCGAAAATATTTGGAAATGATGCAAGTTTCCTTTAGTATAATTTGATGCGGATCGACAAATTCCTGCTTTTTTGGCACAAGAAATTTCCATTTAAGCCGGAAAAATTTAACGAAAAAGAGTCGCCATGAAAAATTCCGACGTACCTTCTTTTGTCTAAGCTCCCGCATCCGGGATTCGAGGAATTTGGCGAAAGATGACATATGAGACGGTATATGTCGCGGGATAAAGAGGCATAGATCAAGAAAGGACCCATGATCCCAGGGATTTGTCCGAAAATGCTGTGGGTCTCTCATGCTTTGTATTTCGAGAAGAACCCCCAACCCGGGGAGGGATGGGGGTGTCGCCAAAGATTTTACCGTCAAATGAATTTTCTGAATAAGTGTGATCTGCGGATGGTCTTATTCTTGCCGTAATGCGTCCACCGGGTTAAGAGATGAGGCGTGCGATGCCGGCACTGCTCCCGCAATAATGGAGACACCGGCACCAAATAAGAGACCGGTCCCTACCAACCAGAGGGGCAAGGTGAAGATGCCATGGCTGATCTGAGGGCTATGATCTACCACAGCATTAATAGCGTAGCCCACCGCAGAGCCTACTCCAATCCCCACAATTCCGCCGATCAGGCCAATGGACAAGGCTTCGAGCAGAAAGAGCCGGGAAATATCTCTCTTTCTTGCTCCGATAGCACGTAAAATTCCAATTTCGCGTCGTCGTTCCAAGACGGCCATGCTCATCACCACCCCAATCATGAGCCCGGCAACGACTAATGCGATGCCTCCCACGGCGCCCAGACCGGTCTCAATCAAGCCGAAGCTCTTATTGATGGACTGCAGCGCTTGTTGCAGTGTGGTTGTGCTGTAACCCATCGATCCGATGCGGTGCGTCAAAGGTGTTACCTGTGACAAACTGTGGGCCAGAACCGTAGCTCCGGGATAGTGCAGGTCATGTGTATTGGAAGAAAACTCCTTAAACCAAGTCATGGCCGTCGAATAGGGAACAAAGCCCAATCCCGAATTGACGAATCCGCTCACAATAATCGATTGGTTGCGAATAGGATGGGAGGGACCAGTGAGACCCTGGCCCGTAAACAAGCTGCCGCTCACCGTTTCGACGCGAAAGACAATGGTTTTTCCCAACAGTTGGCTGACTTTGGGATGGGTGCCGCCGACTAAGGCCTGGGCCACACTGAGAGGAACGAGGGCGTGTAATGGCTTATCTGAAACATGCCCTTGAATGATGGTTGGCAAAACTCCGGGGACATGCCAAAATTTTTCCGGGGGAAGGGGATTCACGGCAGCCGTGGTCGATCGTCCTTTATACGTGGCTCCCGCCACAAACGTCGCATTGAGATAGGCTCCCCGGGCTCCCGGCAGGCGTGAAAATCGATCCAAGGTCTTTTGCGTTATCGGTCGTGAGGGGCCAGACACGACATTCGGGCTGAGAATGCCACCGGACTGAGAGTGGGCCGCCTGAGGCGAAACATTAATGGCATTTAAGGGTCCCAAAGACAACACACTTTGTACGACATTTGACTTGAGCCCGGACCCCAGTCCGATTAATAAGACCATGGCGGCGACTCCGATGGCGATGCCGAGCCCTGTTAAGAGGCCGCGGGCTAGACGGTGAACCAAGGAGTGCCAGGCCAAAGCATAAAGAGTCAGCCAGCCCGCGCGGTTCAGATTCCCTCGTTGAATCGGGTGGGTTGAAGGCGGGGGACTTTGGACTTGTTCCTGAACATGACCGTCTTTAATGCGCAAGACTTTATCGGCATAAGGAATAAAATCTTCATTGTGGGTCACAATCACGACACAATGGCCGTCTTCATGAGCCAAAGAGGTCAAAAGCGCCATAATTTCTTCACCGCTTTGGCTGTCGAGATTTCCCGTCGGTTCGTCGGCCAGAATTAGAGGAGGGTCAGCGGCCAATGCTCGTGCAATGGCCACACGTTGCGCCTGGCCTCCCGAAAGTTCTCCGGGTTTGTGATTATGGCGGTCGGCGAGACCCACGCGGTCTAATAGCTCCATGGCTCTAAGATGCCGGTGTTCTTTCGGTACCCCGGCCAGCATTAATGGCAGTTCTACATTTTCCAAGGCGGTCATATTGGCAATCAAATGAAACGATTGAAAAATAAATCCGACGGTTTCCCGTCGATACTGGGCCAGCTGGTCCGACTTCCAGTGGCTAATATCGTCTCCCAGAACATAAATGTTTCCGGTGGTGGGGCGGTCCATTCCGCCTAAGATGTGTAAAAGTGTGGATTTGCCGCCTCCGGAGGGTCCCAGTACGACGGCCACCGTTCCGTAGGAAATGGAAAATGACACATCTCCCAGCGCAATAACCTTCTCGTCGCCGCGCAGATATTCCTTGGTGATGTGATTAATGCGCACTAAGGGTGCGTCTTCTTGAGGGGAAAGGGGTGGTGCCCAATCAGACGGCATTGCGATCACTCTTCCTCTTCATGACGAATCCTCCTATGGAACCAATAATGAGTGTGAAAAAGCCGTAGATAATGACGGATACGAGCAATATCGTGGTATGCGCCACGGCAGAATTTTGTATCGTAACGTCCGTCAGTACTTTGGCTTTGGACAGGTGAGGAGATTGTTTGAGTATCTCCGCCGCGGTAACGGCAACAAAAAACGGTGCCAATCCGGCTATCAGACCAAAAATAGCCCCGGTGGCCGATCCAAACCACCCCGGGTGGCCTGAGGATAACTTGGCATGCTGGCCGGCGATATAGGCCAGACCTAAAATGAGAAGATCTACAATATAACTCACGAAAATCGGGTGAAACGGTGAGGAGATTCCTAAAATAAACTGGATTAATCCCAATACTGCAGCGACTATGAGATATTGCCAATTGGGCCGCGAGAGCATATCCATCGATCCTTTCTCAAGAAACCAATAATGTGAAGTCTATCTGCCGGCGCCATCACTCTCGGGGTTCGCCGCGATAACATGGGATTGATGACGGCCGGACAAAGAACGGTACCGGCTGATATAACGCATCACCGTGGCGGCTAAAGCGGAATGGGACCATGTTAGCGGCGACACCGACAAGGGATCTCCTGTCAGGGGATCCAACTGTTCCGGCAACAAACCGCTGGGTAGAGCATGATCGGCCACCCATAGGAGTGTTTGACGAGGCGCCTGGAGATCAGAAAGTGTTTGAGCCTTGGCGATTTTCCAGTCTGCCATCCATAATGTGGTAATAAACCAGGGATTAATGGGCGCATCTTCTCCGCCGGAGCGGAAATAACTGTCCCCTTCATAACGTCCGATCCCTCCCACCGCCGTGTTTACCGATAATATCGACTCGACCATCTGCATGGTGCGAATCACCCGCTCATCGTCGGGAGCCAGGACATCAAACGCCCACAGAGCAAAAACACTGCTGTCCACAGTTTTGTCCAGAACCCATAACCCGTTTTCCCGGATTAAGCCACGGGTGAAAATTTTTTGCTCCGGATCGTAGAGGTGGGACAAGATGCCCCGTTTGATCATTTGCGCCGTTTTTTGGTATCTCTCACTAAGATAATCATTTCCATATAGTCTAAAAAAATTGGCGGCGGCGATCAATCCACCGTACACGGCGCAACTGGTAAACGTAAAAATCCCGTAGCGTTCCTCCCAGAGATCATAACTGGGCTTAGGGAGTTCCATCGCTGTGTCGATATAACGAGCCAGAAATGCCGCCGCAGGCCGAATCAGGGTATCATAGACGCTTTGGGAAAAATCGATTTCCTGATGGTGAACAAAATCGCGCCACAGAGCCATCAAAGTTAAGCCGGTTTCGTCTTCTTGGATGGGAAGACGCGGTTCCTTTTGTTCAACATAAGGATGCCAACTGGATCCTACAGTGCCATCCGGATTATATTTGTGCCCCAGATAACCTTCCTCTGTTAAGGCATCGGCACAAAACCGAAAGAAGGGTCGGACCATTCCGTGATATCCGGCCTCGGACATGGCCATAGCACAAAAAGCTCCGTCACGCGGCCAAACATAATTATAGTGGTCCCGGTTGTATTGCAGGATGTCTGAATCCAAAGCGGCGACAATGGCACCGTTGACATCAGTGTGTACTCGGACCATTAACAAACTCATGGCAAATAGATCCTGTACTTTGGCGGGTAAATCAGCAAACCACGTTCCCGATTTTTCAGCCCACCTTTGCCAATAGACAACGACCCGGTCCAATAACATGCTCGGACTGCTGTCCTTGACATATTCGTCGAGATTGCTGACTTCTTCCAACGTGGAGCCAATGGTCATCCAGTAATGCAGTGCCTGCGTTTCTCCCGGCTTAAGTATAAGTCGGAAGCTGATCACACTATCTACGGAACCTTGAGCGATGGGATTCTCCATAAGCTCACCATCTTCGGCGTCACGCCAAGTCCCTTCACTATGGTTGAACCGTTTCACTCCCGTCGAATATTGATAAAGTCGGGAACTTTCCGTCGCCCCATTAAACAGAAAATAGGTCCCCCGTTTGTAGTGATAGATCACATGACGCTTGGGATCATAGGCTGCGGTGTCACCTACTTCCGTCTCACTAATCATCAAGTCGTTATTGAAAAATACACGGACCTCTCGTTCCTCACTCGCGTCATTGCGTATGGTCATACGCTTCAAATAAATGTTTAGGCGTTGATGAATCGCATCATCCGTCGTAATAGTCAGCTTCAAATCGGGGTGAACGGCGCGGGTTCTGGCTACCGATGAGCGTTCATGATATCCCAGCTCAAACTCCCATTTTGGGTCCCGCCACCAAGAGAAAGTGCCGTTTACCCAGATGCCTATGGCACACCGGTGACCTCCAACGTGGTTCAGTTCACCGACAAAGGGATAATAAATGTCACGGATCTGCGCGGTATCATCAAAACCGATTGCGATATGTCCATTGCCAATGACCAAGTGTCGCGGCATATCAGAGTTCCTTTCCTCATGCTGTGCTCGAAGCTATTGAGTACCGGAATCACTTGCCGTGCGCGATGAATTGCGGATGATTCCGTTGTCTTGTATAAATCGACACCGTAATAGAAACCAATTTCAGAAGAAATGTCAAATGGATGGCAGTTTTTGATGGACGAATCTATTGTTGATCATTGCCGATCAAATCAGGTCTGCCCGCATTTATGTCATATTGTGGGGTGGTCTGAAATACGACCGCAATCATGCCAAAGCTAGGGAGTGATTCTCAATCAAAGAGAATCCAATAGAAGTAATTCCCGATCGTTATCGCCGTGAGAAGGAATAGTCATGAAGGCGGTTCAACTCCAAAAAAGAAAAGATTGATAACGTCTGCCCGCGGAACTTTTTCTATCCAATGCCAAGAAAAAATATCGGGAAAATGACGCTTCTAACATCTGATCGCACGACACATACTTGAATCAAGCTAAACAGCCTGGGGCCGTTTAGCTTGGCATCCGCGTCATTTAGATTGTGGCGGGCGGTTCACCGCCGGATGGATTTTGCCGTTTGGCCAGTTCCTCTTCTATCATGTCAATGGCGTCATTGAGCGTATCACGACGTGCCGTAAGACGCCTTAATGTCGAACGCAAGGTAAAGTCATCGAGTTTGCTTAAACTTTCATGGGAGAATGAAGCAAAAGGCAATACTCGGTGAAGCAAGTCTTGGATTCCGGCATCGAGTCGGTCAAAATCAAAAATTGTGTCATCGTTAAAAGTAAATTTCATCCTGGATCCCTCCCAGAAAAATAATCCCCAACTCCATATTATGCATTCTTATTGTACCATGTCCCGAATGAGAGAATGGTGAGGAGATGGCTCTTGTCGGTTGAAAAAACTTGGAAATACCGACAAATGCCGGATTAGGAGATCAAGACGGTGGAACTTCGGTCAGCATTGGGTCGTCTCGATCCGGTTGCGACCATTGGATTTGGCTCGATATAACGCCTCGTCCGCTTGACGTGCCAAAGACTTCAACGATTCCATGGATTCTATTGATGAAGGGCGGCTCGTCGCGATGCCGATGGAAATGGTGATATCACTGATACCTTGCGGACATTCGATGCCTTGCACAAGCTTGGCCCAATGTTCTGCGGTTCGGTAAATGTCAATGGCGGGTACTCCCACCCACAGGGCCGCAAATTCTTCTCCGCCTATACGCCCGACAATGGCCGTAGATGACCCGGGCTGCCCTAACGCGTGACCAATATGCATTAACACTTGGTCGCCCTGCAGATGACCGGCTTGATCATTAATGGATTTAAAGTGGTCAACATCGGAGATCAATATCGCTATGGCCGCCTTTTTGTGGTAGCGCTCCCAGAGTTCTTGGGCAATTTTCCAAAATGCTCCTTGATTTAACAAAGAGGTGAGTGCGTCATGTTGGGCGGCCCATCGCCAAGGACGCAGAAGAAATATGTATTCAATAACAAAAATACTGAGGGCGAAAGAGAGAGTCGCCGAAATTTCCACAACATCCAGCCAGAGAACTATACCGCTGTGTCCCGCTTGATGGGCTACAACTTGTGTACGTCCTGTCCAGTCGGATATGAACAGGTACACAAAAAGACTGAGTAGCGTCAGTATCCATGCCACCAACCCGTTTCGTTGCGTATGGGTTCTTCTGGGAATGGGACGGGATATTTGATTGGATTTAAAGGGATCCGAATAACGGATTATTCGCCTCATCATATAGTGTAATTATTTGACAGCCAGGTGTCGATTCCTCTTTTTCATTCTAAAAATGTTTGGCAGTAGACAGTACCATACGATATTTATCTATTTCATAGTAGGTCAGTAATGAAGAGGTTGGACAAATCGCGCCTTTATGCCGTAAGCAAGGCATCATGCTCTACTGGGGCAACATTCAAGCACCCGTTGAACGGACGGTGCCTACAATGGCATTTAAAAGAATACTTGAGTAGATAGCTCCTAAAAAATGTGTCCCGCCCTTCACGACCCGAAAAAAGGGCATAAAATGGAGAAGAAAGGCCATGTGTCCCCGAAGAGGAGGTCTTAAGTTCCGTATGACGGCTCAAACGGAGCCCAAAGTGTGCCAACTTCCCACGGATCCCACCCCAATCGCTACCATAAATGATAGTCCATAGGTTGGGAGCCATCTCTCGATGTATGTTTAAAAGTGCCGAGACCATTTAGCCAGGGCATATCTGGTGGCCATCTCCTCATCAGGGGAGTCGCCACCTGTATTCTATATAAATAATTTTTCTTGGGATCGCCCGGTAGCCGTGTTTTCAACCTATAGCCGTAATTATTCGTGATCTTGACCATGAGGCTCATCTCCTCTTGGTAGATCTATTCGCCATCGCCTCAAGGCTATCCTTTAGGACCCAGAAAAAACGGAAAAATTTCCGGAGATTTATATAGTAATCCGGTAGAAGACGCAGCGCCATCCACCGGCAATGAAATGGGTGGTGCCTCACTGTGCCGCACTGGTTGACTTTTTGGAGATAGTGGTGGCTTCTGAACCGGTCATCCCAGATTTGGGAGTCCTGAAGACATCTGAACTTCGCTGTTTTGAAGGGCATGGAGGTTCTCTTAACCCCACTGTCCGTACCGCGAAACCACCCGGCTGGGATGTAGCAAAAGACACACTCTTCCGCGGGAGCTCAGTCTTCCCTGCAGTTTAAACGAAAAACTCCAGGGACGTTCATACCAGCGGGATATTTGTATCCGCGAAAATCGCAATGACCTGTCCTTGGACCATGAGGCATTTGCAGCCGATCACTGGAATCGATAGCGTTCCCCCCATAAGCGAAAGGCTTTTGCACTGCCTGCCATTACCACTGACCTTCGCTGTCACGTCGACATCATCTATACTCCCCTTGGCGTCGACCATCCTTCGTTGTCCCTGGACCCCCAATGACACAATTAAACTATTAATTCGGCATCGCCTTGAACGGGCATATTGACGTTATGCGGGACCACTCTAATGGCGGGCGGCAATAGGTTTCTAATTATCCCATGCGGCGTAACACCCCTTTAGTAGAGGGAGAGCATGTCACCTAGGCCTCATTCATCCACTGGACAAATTGTTGATAGGAGGACAAGGCCGTGGAAACTTGCCGTTCTATATTAACGAGCGTATCGTCCTGGATTCGATGAGACAGATACTCCTTAATTTTAGGAATGGAGGACATCGACATACTAAGGCGGTAAATCTTCAGGGCTATCAAGAATAACGCCCATTTTGGCTCACTCGCCAATTGTCCGCACACACTGAGCGGAATCTTTTGATGATGGGCCTGTGAGGCAATGTCCTTCAGAAATTTCGCGAAAGCGTAGGCTTCCGTGCTGATGGCCTCAGAATTTGAAATGACCTGTGGGGTCTTTTCCCGGTCTTGGGCCACGAAATATTGATACAGATCATTCGTGCCAATGGATCCAAATTGGGCCTGAGCTTGAGATAATTCCGGGATTAAAAATGCCACGGACGGCACTTCCATCATTAATCCCCAGTGAAACCACGAGTTTGGAAGATTGAGTTCACGTAAAACCTGCAACGCCATGTTCCGACAATATTGCCATTCTTCGAGGTTACTAATCATCGGAAACATCACGGAGAGATGTCGATTGTTGCTTGCGGCTAGGGCCAGGGCCATCAATTGCGTGCGCAATAAGTCGGGATATTGCAAGTAGACTCGCGCACCTCGCTGCCCCAGAGCGGGGTTGGGCTCTTGGGCCAAGGAAGGCAAAAAGGACAGCGATTTATCACTGCCAATGTCAAACGTGCGAAAGGTGACGGGACCCGGCACTTCATGAAGGATTTGTCGGTAAACATCGACTTGTTCGTCTTGACTCAAGAGGTGTCCTGCGCTCTCTAAGAGAAATTCCGTCCGCACGAGACCGACGCCGTCGGCCCCAAAAGCTTGAGAACGGGTGGCTTCTGGCACGGATGAAATATTGGCCATCACCTCTACCGTAACGTGGCCCACGTGAAGCGTATCGAGCACGACATCGGGACGAGGCGCCGGAGGCGTAGAAGGTGGTTCTAAGCCAAGTTCTGTGCCAAATTCAATGTATCCTCGGTCGGCATCAATCTTTATGGGGGTATCAGCATTCAAGGATTGCAAGTTTGCCACGGCGGAGGACAATTTTAGGACCGGAATCCCGAGATTTTGTGCGATGAGAAAGGCGTGCATCAAGGGACTGCCCTGCTCACAAATAATGGCGGCGATGGGAATATCTGCCCACTGTAAAATATCGTGTACGGACACGCTCGCCGTGACGACCGCCATGCCGGGACGAATCATCGGTTCTGTCCAGTCGGAAAAGGCTTGACACCACAGATCCGCGACTTCCCGAATGTCTTGAGCCCGTTGCTTTAAATAGGGATCCGCCAACTGTTCCAATGTTATGGCAAATTCTTCTGCACTCTCAATAATCGCTTGCCGAGGTGGCATGGTGGCCACCAAATTTTCGACGCGTGTCAGCCACTCCGGATCGTTTAACATGGCGATCTGAGCCTCCACGATTGCGCGATCAGTGTCTGTCTGGGTCTTGGTGGCGATGGTGTCGAGCCGGGCTTGGGCCCGGGCATGCGCTTCTCGCCAATGGGCATTATCTTTGGTTTCGGGAGTCTCGGGCCGGATGATGACGGCTCCGGAGGCCCACACTACGCCGGGGGATAAAATTTCCGCTTGCCAATGCATTTTTTCGCCTCCGTGGATCAAAATGGCACCATTTACCTCAGAACTCTGAACCGATTCATGGGACCCGTATTCACAGGCAGCAGTGATGTGTCCCGGTCCCATCCTTGACGTTTCGTGGTCGACTCGCATTTGCTGGCCGTGGCATGTCCACTCGGCTTGGGTGTTGAGGAATCATAGGAAAAGTCTCCTTTACACGGATGATAAATGTCAGTATAATCTTAATTAATAAAACATGAATGTGTAAAGATGGATTGTGGGCGGAGACAAGGAGAGCCTAGCACACCAGCAGTGGTGAGGCTAGGCTTTTTTTGTGGAAAGAGAGGTGTTTAAGGTGGTGATCGTCGTGGGAGGCGGCGCGACGGGGTTGGGAATTGCCTGGGACCTGGTGCTCAGGGGTCTCTCTGTCACGGTGGTAGAACAAGAAGACATTGGACATGGAACATCCAGCCGGTTTCACGGCTTGCTGCACAGTGGAGGACGCTATGTGGTGCGTGATCCCGTGGCCGCCATGGACTGCATTCATGAAAATCGTGTAATCAAACGGATTGCCCCAGAGGCTGTCGAGGACACGGGGGGATGCTTCGTTCAAGTCGATGACGAGGAAGAAGACTACCGTTTGGCGTGGGAAAAAGGCATGACGCAAGCGGGGATTGACTATCATCCGGTGTCTGCAAGCGACTTGAGACATCTTACCGGGGTAAAAATTCGGGCAGCTCATGCTTTTTGGGTTCCTGATGCCGTGCTCGAAGGTTTCTTGCTGCTGCAAATGCTGAGAGAAAACATCCAAGCGTATGGAGGTGTTATTTTGACCCATACCCGGCTAAGAGCAGTCAAGACGGATGGTAGCGGCAAAATTGTGGGAGCCATGATCCAAGGAGCAGATGGCGAAAAACAGCTGTCCTGCGACGCGGTGATCAATGCCGCTGGTCCATGGGCGCAAGAAGTCTCCCAACTCTTCGGTGATCCCATTACAATGCACTTATCCTACGGGCTGATGTTGATCTTTGCTCACAGAAAATTCGATGTGGTCATCAATCGTTTGCGACCGCCGGGGGATGGGGACATCTTCGTCCCTCACGGCCGGGTCACTATCTTGGGCACAACGGATATTCCTGTGGACAGTCCCAATGCGCCCACTCCGGAGATTTCCGAAACGTTGAGAATGTGGCAACGAGGTCATGAAATGATCCCCGAAATCGAAAATTGGCGTGCTATGCGAGCTTTCACCGGGGTGCGCCCGTTATATGCTAAGGAAGCTACGGGATCGGTTCTGTCGCGGCAAGTGAGCCGAGATTTCACCATCATCGATCACGGGGCAGGCCAAGGTCCGGGAGGAGCCTTTTCCGTCGTGGGGGGAAAGTGGACTACATTTCGCCTCATGGCGGAACGTTGCGTGGATGCCGTCTTGCGCTATTTGGCGGTGGATCAAGCCTGCCTGACGGATCGAATTGCTCTCGCACCCGCAGCACAAAACGTGGACGGGAGTGACAATGATACGATTTATTGTGAGTGCGAGGGGGTCCGGGAAAACCAATTACGGCAGGTAAGGGGTTCTGTAACGGAGTGGCGTACACGCACCTGGTTTTCAATGGGACCCTGTCAAGGTACTTTTTGCGGACATCGGGTGATGGCATTGAGACAACAGCAATATCCGGCGGAGGATTTTGATGTCAACGTGCAGCAATTTCGCCAGGAACGGGAAAAGGGGATGCAAGCCGCGGCTTTTGGTGACAACGCCCGGCAGTGGGCTTTGCAACGGGCCATACGATTTCAGAGCCTGAATGAATCACCGTAGGGGAATTAGCATCCTATGAGCGCAGGGGAGAGGTGAGAGAGATGGAGTGGACAGTCGTGGGGAAAGGGCCGGCAGGATTACTGGCGGCATCGATTTTAACGCTTCAGGGCGAAAAAATCCGGATCGTTGCCGACCATGAAGGTTCCTTGGGCTTGTGGAGCGGTTGTCTGGATTATGGACAAACCCCCTCTTTGTCGCTGAACTTGGAACAGTGGCAGCGGCTGTGGAGCATGATCATGCGCCTGTGGGCTTCTTTAGGTGTTCCTTCGCGTAGGGGGGCGGGGTATACGATGACCTGCACCGGAGTGTTGAAACCGACCTTTTTGTGCCCAAGCTGGCAATACTTTTCAACGAATCCCGCTTCTGTGTGGATTGTCGGATTTGAGGGCCTGGCTGACAGTCTGCAAGAAGTCCATGCTGCAAGACTGGAAACTGCGATAGGGAAAGGGGTAAGTTGGCAACGCCTGCCCAAACCTTTATTGTGGCGTGAGGATTGGACGACTATGACCTGGGCAGGGTTTTTGGAAACAGAGGAGGGAATCCAGTGGCTAAGAGCGCACTTGGAGGACCTGAATGCTAAAATTCCGCCAAGCTGGCCATTGTTGCTGCCCCAAGTCGTCGGATACTCGCAAACTCTCTTACTTTTAAGGAACCTGGCGCATCAGTTCCACCGAAGGATTTTTGAGTATCCGCTTATCACCCCGGCATTGGGCGGGATGCGGATTCAAAGTGCTTGGCGAGCGTGGCTCAGAGGTCATGATGTGCCGATCATTGCGGGAAGGGTGACAGATTATCGCCATAACCGGGTGGTGTTGGATGATGGGCGAAGCTGGCCAACCGATCATGTTCTCCTCGCGACCGGTGGGTTGTTGGGAGGAGGCATGCGCATTCAGTCATCGGGAAATGTCGAAGAAACGATTTCCCACCGTACAATGGGTACGGTCCGTGGAGATAATTGGGATGAGATCTTCCGTTTGGGTGTGAAAGGGGAAGATTCCGTGTCGGCATGCGGCCGTGAACGCGCCGGGTGGGATCCCGACCGAGATCATAATGGAGGATCGATGATTTTGGGAACGGTGTATCAATCCTTAAGTGAACAGGGTCTGGACATTCTGATGAGGAAAGCGATGGGAGCGTGACGCGTTATGTGGGATTATGATGATGCATGCATTAAATGTTCCTTGTGCGTTAGTGTATGTCCTGTTGCCGAGAAAGACCCCAAGTTTCCCGGTCCCAAGGTGTTAGGACCCGATTGGTGGCGCAAAAGGGAGGAACTGGGTTCCGCCCTGCAACCGCATCCTTTCGTTGATGACTGTACTTTTTGTCAATTGTGCGAGGATGCCTGTCCTGTGGGCGTACCCGTAGCCCATTTGATCGCTGAACACAAGAAACATCAAATGAAACCGCGTGTGCGCAGATGGCGGGACTTTGTCTTGTCTCACCCGCAGTGGATCGCCCGCGCTCCACAGCTTACACGGCTGCCGAGAAGATGGGGAAAACCCTGGGGTTTGAGTATGCGCACCAAATGGCCCAAGATGCACCGCCCGTCAAAGGTGGCTCGATTTCGAAAATCACAGCCTTCTTCATTACCTCGCGTAGGTTTGTTTGCGGATTGTTTCTCTCAGACATTTGACGGCTCCGTTTTGGATGCCGCGTCTAAGTTGTTGCATCTGTGGGGCTTTGAGGCCGTTATTTTGCCTGACGCAGCGTCCTGCTGTGGAGCCGCAGCCTACGCTGCCGGTAACCCAGAGCTCGGTGCCAAAATAGCTGGGGATACAAAGTCGCACTTCGAAATGGCCCATACACATGATATCAGCATGTTGGTCACATTAAATGCGACGTGTGACAGCACTTTGCGAGAAGAATGGCCCCGGTACTGGCATTTGTCTCTGCCTTACCAAGTTATCCCCTTTACGGAATTTGCCCTAAGCTATGCGCCATCCTCTTTTTGGCAGATATTGCAGGCAGGAGACGGATTGGATCTGCCCTATTTTATTCACACGACTTGCCGTTCACGCGTATCCCGCGGGAGTGGAACCATGGAAGAACTCGGGCGCAGAGCCAGATGGACGGCAAAGCCCGTGGCCCTGGCTTGTTGCGGCGCGGCCGGATCTTATGCTTTCAAACAAGAACATGAGGAGTTAGCTCGGAAGATGGGAAAAATCAACTTGCCACCCGGACGTCTGGCCGTCGACAGCGGAACCTGTGCCCTGCATTTGGAAGATATGACCGGATTGGCCGCACGTCATCCGGCCTATTGGCTCTATGAATCTTACCAATTGGCCATTGGCCAACATGACAGAAAGGTGGATGCTAACCATGCGATTAAATAGATCGATGATGCCTTTGGTCATTCCGGCCCTGCGCGATCCCGAGCATTGGCGGATGTTGGGAGAGGGACGCGGCCGCTGGGTTTTTATCTTAGGCGGTAAGGTCGATAGGGTGGCGGAAGGGGTTGCCCTGTTGCAAAAAAGACAGTGGCGTGTATTTGTCCACATTGACATGGTTAAGGGAATTACCAACGATTCCGAGGGTGTGCAATTTTTTTACGATTTTGCCGGGCCTGAGGGCATCATCACCACCCACGCACATACCGTTACGCACGCACACAAATTAGGCATGGTAACCATACAGCGTATTTTCTTGTTAGACAGCCAGTCTGTTGAATCCGGGGTGGCCCAAGTGGAACACGCCGGTCCGGATGCCGTTGAGGTTCTGCCCGGAATTTTGCCCGAGATCGTGAGAGCGTTAGTGCATCGCTTGAAGGAGCCGGTGATTGCGGGAGGGCTGGTCACATCGGTCTCGCACATACAACAAATCCATATGGCCGGAGCCCTCAGTGTGTCTACCAGTACACTGCAATTAATGGACGCCATCACGGATCCACCCAATCAGTTTCCAGCAATCATGTAATGAGGAGGTACCGATGTTCCAACGGCGATATCAGGTTACGGCACCGGAAGGTTTGCATGCACGGCCGGCGGCTCAACTCGTTCAGCTTTGGGCCCTATGCCCTTTTGCGGTGTCTTTGACGCGGATCGATAAAACAGTGAATGCCAAAAGTATTTTGCAAGTCCTGTCCTTGGGGGCCCAGCGAGGCGATCAATTGGTGGTGACGTATGATACGGACGATTGGGTACAGGTGGCTGCCTGTGAAAAGGATTTGGAGGAGTTCATAGACATTATCCCCGGATAACACCATGGCGGCCTGCAGGTTATTCGGTTGATGCAGGCCCTAGAAGGTTTCAGAGCCCAGGGCCATTGGAACCGATTTAGCGGAGGGCGAGTGCTTCCGTGTGATTTCCGTCAGCGGATATTTTTGGGCGCACACACACCACGTTAGCACTCTGCCACGGGGTTTTAGCAAGATCATTCTCCTCGCTGGGGCCTGTGACATGGTGTTATGATCTGCCAGGCCGTCCGGCTCAGATGGGTGTTCCTCGCAGTCCACTGGGCTTCCCTATCTCGTGCGTAATCCCGGCAGCATCTATGCTGTTTCTGGGCATAGGGAATGTAAAATCCCACGAACCCGCCTGGACAAACGAAGCTCTAGCACCGGTCAAAAATTTGCTCACAAATACCTGCAGGGTTTCGGCATAGTTCCGCTAAGCCGCACGGTGAGCGCATTGCATAGGGGGTGGACAAATTCTCCCCGATGGGATATCATGGCGGCATGAAGACATTATCGACTGTTGCATCCTTTTCGCTGT
>JAKACM010000057.1 GCA_021821465.1 Bacillota bacterium
AAGTCTGGTTAAAGAGATGGCGGCGTGAAGCAACATGAACATGACCGCATCCGTAGAGCTGTATTTGCGGAAAACGGGAAAACAAATGATGAAGCTCATCTACGGTTTCTCCTAAATAGTCGTGACTATCAAAGGTGGCCAAAGGACCCTTTTGGCTAACCTGCATCAAGGGGTAGTGACCAAAGACTAAAACGGGAGAAGTTTGCTCATTTAAATAGGATTCCAGTAAGGGTAAAGTGTGATCCGGGTCATGTTGACGGACGGAAAAGGCCAGAATGGTGATTCCGAGATGATTCCAACGGACTACCGGGGGTTGACGGAACACGTTAAAGAAGTGTGTATCGGACCAACGGACATTTTCGTAGGCTTCGGTGGAAGGAAACTTGCGACCTCGAAGAGAATTTGCGCCTAAATCGTGATTGCCGGCCAGAACTAAGTATTCCAGCTCCATTTCCTCCAAGGCAAATCGGACTTGTAAGAGAGCCTCTTCGTCATGGCTTCCCGTCGAAGTCAAATCTCCGGTGACAATGACCAGGTCCGGATGCATAATGCGCAAGGCCTGGCAAAAATGGGACCATGCTGCCATGTTTCCGGCAAGTGTCGTGTCCCAGTGCAAATCCGACAGATGAACAATCGTGAGCGCCATGACTTTCCCTCCTGTGACCAAGATGAGTGGTGTTGTCAAGCATCTTTCACTCACGAATATAATCGGCAACTGTTGTGTTTTCTGTGATCCATTGATTAAGATTTGTTAAATTTTTCGTCACACTGTCTTAAAATCATTCTCTTTCGGGGTTTTGGTCTCAGCTTACGATTGAATCCCATGGCGTTTTTCGCTATCATGTTATGCATGATAGCGGATAGCGTTGCAATGGGCCAACTTCGCCGAGGAGTGGCGGAATATTGTGTCCTGGCTCTACTCAAAACGGGGGAGGGCTATGGATTTGATTTGGCCCGGACTTTATCTGACGCGCAGATTGTTGCCAGTGAGGGCACTATCTACCCCCTTCTTTCCCGTCTGCGTCGAGAAGGACTGGTTACAACGGTGTGGCGTCAATCGGCGTTAGGACCTAAGCGGCGCTATTATGTGTTAACTGACGCAGGGAGCGGGGTTCTGGAGCGATTTATCCCCACCTGGCAGGCATTTCGCGATATTGTCGACGGCATCTTGCACCAATAAATTACCTACCGCACAGATGCTCGCAAATGAATTCACAGATAAATAAGGTAAATATAGTCGCGGCAAACACATAAAAATGAGTAGGAGTTTTAGAGGTGTATCCCGGTGGTGTAACAAAGAGTGGGTGGCTACAACGACGAGGTCTCGATGAACACTGAGCGATATCGCAAACATGCTCGGGTTGTGGGCATCTCCAATATGTGACGTTAGGGCAGAACGAATAATGGTTCTTGATGGGAATCGCGTTATGAACCGGAAGATTCTATCTGTAACATTCTCATCCGGTTTCTTTTCGGGTAGGGTTCTCTTTAAACAGGTGCACAGTACAATGGTCCAAGTTTTGATCACAGAAAGTTGAACATGATTTCGAGATGTTTAGAAAGGCAGAATCTTCTCAATGCATACATCAAAGTCAGATCAATTGGTCCGAGACTATTTGCATCGAGTCAAAGTGGCTCTGGAAAATGCCGCTCCATCACAACGAGATGAGATAATGGATGGCCTCGCTCAGCATATTGCGGAAGCACGATTACATTTGACTTCCGATAACGAGGCAGAGTTAGAGACCTTGTTGGACCACTTGGGAAGTCCACAGGAGATAGCCGAATCTTTAGGTGTGCGCCCTCGCTACAGCAAGTTGGATCCTTGGGTTCCGTGGATACTATTGCTCGGGGGATTTGTGTTTTGGGCGGGGTGGATTGTCGGAGTCGTCCTGCTCTGGTCTTCCGGAACTTGGCGACTTAAGGACAAATTGCTTGGAACTTTTATCTGGCCGGGAGGGCTAGTACTCCCCGTGATCTCGCTTGGCATGGTGGGGACTTCGAGCGTTTCTTCGTCCGGGCATAACTCGGTCCATGGGGTTTTGCCCCAACCTTTGGGTGTGATAATCGCTATTGTGGTGTTTCTTTCTCCTATTCTCGTGGCTGTGTATTTACACAACGTTCGGCGCAGGAGGCAAGCGGCATAAAACGTTTGTGCCAAGAAGAATTTGTCCGGTTCAAAGTCGACGCTGTTTTTATCCCGCGTTTCCTTAATCAATGTCACTGATGCAGCTTTGCCACACTGAGGTATGTGTTTATCCAAGGGGCAAGAAGCACTCTGGCTCAAGTCTGGTGAGACTCGACACGGATACCTTGGGATGCGATTGTCGATACCAGTTTACCAAGTAGTATCCCATGGCGTAGCCCGCCCAAAGAGGCAAATTACTCTTACCTTTGCCGAACACATAGGGGTTGACGTTGTCCTCGCCTCGCAAAGACACCCGTTGACGATAGACTTTCTGCCAGAGGATGCGTGCTTCGCAATGGCTTAGAGCACGGCTGTAGGGTCCTCGTGCCGAGTCGCCAAGAACTTCTGCGACGAAATGTTCCGCCATGCCCTCGCTCACCAGACGTTCAAGCAGGGAAGTGTCATTGTGCCCACCGAGCAATGTTCGAATGCGGTAGTAATGGTGATACTCATGGACAACGGTCGATCGGAGCGAGGGAATCGTATCAGCGGCGGGGTAGACGATAAAATGAAGGGTCCCGCCGTCGCAATTCGTCCATGCCGACACACCTCTTAACTTACCGCGTCCAAATTGGTCCTGCGCGCTCATCGGGTAGAGTTCCACGATAAGTTCATCTTTGCACGGATAATGCCGTTGAAGAGTGGTCAAGGTTTCGCGAATGCAAGATTCGATGCCGATTGTCTTGGTTTCGGTTAAGGCTTTCTCCCAGGTATCTACCGAGGACTCAAGCGGGAGGAGCCCATTATAGAGTAGATCTTTCACCTCTTCTTCACTCATTTCTGTCACAGTCTGGAATAGAGCGAGTCGCGTTTCGGCACGACCAGTGGTCCGGAGTATTTTTGTAAAGTCAGCCAGTTGTTGCAAGCGGGGGGCAAAGAGCAATCGTCCCACGGGTTTTCCCCCTTCGTTTAAATTTAGGTATGATATTCGGGACTGAATGAGCAAAATTCGGTTGATGGGACATAGAGTTAGCGTAACAATGCATCGGGACAACACACAGAAGTTCTGAACACAGAACTTCTAATTTGTCGTACGCTCTTTCCGTCCTTTATGTTGCTCACAATTATATTGAGTAATCGTTACTCGTTCAAGGAAGGTTTTGCGGCAACTTACAATAAATGGGCCTGCGGTTTGCTTGACGACTTTGGAAGGCAGAAGACGTGGATGATCTCTTAGGGCCTCAGTCGACTAAGCGAGTTCAGGGGTGTAAAGACACTGGGCTGTTCCATCATGCCGCAAGACTGCCTGCGTTCAATGTGTGATTTTCGGCATGGCTATAAGGTTTTTGGAGCAATAAAACTTCTCCTTGCCTTTGTTGGTGGAGTAATCGGTACAATTTGATTGTGCGAGAAAATTTGCTAAATCTCTACGCATTTGACATACTTTTTCTATTACAGGGTTTATGGGTTGGCACAATCCCATGAGCAGGGAATCGTTCCACTACCATTGCCAGGGAACCTCACAAACCAGGACCCCATTCCCAAGCAAGGTGTGTTGGCAATATCGGAAAGCTAAGTGTTTTTGTACCTCGAGTTGAGATCATTCTCAGGTAAAGGAAAGGATTCAGCATCTTCCAATGATCTTGAGAAATTCCTTATCACTACGACAATCCATGCTTCTTTCCTGCAAATCATCTCTCGGCTTGAAGCATGATTCCGCGGCTAAGATATGAGAGTGACGCTGTGGGAAGATTAAGACCGTCTTTGGCGCAAATCGAACGACAACTCCATGGATCTTTGTTCAGCCTTTTCTTCCTTGTCGAGAAAGCTAAGACGAAAGGTCGTTTGAGATCTCTCGATGCATCCATTTGATGAATTCTTTTTGCCCGGAGACATCACCCTCGTGATCCATAAAAGTCCTTCAAAGAGCGTAACCCAGTGGCGAGAGGGATAAAGTGCAAGTGATCCAGAAAGAATAGCTGGGGCACCAATTAGTCTTAGTCTTATTATTTCCCACACTCAAAAAGTGAATTAAGCAAGTTTTATTGAAAAATTCCAAGGGAAAGGTGGAGAAAGAACAGTGATTTCTTGTTGGGGACCATTTACCAATATGCACAGTGTAATAACTTCCGGTCAGATCGTGATTGATCGTGCCCAAGGGTCATATGTATGGGATGAGGACGGAAAAATATCTTGACGCCCACGCGGGTCTTTGGCTGGCGAATGTGGGGACAGACGCCAAGAAATCATTGAGGCGATGCATAGACAATGTGAAAAGTTGGACTGGTTTTCGTCCTTCTCCGGCTTTGCCAATCGTTTAATTCGGTTGTTAGGACCGGATAATTGGCGGCCGTGTTTTACAGCAATGACGGCTCGGAAGCCGTGAAAACGGCACTGAAATTGAGCCGTGAATAGTGGAAAATCACGGGAAAAGCAAATTGATTGGACGGCATGCCTATCATGGTGTAACGATGGGTGCCTTTTCGGTTGCGGGAATTACTGCGAATCGGAAGGACTTTGAACCACTACTCCCTGATGTGCGCCATATTCCCGCTCCCGATTGTCATCACTGTCGCTTTCATACCGGTGAGAGTGGGTGTCTTATGGCCTGTGCGCATGAACTGGAGGGGTTTATCCCATTCGAAGACCCAAATACAGTAGCGGCCTTTATTGCCGAACCGATTCAAGCTGCAGGGGGTGTCATTGTGCCTCCAAGGATATCTACGATGAAAAGTGTTCACGGGATTCGGCCGATTAGGGTCTTGGACCGGCAGCAGGCATTATCATATACAGCCTGATGTGATGACCTTTGCCAAAGGAGTGAGTTCAGGCTATTTTCCGTTGGGTGTAAGGCTGTGTCGTCTAAAATTTTCGATGCCTTTACCGAGGATAGCCATAACAGCGGCCCTGAATTTCGGCACAAACATCTACAGGGCTCACGCTGTGGTGTGCGGCATCCTTAGCGAATATTGACATTCTGGAACGGGAAAATCTTTTGGACGCGGCCAAGAATTAAGCTCAGTACCTGTCGCAACAATTGCGAGGAATTTCCGGATCGTGTAGATAACGTGGGATGTGAAGTTACTGGGCCGCTTGGAGCTCAAAGTTCTACATGGGGACATTCCGGGAACAAGTGGGGGAAGGTGGCAGGGTTAATGAGACAAGAAGGGGTGAGTGTCAGAAATGTTGGGGACGTGATCACTTTTTCCCCACCCTTCATTATTACCCGCACGGAAATCGACAGGATTGTCATGGATCTTCGGGATGCGGTAAGGAAAGAGTTAACCAAATAGGGTGAAGGTGTGAGAACGTCAGTTCATTCCGTTTTCCATTTTAGGAATCAATGAGGTGAATTTATGTTGGAGACTGGAAAAAGTGCGTCTACCCTACCTCGTCTCGTCAGAAATTCTCTGGGCATGGCTGATATCTTAGGGGTGTCTTTAGCCAATACGGCTCCCGCCATGAGTTTCTTTTTTTCTTTTGCTCTTATAGCGGGAGCGGCGGGGGTCGCCAGTCCCCTGGCTATTATTGTTGCTGCGGTGGCTATTTTGTTGAAAATTAACAGTCTGGTGGAATTTACCCGCGTGACACCCAGCACAGGATCTTATATTTCCTATATCGGTAAGAGTTTTGGCGCCGTAGCGGGAATTATCACCGCCTGGGCACTCGGTTTTGGCTATATTGTCGCTGTCGGTTATGTGATGGCGGTCATGGGTGGATGGTCTTCATTAATTCTGTCCAAGTTTTTTTATCTCAGCATACCTTGACAGCCCATTACCGTGTTCTTTGTCTTATTGGTGACATATTTGGTGTACCGGGGCGTGAAAATTTCCACACGCTGGGCTGTTGTCATGTTTGGATTCGAACTCATGCTGATTGTCATCAGCATGATTGCGATGATTGCGAGCTCTAAAAGCCATTTGAACCTGGTCAGTTTTAATCCGCATAATGTCAAAAACGGGCTGGCAGGGATTGGCTTGGCATTTCCTTTGGCGCTCTTCATGTTTATCGGGGTTGGCAATCCCGGCGCGATGGTGGAGGAAACCCGTGATGCGCGTCGGTCGGTACCCACTGCCATTTATGTTGCAACCATATTTGTCAGTGTGATCTACGTTTTGATGGCATGGTCAACCTCCATAGCCTATCATAACCATGCGAGCACCATCGCCGCTTTGGCCGTACCTTTCGTTAGTGGCGCGTCGAAGTCTTTGGGAGGATTTCAGATATTGGTCTATCTGGCCGGCTTAACCAGTACCTTTGCGTCCCTAATTGGTGCGACCAATGCCCAAAGCAGAATGATTTTCAGCGCGGGACGGGAAGGCTTGTTGCCGTTGCGATTAGGGAAGGTCAGCAAATATGGCACACCCTGGGCCACACTGCTTATGTACAGTGGCACGGCTTTGGTGATCACCCTTTTATGGGCCAGCCAAGGTCAGGTTTTGTCGGAGGCGGGGATCATTGGGACTTTGGGAACTATTCCGATAGCTTTGGTATACATGGCTTTGAATATCGCTTTACCTGTCTATTATCTTAAACATCAACGTCATCGTTTTTCCTGGTGGAAGCACCTTACGGTACCGATATTGGGAGTATTGGCTTTGGTTCTGCCTTTATGGGGATTAATCCAACCGGGTCAACCGGCACCTTTTGATATTTTTCCCGGTATTGTCCTGGCAGTTTTATTGGTCGCTTTGATCTATGCTCTCATCCGCGTAAGACATGTTCCGGATTTAGATGAAAGGGTGGGCAGCGTCATTGCCGACGAATGACGGAAATATCGGACAGAATTCTTTCCAAAGAGCCGGTATGCGCCATCCACACCAATCGTGCTGTGATAAGAGAATCTGGGATTCCGGTAATCAACGCAATAATGGCGGCGGCAACCGTGCCGGTGAGGCTCCCAATTACTCGGGGCTCACCGGCATATAATTGCTCCTCCCGGTGATTCGGTTTGTGTAGGAAGTATGCATCCTGCCCTGGGGGCGCAACGTCACGAGGTGAGGGATTTCTGACGGATTTTCGGTCCCTGAGGGCATTCACGTTTCTGTACTCATCCGACAGTATTTGTCACGAGACGCTCGTCTATCTGATTTTCACTTCATGATGCGGGGAATTTTTGTGACCGACAACACTGCATGATGCTACTCCCGCAATATGATCTTGCAATATGGCGTTTCCTAAGTTCAGGAGAGTGATAATCCGTTCGTCCTTGATGCGATAATAGACAAATCGCCCTTGGGATTGGGATTGTACTAAGCCGCAACTTTTTAGACAGGCCAGATGATTGGACAAGTGGCCTTGGCCGATGTTCAGACGTTTGACCAATTCTCCGACATTTAAAGAACCCTCATCGCGCAAACTCTCGAGAATTTGCAAGCGGATAGGATTGCTTAAGGCTTGCCAAAATGAGGCCAATAACTCTTCATGTTGCATCGAATTTGTCGTAAAAAACATAGCTCTCCTCTTCGCGACAGACATCTTCATTAGACTTGTATAGAGGACACGCCTTTGGCTCAACTAACTAATGGGTCCATTTATTGCTTACTGGCCCTGAGTAGGGCGAAAAAAGTCTGTGACACACCAAGACGAAATGCCGGCAAGAGGGCTCTCGAAATCAGCCCGCGCAGCATGATAATTTGCTAACGTCCTTGTCAAAGCTCAGCGCTGCCAGTTTAAGACCTTCGGACATCGTCAAATACGGAGCCAAGGAATCGGTTAGATCGTCAATGGTCAAGCCAAATTTTACGCAGAGAGTAGCGGCATAAATCACGTCTCCCGCATTGTCCGAGACGACTTGTGCCCCGACAATGCGTCCCGAGGTTTTCTCCGCAACCAGTTTGAACACGCCGCGCGTATCACGGTTGGCCACAGCGCGCGTGACGGCATCCAGCGGCAGGACAGCCGATTTTACGGTCAGGCCTTTCTTTTGAGCCTGTTCTTCCGTTAAACCGACAGAGGCAATGGAAGGTTGGGTAAAGATGACAGCGGGAACAGCATCCAAGCCCAGAACTTGTTGAGTGGGTTTGAGTTGAAGAGCGTTTTGCACGGCTAATTTCCCCTCATAGGCCGCTACATAGACAAATTGTGGTCCCATAGTCACATCTCCCGCGGCAAAGATCGCCGGATTTGCGGTGCGCAAACTCTCATCGGTTTGGGGTTCGCCATGTGCTCCGACTTTGACTCCTGCAACCGACAAATTCAAGGCTTCGGTGTTGGGAATGCGGCCGGCCGCGACTAATAAGGCGTCTCCGAGTATACGCTGAGCCTTTCCGTTACTATGCAAATATACGGCAATCTCTTCTCCCTGTTTTTGAATGTGATCGTATCGAACCCCAGTGAGAACGGTAATGCCTTCTGACACCACGACTTCGTGAATAATGTTGCGGACTTCGGCATCATAGGCCGGCATCAAGGTTGGGCCGCGCTGCATGAGTGTGATTTCGGATCCGAAATGACGGAACAATTGCCCCATTTCCAAACCAATGTAGCCCGACCCGATGACAAGAAGATGTTTGGGCACTCGGGTGAGATTGAGGGCGGATGTGCTGGTCAAATAGGGCACGCTGTCTAGACCGGGAATATTGGGAATCCGGGGTCGGACGCCGGTGGCAATGATGTAGCGTCCGGCGGTGAGAATTCTGTCTTTGAGTTGTAATCGGCGTGCATCGATAAATTTTGCTTCACCCTCCAGCAAATGGATTTCATATTCGGGAAGCAAATCGGCGTACTTTTTTTGACGGAGGTCTTGAACCAGTTCATTTTTGTGTTGGACCAAGGTATTAAGATCGGGAGCATTGGCCAGGGTGTGAAGACCCCGAAAAGGATTTTGACGGGCCCAATGATGCAAATCACTTGCACGCAGAAGGGTTTTGGACGGAACGCAGCCGATGTTGACGCAAGTGCCGCCCAAAGTTCCGCGTTCAATCATCGCTACAGAGGCACCGGCTCTGCGAGCTTCGATGGCGGCGCCGAAGGCGGCACTGCCGGAACCAATCACAATGAGATCAAAGTCCGTATTGTGGCGGTTTCTGATTTTCGATTCGGTAATGTGATGTTCTGACGCCTGGGATAAGGGACGGATGTCTTGAGGCCGGTATCCGGCTTCGGATACCGCCTGGCGCAGTGTGTCAAGAGACAAGGTATCGGGAGCCCAGAAGGTTGCTTCTCCCCGTTGAAAGTCAGCCGATACAGACGAGGCTCCGGCTTGTGTTAAAGCTTTCGTAATATGCACTTCGCAGTTTGTACAAGTCATGCCTTGGATGTCCATGTGAAAAAAAACCATGTCGGAGTGATTTTCCCACCTCTGGATTTTCACGTTTTTGGGCTGATACCCCGCTTGCATAACGGCTTCTTGTGCTTTCTCAGGAGGGAAATTCGCGTCAGCGATAAATGTTGCCTTACCTTTTTTGTAATCGACTCGAATATCTATGGCCCCAATGGATCGTAAAGCGTCTTGTACGTGATGCTCACAACTGGTGCAAGTCATCCCTTCAATGTCCATGGCAAACAACTGAGTCTTGGAATTCGACATAATCCTCACCTTTCTGTGTTCTGTAAACTCTAAAGAGGTGTCCCTAATGGGCATAGTTCATAGGTATTTTTCCAATTTGAAATTACACACCATCAGGAATAGCCCAAAGACACTGTTGGATTAAATATATCATAACAACACAATATATAAATATAGTGGGACTAAATAACAATCATCGGTGGTTTTTTTGTCTCGACCCGGTACAAGTCATTGTCATTACCCATGCTGCCAATAATGATCAGATGATCGGGTGACGAAAGTCCAATCGGCATGAATAATCCCCGTGCTGACTTGTGGTAAAAATTGGTGATATCCATATCCGCTGAGATTCGTGTCCAACACCATCAATGATGGTGTTGAGAAGAAAGTGATCTGAGTCCTCGAAAAAATTGTGTAAACTTCTAAAAATGTCAGATTATCCTGTTACAGTTTGTCGTGTGTGTTAGAATTTCGAGACAAACGAATGAGGATATCACAGAACTCCTGCAAGGAGATGAGGGGGAAAGGAAGTGGCTTCTCAACTGGGAACTCAAAATGATCGGGCCTTTAAGATAGAAACGGAAGGGATTGGCATCATTTCGGTTCAGAAACGTCATGGGACGCCTAAGGAACTGTTTTTTGTTTGGTTTGCTGCGGTTCTGACATTTACCGGAGTCATTATCGGACAATTATTTACCGCTTTAGGACTTAATATTTGGGAGTCATTTCTGGCAGCATTTCTCTGTTCTTTGTCTTTTGTCATTTTGGGATGGGTTTCTGCCAGCGGTCCAAAATCGGGTACGGTAACCCTGACGACTTCGCGTGCTGCTTTCGGGGTGAAAGGTAATATGATTCCGTCCTTATTTAGCTGGCTCTCAGCAGTCGGATGGGAAGCTGTGACTATGGTTCTTACCGTATACGCCTTGCTCAGTTTGTCACAGATCATGGGAGGACCTGGCTCCGGTATTGTGCCGACCCTTGTGTCTCTTGTGGTCGCTATGGCATTAACTTACATTGTTCCGTTATTTGGTCATGCCACAGTGGTAAGTATCCAGCGTTTTCTGGCTTTTGCCCTCGCAATTAGCGGTATTTTATTGGTAATTGGAGTTGTGCCCTTGGTTCACTGGGGATTTTCACCACCTCTAAAATCCATGGCCGCCCATGGAGCTATTCCGACATTCTTACTGGCTTTGTCAATCGGACTTATTTCTACCGTGTGGGGTTGGACCAACTTTGCCGCGGATTATTCTCGATATCTTCCCAAAGAGACATCTTTCTCGTCCATTGTCTGGTTTACTTTCCTGGGTGGCGGAGTGGCTTCCTTTGTTGTTATGGGCCTGGGGATTTTATTGGGTACATTTATTAATGCCCATGCATATGCCGCAAATCCTGTTTTGGCGATTGCTCATTCCGTACCATCGTGGGCAGTGGTGCCCTTTCTGATTGTTGTAATTTTGGGTGATGTCACGGCGAATTATCTGAATTCCTACAGTTCGGGCATGAGTCTGTTGTCCATGGGTATCAGAATGAAACGGTATTCTGCCGTGATAGTCGATGCTGTCATTTGCACAGTGATCGCGCTTTATGCTTTGTTCCTGGCTCCCGGATTCGTTAACTTTTTTGAGAATTTTTTAAGTCTCAATATTTTGGTAATTGGTCCTTGGACGGCTATCTATCTTGTGGATTTTTGGAAAAGTCAAGGAGAATATGACAGTCCTTCATTGGTTAATTTATCCGAAGACGGCCTGTATTGGTACCGAAAAGGAGTGAATGGCAGGGCCGTTTTGGCCTTATTCATGGGGGCATTTGTGACCTTTTGGACCGTGAATTCTGCTTTGTGGGTCAGCCCCTTATCTACCCAATGGTTTGGCGGTGCCGATTTAAGTGCTTATGTCGGGCCGGTTTTCACAGCAATTTTGTACCTTCTGCTGGTTCGCAAGGAAGACAGGGAAGTATCGGTGCTGGAGGCGGACATGTCTTGATAGGCAAATATCTCTTATTGGAAGAGGCAAAAGAAAACTCGGATCTCATCTTGTTGTCTGGACTTGGGCGGATATTAGGATCCGCCTACTCTTAATAACGTATTCACCTAACTTTATTCGTCCCCAACAAAAAATCGATTGCTGAAGGTGTACAAATTACCGCCTGTGAGAAATACTATTTGTTGTGGCAACTTTTGGGATGCTTGTTCTGGTTTCACGGCAGTGCCGAAGCAGTGGTGAGATGAAATGACTACCATTATGAGAAGCGGCCAAGGCCAGTTATCGGTTCTCTTTTTACTTCGTGATTTATGACAGATTTTGAGGTCCAAGCAACCATCGCGGGGCTTGTTAGGACTTTCGGCTTTCTTCTTCAAAGATCTGTCGGTCCCATGGTGTTCTCGGCATCCAACTTTCGCCAAATTCTTGCAAAGCACTCAAAATTGGAGCAAGAGCTTTGCCTTTGGCTGTCAAGGCATATTCCACCCTGGGCGGGGATTCCGCATAGGCTGTGCGCGTTAAGATCCCTTCGTCCACCAAACGTTGCAGACGTTTGGATAAAGACCGTGGATTCAGTCCCACATCCACAAAATGACCGAATCGTTTGGGGCCGTTTTGTAGTTCTCGAATAATCACGATAACGCTGACGTCTCCTACCAAAGTGGCTGCCCGTTGTATCGGGCAAACAATATAGGCGAGATCTTGGATCATAATTGTGCGTCCTTTCTGAATATGTCGGTGTGGTCTTCGCCAAGCCGAAACATATTCAAATTTTTTCCTTTGCTCCCCCATGAGGGATCCTGATCACATTCGATGATTCGATGCGAACGGCAATATAACGTCTCGGTTTGTTTTGGCAGATTTCAGGGTCCAGGGAGTCTTATGACTTTGACTCGCCTTCTTAGGCAGTCCGGCATTCACATACGTGAGAAATTCGGTTTTCAGAAGTCCTTCGAAGGCATTGTGACGTCCGGTTCCTTGGCTACCGGTTTTAAAAGCAAGTCTTACGATTCTTGCGATGATGTCAGAACCCGTCTCTGACGTCTCACCAGAGTCGATACTGATTTGCCCACTATATCTCCCCGGAAGCATCATTGCTATCCACCTTATGCACATTATATCTCATTTCACTTATGACGTAGAGAGGCTTGCATCAGCCACTAGTGTTCATTCACTGGGTGATTTGGCTGTGAGTCCAAGTTTACCAAAAGGGATAGGGAGCCCTCTTATAGTCCACCATGAGATCTGCCAACGGCCTTAATGAAGAGACGAATGGTATTGGTCATTAAATCGACATTATCTGGTCATAAAAATTGGGTCACTTTGGCTTGTTGATAGTCCGGTAGATATTCTCAATGAGTGCCTATGAGAAAGCGTTACGTTCAGGGAAAGAGGCGTCGGCACTGTTTTTCAGTTGTCTGGTGCCTTATTGCAAATACTGGGCCAGACCTTTGATCACTAACGCTTTCGGAACATGGGATTGTGTGAGCACTCTAAGCTGCCACCAACGTGGATCCGGAGAATTCCGTCAACTACCGACAATTGTGACGATAATTGTCTTAATTTAAGACGTCAGACAACATCATTGTGATACAATGAGTGCAGTCTCGCCATGCTATCATGAGTTTGTACTAGACATTATGAACTCTCCCATCGGCAAAGAAGACGGATCGTGGGAAAGAGAATAGGACTCGGGGATTTCAACTGCAGGCGATGGCTCCTTCTGTCGTTGCCAGTATTTTGATTATGAGTCGGCATGATAAAGAGTCGGATGGACTAACAGACCAAGACCCTGTCGATAAGATCGTAAGTCTTAACGGTCGGTCTATGGCGAAACAGATCGGCCCAACAGAAGTTCGAAGTAGGCGGGTTTTTTCACGGGAATTCTTGAGAACATTGTTTGGGAACAGGCTGGGAGCCACTACCGCGGCGTTCTGTCTGTTGTCTGTGAAAAGGAGGACATTTTTACGCCGAGATGATGGCACGCAGTTTATATTCCATAGGGTGGCAAATTGTTACGGACCCCGACTTGTCTGACTTAGTGCGACGCGCGTACACCAACGGTGTCGTGATGGATACGTGGATGCATGGCGGTTGGCAGGCGGAGATTACTTCCGCGGCCGAGATCCGGTTAACAGAGCTCGCGGCGGGATTTGCGTCGGAGGTGGGCACGGAAGAGACGATATGGCCTGTCTATCCTTTGTCCGATCAATATCTCTCACATCTCTTTCAGGCGGTTCTGAGATCCATGGCCTTGTTTGAGGTTCATACGCAATCGGATGTCAAACTGGTGACCGAGAGGACTGTGGAACAGGCCGGGGTCACCCTTCAACAGTTCGCGGCTGGTGAAACATGGGGCTTGCATGCCGTGGTCCGGGTCTTTCATGTCATTTGGTCTTTCGAAGATCTCAATGCCTTGCGATATTTTCGCCGTTTGGGCCGGGATGAATTCTTATCAGGTGTCAGCCACCGTCCCTGGGTGAAAGACTTGCTGGCTGACCAATTGTCCTTATACTTACGCATGGGCTTGGTGAAAGAATCCCTGACGGGTAAGGGAGACATGTTGCGGTTAACGCCGCGGGGCCGAAGTGTTTTCGAAGAAATGGAACGGATTCTGGAAGAATCCGGGGAGTTGGCGTGGCGGGCCAATCAGCAACGCTGGGACATTTTTCGCGACATGGATTATGATACTGTCTTCCGGGTTGTAGGACCCGATAGCGATCAGGCGACTCGAACTTTTTTGGATCTTCGTCCCTTAAAACCCGGCATGCAGGTGTTGGAACTGGGAGCCGGAACCGGACGCGTCACGGTAGACATGGAGCTCTATAAAGAGGTGTTACCCGGCGGAGTGGTGGTGGCGGTAGAGCCCTCCCCGACCATGGAAGCCCACTTGCAAGATAAGTGCACGAAAGAAGATATCACTAATGTGCAAATTGTCCGAGCTTATGCCGAACACCTCCCCTTTGAAGACAGCCAATTCGACCAAACGGTGGCAGTGGCCGTTCTCCACTTTACGGAGGTCGACGAGGCGGTGCAAGAAATGGTGCGCGTGACCAAGCCGGGAGGATGGGTCGGGGCGCTGTTGCCTCCGCCAGATGTTGACGTCCGGGAGATTCCTATGGTGGCCTTGTGGTTGCGACCTTTAAGTGAGTTGGCCGAGGAGTGGGGACTACCTTTTGGGGACCGTAACGGCCTGCCGCCGGGCCGCTTAGAAGAGGCCTTCCGTCAGACTTCTTTGCAGGATGTGAAGATCTGGCCGGTTCCCGTGACAATCACAGCCGAAGACCATCACGCCTTTTTTACCTTCTTTGTGAAGGGCGCCGCTGTTTTTCAGCATACCTTGGCGCGTTTGCCCTATCGGGAACGGGTCAATTTCCTCCAACATCTGGAGCAACGAGGCGAACAGATTGCCGCTCAAACGCGGCCCGATGAAAAACGCCATGTCTATTACGGTGAGGCCATTTGGGGCCGGGTGCCTCTCAACTGATAACAAGGAAGAGCAACGGCGCTAAGGTTGTGAGAGAATGGCCATCTTATGGCGTTAAAACCTCAATACAACTTGAGTAGAGTGGGTTACGGGTTTCGACGGATGATGAGCATTCAGAACTCTAACCCGACTTAGAAGACGATTTAGCTTATGAGGTAGTTGACCTGCCTTACCCCATGCGGCCAGAATTGCCGGTGATAGAGAACTCTTGATTGATTCCCAGAGATTCTCCCTGGTGCGGAAAATGAGGTACAGACATTCTCTTAGGACAGCTGGCAAGTCCCCGCAAGGTGGTGGCATGGGTGTCCCAATGCCGCGCAATGGGGATTAATGTCAGCCCTCTGGTTTCATAGGCCTTCAGATATGTTCGGACACCGCCCTCCGAAACCTGCAACAACCGCGCCACTTCGGTGCCCGATGCCCTCTTCCCCCCCATATAGACGGCCTCGATCCTTCGTAGAACTTGGGGGTGAGGATCCTGAAGGCGTCTCCGTTCTCCAGCCTCTGTAATTTTTCGCGGATATTTGGAACTGAGGCATCGGATTCTCTCCCTTCGCTAGAGAAATCAATCTCTTGGTATCGCGGCGTCTACGGGGCAGAGGATGCCCATCTCGTATTCGTATACAATTCCCTCAATTGTTATCCGCGAGGAGTATACTAGGAACAGAATGTTACAATAAAGTAGATAGGCGATGACCTGCGATGGGAGATCTTTTGTCTCCAATAGATCTGACGATGGTCATATTTTGGGTTTTTTGGATAGTCGCATTATGGATATTTCGCATCTGGAAAAATAAATAATTTGATGGTCTGACAGTACGAAAACAAGAGATTTCCGAAGGTTCGGCGACTTCTTTTGCACGAAATGACATAAATGGAAGACGACGACGTCGGCTGGACTAAAGAAAAAATTTTTGGAACTGGCCGAAGCAGATCGACTCCTCTTACCGAATGCGTGAAGATGGTTTAAGTGGAATCGTTCGAGTAAGTAAAAGACGCCATTTGATGTCTTTGCATGACCCCGGGAATCGATCCATCAATACAATTGCTCGATGTAGTCCACGTGCCGCTCTAGGAAGCTCTAGGTGTTCCTCCTGTTTGAGGGATCGTAGCACCCCATGACGGAGTGTAGTCCTTGTGAATAGTGCTCACTCACCGCGAACATGGTGTGCTCGACACTTGAACGTCGACTGTGCGCCTTCTTTAAGGCAGAAGACAACGATGATTTGCCGGTGGTGGAGAGTCCTTCAATAATGAGCCCACGGACCAATATCAAGGCATTTCCTCAACCCGAATCCAAGCGATATGAACCCGATTGATCCCTTATACTTCCTTACCAACTCAGGGCAGTAGAAGAGCCATGGCAGAAGGAGAAAAGGGCCATATCAGCACAAGAACGACCAAACGGCTAAGCACCGAGGGTTCCGGGTCGGTGGAATCCGATCTGTCATATGAACGGATGAGCTTCGTGAGACCTGGCGAATTGATGGTGGGGACTCAATATAGCCAGTCCCGGTTTACGGGTCATCGTCGACCTCGCCCATCTGTTTCAACAAATTTGTAAGGTGATCGAGCAAGAGGGGCAAATCCAATTGGACGGGTTCCCTCACCACGATCCAATCCCACCGTATTGATGTACCAATCGATGACGCAAACCGACCATGTTATTCCAGGGAATTTGCGGGTTGTGACCGATAATTTCGGAACTCAACTGTCCAGCGGATTCCCCGAGTACTTCGAAATTCTTGGCGACCGCATCCTGCATCATTCGATTGGCTAAATGTCTCCAAGGTCTAGCCTTTTGTATAGGTCCGGATCGCCCGCAGGGCATCCAGCATCGTCGCCAGGACGAGATCATCATCCCGTGGCTTGCTCAACAATAGGCACCCCTTCTCGTTGAATTTTGGTTTGGATGCGGGGATGAATTTCAGCCCACGTATGCAGATCGACAGAACGCCCCATAATCGCACTCATGTTATGAGCAAGGCGATTTAAGCGAAACAAGGTGACCCGTTGATCAGAATCAAAAGCGCACGACCATGTCAACATCGCTGGTGTTGTCAAAATCCCGACGCGTAGCGGACCCAAAGATGATGCACTCGACAATATGCTCTTGCGCGCATAATGTCCGCAGGACACTGGTGTGCCGAGCGATCAGAGGTTGCAACATCATCCAGCATCTGCCTTTCATCGGGATCGTCTGGAAAAATCAGCCGTCTGTTACCTTTTCAGTATAGACTGTCTGTATGAACCTTTGTCAATCCTGATTTGATCACTAAGGCCGGTGAGATACAGGGCGCTAGCTTATCCCCAGTTTTTAGTGTCCGAATATACTCATGGCCGTGCTCTGCCTTTGGCTTGGGCGGATGGTGCGGAAAGATTCAATGCAAGATCGGATGCGAGAGATGGAAAGCGCCTTGCTCAAACGGGTCGCGGGGCTGTGGACCGGTTCCTTTCGTCCGATTCTCTTAGCGCATCGGGGATTGGGCATCCGGGATCTCTTGCCCGTGTTAGTTGACACCGCAATGGCAAAAGCAGCTCATTGCCATGCGGGAGAGCGCTCTGGGATTTGAGGGGTTGATCAAAACGATTGACATGGCGGGCGTGATCGATATGGTATTGGAACCGGCGACGCTGGATGACATTGTCGTTTATCACACCAAAGGAGGGGCACCGCGATGAATATGCTCCGATGCTCCCGACTCATTTATTTGACGATGAGCGCCTGTCCCAAACGCGTCGTTATTGGCGTGTCCATCGTGCTGGTTCTCTCAGTGGGGACGATTGCAATGCACGAGGGAGCAACAACGCGGGAATCTTGGCGCTCGTGGAACTTATGGGATTCATCCCTGCGATATGATTTCTCTACACGTTTGGAAACAAATCCGTGACGAGTGGGTGTAGCTTCTGATTTTGTTGTAATCTTTTCCATTCAGAGAAACCCTCCGTGCGAGGTCGGTCCAAATGGACCGTGAGATAGCCGTTGGAAAATCTCACTTCTCTCACGCTGTTGAACCATGGTAGTATCTGTGACACTGTAGCGTTCCATAGAGTTTGGCTCTCCGGTTTCGTACGGTCATCGTGTTTTGCGCTATCAACTCTTAGCCGTCGCGGCAGAGGACGAAAACGGCTCGCCGGCCATTGGCACCTATTTTGGGTGAGGTGCGGTGAAATGACGGATTTACGTTTCGGGGCCCGGCATTCACTCATGGAGGTTCTTCGCACTGTCTTGATGACCCACTGCGCCCTTCGAGATGCAAGTCGATCGCCTCTTGACATTCGGATGGCATCGACTCCGACCTGACGGGAAAACCGTGGGGGGCCAATGTCCACGGCAAGTTCCCAAAAGCCGAGCCATGCGGATCCTCGGGATCACACGATGATAGGCCTCGCGGTCCGCTTTTAATTGAGCTGTGGTGGGCATACTCTCCCCGTGTGTCCATGGTTTAGGGGAGGGGGTGGAAGACAATGCGATCATGCGGGCCCTTTCAAAGGATTGTGGGGTTTTCGTCAGAATGATCGGTGGGTGCGAGAGGAAGTGGAACGTCAATGCCCCGGCATATCGTCAACCGATGCGATGACCCCAAGATTTGCCCCGAGACAATCCTCTCAACGAAATTGTTGGGGGTAGGGTTTATTCGGCAGTAAGTGGGTGCCATTCCAATGATACGTAATCGTTACCGGCACCCCGGTAGGATCGGCGAACGAATTGTTTTTCTGATAAACCGGATACGTCACGGCAATAGAGCCGATTCCTGCAGGTTGCGTCCGGGTAATTTCCAGACTGGGTTGCGTGGTGTCAGTGCCTAAGTATTTTCCGTTGAGAAAGAAGAACACATAGTGGTTATAACCGTCTTGTGACTTCTTTGCGGTGCCAATCCAGGACGTGAGCATAGCCCCAGATGCCGTTTTTACCGAGGCATTGGGTGTTGTGCTCGTGACACCATAGCCTTTTTGGCTGATAAGCGCGATGTCTTGGGCATTTGATGCTCCATTTCCTGGCGGATTTGTCCCCATTGGTGCCACCATGCCTTGGGGCCACTGTACATCGGCATGATTGACGGTCGTACTCACCTGGCCCGATGCCGACTTGGAAAACACCCACAGCAAACGGTACGAACCCCGGTCATAAGTGTATATCACTGACCCCGTAGAGTGGCTCACCGACTGCGGTTGGCCCATAACCGATTCGATGTCGGCCAAGGTAATCTGGTGCAAATTGGGGTTATAGGACCGCACATCGGCCAACTGATCCCCCTCATTGAAACCCACCACCGCGTTATGGGCACTGTATGTGACGTACGTAATGCCATTGACGCCGTTTCCGGCCCTAAGGCCCCACAGTTTCGCGAGGGAGTCATAGCTCTTTTGGTCGCCGTAGGGGATGCCGACGGCCTGGCCTTTAAGAGCTGCTTGGGCCCATTCGCGGACCAGTGCCAGTGCCCCGGAATTTCCCCCGGAGCTGTGTGAGACTGTGGTGGGGGCGGTGGAAGTGGAGGTTGAGGAATGAGTCGTCCCAGACGATGGACTCGATGTTTTGCGGGTTCCTGCGACTGATGGCGACTGCGATGCGGGAGCCGGAGTGGCTGAATGGCTGGCGATCCCGCAGCCAACAAGAGTCGTAGAACCCAGAACAAGTGCGGTTACAAAGCCGAAAGATTTTGTCATGTCATCCTCCTGTAGTTTGGTGCTTTGGTGTTCGTCCGCCTGTGCTGTGGCTATCAGCGGGTATGATCGAACACTAAGAATAACGATACGAAGGGCAAAAGGTCACATCAAGGCGACTGAATCTATTCGTACATCGGAATCCCCGACTTAACAGGGGGTACCTCCCAATCCAACTGCATCTATAAAACACATATACCAGAGACTGACTAAATACCGGTGTGCCAAGTATGAAAAACCAGCACCGAATCTCAGGAGGAAATCCGGTGGATTAATTCTTTCGTCGTGGGTCGCTGAAAAAAGCCGGGGATCGTTATGGAGCCACATGAATCATGTTCCTGTGGTAATACGCGTCGCCGACTCATGGGCTCTTATGAGACCGCCTGCCAGTTAATTCAGATCTTTAGCACATCATGGAAGACATGGAAGACATGGAAACAAGGGAACCGCTACCGAGATCTGAGGTAACACAAAGGAATCTGAAATTCGATAAAAAAGCAATCTTGGTTTCTTCGGAAGGAATTACATTGCGAAGATAGAATTTTACACCAATACTTAATCAAAAATTCACAAATTTTGTCCGCATATGATGGTTAGGGATTGGGAGCGAACCTGCCAAAAGTAAGGGTTTTGCACTGAGCCCCGGATACTCATCGTCCTTATTGATATCTCGATCATTTTGTGCATTGTTGTGGAACTGTGAACAAATCGGCAGAAATTCAGCACATCGCAATTTGCTGTCCGAACTTGTTGCTTATTGAAAAACAAGGAGGAAGTATGAAATGAAGACTAACCGTCGCCATACCCCTATCACAACGGGAGCCGCGGTTCTTATCCTGGTTTCTTTTGGTCTGGCAGGGTGCGGGACTTCCGCCGCGAAGCCGCCGACGACTAAATCCACCTCGGTCAAACCCAGTTCCGGGGGTACCGTTATCCAAGCCTTAGGGCCTTTGGTCGCCGTTAACTGGTATCAACCCCTACGGCCTGTGGCCTACAACAGTCTCTATGACGGCTGGGCAGCGAGTCTCATGTACAAAGGACTTTTTCACATCGCGCCCAACGGAAAGATCGATTTGTCCCGCAGTATTGCCAGTTCCATTACCTGGAATAAATCGGGGACCGTCTATACCGTCAGCATGAATCCCAAGTGGCGTTGGTCGGACGGAACTCCGGTTACAGCGAATGACGTGGCTTTTACTTGGAAACTTATTCAGGCCGCGAGTTCTCCTAATGCTCCTGCCCCCTGGCCTTATGCCGGTGCGGGATCCGGAGGAGTGCCTCAATTGATTAAAAGCTTTCAGGTCTTAAACACCCACAAATTTCAAATTACCTTGACGCAACCGGTCAATCAGGCTTGGTTTGAATACGACGGGCTGGGTGATTTCATGCCTCTGCCTGCCCAGGCTTGGAACCGTTATCCCCATAATGTGAACCAAGAATTAAGCTATCTGGCCGCCAATGGCACCAATGTAAACTTTTTCAAGGTGGTGGACGGACCCTTTAGACTGACCAATGCCATCCAAAATGTATCATGGACTTTCACACCCAACACCCATTATGACGGTCATAAGCCCTATCTCCACAAATTCGTATTGGCGTATCAAACGTCGGAAACCTCCGAAGTGAATGGCTTGAAGACAGGAACAGTGCAAGTCGGCCAACTGCCTTTATCCATGTATTCCAAGCGCAGCGAGTTGGCCAATGATACCTTGAGCCCGTCCTATGGCTACTCCATCGACCGCACTATCTTAAATTTCAAGAATCCTTCCGTGGGGTCGATTTTGCGACAATTGCCCGTTCGGCAGGCCATGCAAATGGGTATCGACCAGTCTGCCATTATCAAAGCGTTGTACAACGGAATGGGTGTACCCGGAACCGGTCCGGTTCCATTGCACCCCAATACCTTTTTGGCCCCGCAACTCACTCATTCGACGTATTCATACAATCCTTCCGCGGCGACTCATTTGCTTGAGAAAAACGGATGGCATCTGGTTAATCACGTCATGACCAACAGCAAAGGACAACAGCTGGCTTTCAATATGGAGTACGATGCGGGCAGCAGTACCGTATTGGCCATGGTGCAAATCATGCAACAAGATTGGGCCAAAGAGGGCATTAAGGTTTCACTCAGTCCGGTGCCTTTTGCCACAATGCTGCAATATCACCATCAACCGACCAAATGGCAAATTCAAACCGGTTTGGGATGGAGTTATGGCGGCAGCTATCCCAGTGGCGGCGGGATGTATCAAACTAACGGCGGATATAACTTCTACGGATATTCCAATCAGAGCATGAATTCCTTGATTGCCGCGACGCATGCCCCTCATTCTTCGCCTCAGGCGGCCCAACAGGCGCTGAATGCCTATCAACTCTTTGCGGCAAAACATTTGCCCAATTTGTGGATGCCGGTACCGGAACAATTAAATGAGGTGGCCAATAATGTCCATGGGGTGCGTTCTTCAGCCAATACCTTTACCGATGGGATCTCTCCGCAATATTGGTGGGTGGGGAAATAAGAGGATCTGTCCGTGAAGAGAAATCACTCTGACTTGGGACCCAGCCGAAAGATGTTGACCCAGGTTCCGGCGCAGATCACCATAGGAGGGACGTGAGATGTCGGCGATCTACAAGGAAACCCAAACACTGGAATCCGGAGAGACGATCAGTCAAGCACCCGAGAGCTCGCGTTTCCGGCGCATATTTTGGCACCATCCCTTGGCTTGGATGGGTATCGTGGGATTAGGCTTTCTCATAGGATTTTCATTTGTCGGGCCCCTCATTTACCGGGCAAGTCCTTATGCTTTGCATCTGACAGCGATTTTGCAGGCTCCGTCGTTCCGATTTCCCCTGGGAACCAATAACCTCGGACGAAATATGATGGCCCGGTTGATGTTGGGCGGTCAAATGTCCCTTGAGGTAGGATTTGCCGCCGCACTATCGGCTATGGTGGTCGGTATTATCTATGGTTTGGTAGCCGGATATCTTGGGGGATGGGTGGATGTGATCATGATGAGGCTGGTTGACTTATTGCGGGCCATACCAGGACTCTTTTTGCTCATTTTCCTGGATTCCTTGGTAACTCCAAGTCCGGGACTGCTCATTTTGTTGATCGCCTTTACTTCTTGGCACGGAGTCAGCCGACTGGTGCGTGCAGAAGTGCTTTCCTTAAAACACCGTCTTTATGTGGAAGCATCCCGTGCGGTGGGAGGCGGTATCGGGCATATTGCTTTACGGCATCTCTTGCCCAATATTTTGGGAACGGTAATCGTGGCGACGACGTTTATGGTGGCTGACGCTGTGCTGGTGATAGCATCCCTAAGTTTTCTGGGTATGGGTCTGCCCCCGCCTACTCCCAACTGGGGGGCTATGCTGTCGGATGCGATGACCTATCTGCCTCAGCATGCCTGGTGGCTGATTTATCCACCGGGCTTGGCGGTGCTTTGGACCGTGCTCTCGATTAGTTTTATCGGCGACGCTTTTCGAGCGGCATTGGATACACGCATGGATTCTCGAGTTCGAGGGGGGTAGATCGGATGTTGAAGTATGCCTTGGCGCGTGTTGTGCAAGCCCTGCCCACTTTGTTGCTTCTTTCCATTGTCAGTTTTGTGCTGATTCATGTTGTGCCGGGAGGACCGGCAGTGGTGATGTTAGGGAACAAGGCGACACCGGCTCTGATTGCTCAGATTAACCGCTCGTTGGGACTGAATAAGCCGTTATGGATCCAATACGTGATTTGGTTGGGGCAACTCTTGCGGGGGCATTTAGGGTATGCCTACACATACCACCAAAGTGTCACCAGTCTGATACTGGTCAATTTACCCCGCACCTTGATTCTGGTTGTGACGGCTATTGCCATTTCACATGTTGTGGCCATTATCATAGGAATTTACCAGGCTGTGCACCGAGACCGACCCGTCGATCATGTCTTGAGTGCTTTATTGTATTTTCTTTATGCGATGCCGACATTTTGGTTGGGAGTGCTGATGGTGTCGACATTTTCCATTAACTTAGGTTGGTTTCCCTCGGGCGGGCTGTATAATCCTCTCTTGTCCCATCCTACCGTGGGATCCTACGTGGACCACTTGATCCTTCCGGCTTCGGTTTTAATTATCGGATCGGTTGCGGGATGGGGTCGTTATATGCGGTCGTCCATGGCGGAAACATTGGTGCAAGATTACATTCGTACTGCGCGTGCCAAGGGATTAAGTGAGAAAGCCGTTTTGATCCACCATGCCCTCAAGAATTCCCTGCTGCCCTTGATTACGCTGGTGGGAATGTCTCTTCCCAGCTTGTTCAGCGGGGCCTTGATCATTGAAATAATCTTTGACTATCCGGGAATGGGTCTTTTATTCTGGAACGCTGCCCAAGAAAGGGATTACCCGATTTTGCTCGGAATCGTGATTATGGTGGGGGTCTTAACCATTTTGGGAAACCTCTTGGCCGACATTTTATATGCCGTTGTGGATCCTCGCATTCAATATCAATAGCGTAAAATGTCTTCCGGTACAGAGGTATTCACTGTCGTGCTCGTGGGGACAGGGGTATTGGACAAGGAACCAAAAAATTTTGATGACAGCATGCATACGGGGGTCGAACCATACGAAAAAGACGTTAGGAATTTTGGCGGGTTTGGGGCCTTTAGCCGGGGCCCATTTCTATCGCAGGCTGATCGAATTGACGCCGGCGGCAGGAGATCACGATCATCTTTCCGTGGTGTTGAGTGCCGAGAATTCGATTCCCAGTCGGCTCGACCATTTAAGGGGGTTAGGACCTTCTCCGGTACCCAAACTCATTGAAGTGGCGCAAAGACTGGTTACGGCGAAGGCCGAAGTCTTGGCCATTGTGTCAACCACAACCCATGCCTACTACGATCAAATTGCTCAGAGTATTTCCATCCCGGTCTTGAATCTACTGGAGTTAGCGGCCGACGAAATCCAGAGATTACCCTATCGCCGGGTCGGTATTATCGCCACGACTCCGACTTGTCAGCTAGGACTTTACGATGGTCCCCTCAGGCAAAGAGGGATCACGGCAGTCTATCCGGATCCTGAAACTCAAGAGGGGATTATGGAGTTAATCGACGCGGTTAAGGCACAAGGGGTTCGACTCGAATGGGCCTACCGGTTGGAGGAGGCTATGTTGAAACCTTGGGCACGAGACGCAGACGCGATGATTCTGGCTTGTACGGAAACACCGCTAGTGTTTGCAGGCATTCCCAAACCCGATATTCGGGTGCCGGTGTTTAATGCCACGGATATTTTGGCCCGTGCGGCCATCAGTGCCTGTTGGGGCTGATATATTGCTCGGTCTCACAAGAAACGGGATCAAAATGAGAAGAGGGGGATGACGATGAGAGTATGGACTATGACAGAGTCTTCGTCTTTGGATATGCCGGAGGTCTTCATTGTGCCCAGGGAGTTGTGGCACAGCGCCGGTCCCGTTTTGTGGGGTGAGGAAGCCGAAATTATTCCTTTGCCTAAGGGATCGCCTGTTGTTTTGGCGCGTGATTTGCGTGTGATGATTGTGGTGGATACACCGTCCATTCGCCAACATCGGTACCGAAACTTCCGCGAAGCGGCACAGCTTGCCGAACAACAAGGTTCTGCCGAGGTCGGGATATGGACGGCGGGGCTCAACGAAAAGATGTTGCCGTCGGTCATATTCGGTCTGGAACAGGGATTCTATCATTATGGGGAGCACAAGGATCCGGTACAAGAGATCAAAGTGGTGGCCGATCAAACACTGTTCGAACGCCTTGAGTTGTTATCGGCTATTGCTTGTGGCCAGTCTTGGGCCCGGGATAAGGTGAATTGCCCTGCCAATGAAAAACCGCCCGAACATCTGGCGGTTTTATATCAACAAGATGCGCCAAAGGCAATCCAATTTCACACATATACTCACGAAGCGCTAAAGGAGCTGGGAGCCGGGGGAATTCTCGCTGTGGGTTCGGGAAGCGAGCGACCCCCTGTTCTTTTGGTTGGCCGCTACCAAGGCCAACCAGGGGCACCTTGGCTCGCTTTGGTGGGGAAAGGCATTGTATTCGACAGCGGGGGGATCTCGTTAAAAGCGCGGGAAGGGATGGGCAAGTTAAAAGCCGACATGGCCGGATCGGCTGCCGTCATGGCCGCTGTGCGAATCGTGGCCGAAAATGCGTGGCCCATCAATGTGATGGCATGGGCTCCCTTGGCAGAAAATCTGCCGGACGGGGCTGCATATCGCCCCGGTGACGTCGTGACGATGTTGGATAATACGCGTGTGGAGATTATCTCCACAGATGCGGAAGGTCGCTTGGTCCTGGCCGATGCCTTGACGATGGCGATTTCCGAAGGAGCATCGGCCGTGGTGGACATCGCCACTTTAACCGGGTCCAATGTTGTGGCCTTAGGGGCCATCCGTGCCACTCTTATCGGTAACAATGAGGTCCTGGCCAAAGAAGTCCGGGAATCGGGTGACATGATGGAAGAGCCCGTCTGGGAAATGCCTCATGATGCGGAATATGCACTCTTGAATCGAAGCAGCATCGCCGATTTAAAGAACAGCGGAGGGCGGGCAGGCGGGACTATTTCGGCGGGATTATTCGTGGGGAACTTTGCGGGAAAAGTTCCTTGGGCACATGTGGATATTGCCGGACTGGCGTTTAATGACACAGACAGCACGGGGGGAGCTACCGGATACGGTGTGGCTTTGTTGGTGGAGATGTGTAAACGCTGGGGTCATGCTTCACGGGATATCTAACCCGCATGAACAACAATATCGCCAAGATCCCCTTGATGGGGATTATTGGCCTGATCGCCGCGTTCCAGTCCTTTATTGCTTTGTTTATGGGAGTCGATACTCCCTTAGCCATTGTCAAAATGGGAGCAAGTCCGACCATTCTGGGCCTGGCTTATTCGGCATGGGCCATTGGACGGGCGGGAACGGGCATATTGGCGGGATATTGGTTTGACAGACATGGAGCTAAGGCGTCTCTTTTGCTCAGTTTCATTCTTCTGGCGATCGTCGCATTCGGATATGGCCTGTTATGGGGACCTTGGAGTATGGTGGTGTTAAGGCTCTTGCAAGGGGCATCGGCTGGCATCTATTGGACATCGGCCTTGGCACTCATCGGTTATCAGGTATCTCCAAAGAACCGGGCACGGCGCATGGCGTTATTTAATGCTTGTGTGGCTGTGGGAGGAATGGCGGGAGGATTGGCCGGCGGCTGGATGGTGGCGTCTTGGGGGTTTCGTTTGCCCTTTTGGGTGGCCAGTATTCTGGGGTTGATGACAGCGGTATTGGTCAAAGTCTCAGTACCGGGGCGACATGTTGCCCCTGTTAAGGTCGCACCTTCTCCCGTTCCTGCCCAAAACCTCTGGCCTTTAAGCATCGTAGGTGGGCTGTCGCAACTCCCGTCATTTCTGTCTAATGCGGCCTTACCTTTAGAACTTTTGCGTTTTCACTTGGGAGCCTGGGCATTGGGTCTGGAAAATGCCGGTCTGGTTTTAGGAAACTTGATAGGCCAATGGTCGATTTTTCGCTATCCTACTGTCATTTACCGCCGAATTCCGGTGATGTTTCTCTACTTTCTGGGTATTATCGCGGCACTGGGAACGGTTCGTGCCTCCAACGGCTGGGAGATGATGGCGTTTTTAGCGGTGGTGGGCACGATGGTTAATTTATACGCTGTCGTCTGGACGGCGGCGGTTCAACAGCGGGACCGAGCCAACGATACGGGCAGGGCCACGGGTATTTTGCGCACTACCGGCGATGCCATGAGTGCCGCATCCTATCCGTTAATTGGCTGGGCCGAGGCCGATGCGGCGGCGACGGGAATTGCCGCTGCCGGGGTCTTAATCCTGGGACTTTGTTATGTCGCATGCTTTTACCAACGCTCGGTCATATCAAATGTGTCACACAGCACGTAGCCGAATTCGTTTAAAGACCCCTCGGATTGCTCTCTGGGCATATTAAGGGACAGCGAACCTCTTAGGTGCGGTCGAAATCAAGAATTTTTCAGTGGTTTCGCCCATGATACAATGGAGGAAATTGATGGTTTTGAGCCACTTTGAGTATAAAACCGTGGTATTGGCCTTTGTCTCAGACGTTTTGGCCAGATTGAGGCGGGCCCCGGCTTTAAAGGAACTCATAATTCTTGTCGAAGCCAGCGAAATGCCTAACATAAAGCCTAAGATGCATGACGATCATAGCCATCGGCAAAAAGAGGATTCTCGAATGTGATTATTCACTTTACCGTGAAATCGGACGCCGTATTAGGACAACGAATATCCAAACATTTTGTGTTGTCTCCCATGCGAGAAATGTCTTGGGCGCTTCATGTGCTTTCCCGTCCGACCGATCACGGGATATTCTTGCGTTGGGTTTTGGATGTAAGAAAAAGGATGAATGCTTTCGTTACACCGAATCTTGACGAAATGACCCCATTTTTTCAAGGATGGGTTCAAGCCATGATTCCTCTGGCGCGGGTCGGCCAATCTACTGCGGAGTTTACCGAAGAATGGGACAGGTATATGGGTCTTAGTGTCGATGAACTGCGACAGATATATGAACGGGTGCGTCATCGATGGACAAAAGAATTTGATCAGCGTATGGCACGGAATTCCGAATGGGAACACCTCACTCTACTGACAGAATCTTGTTGGTGGTCTCAATGGGATCTTCAACTGGAATGGTTGCGCGACCGTCTGGGTTTTTTTATGCGTGATTTTTGGAAAAGGGAATTTTACGGGGTATGGCAAGAAACGGTTTCGTATTTGGAGCACGATATCAATAGCCGATTAACGGGAAATTCCGAGTCTACGGTTTTTTGGCAAGAGATTTCCCCAAGATTTCGATTGGACACTGAGCTGTCATCCATGCAGGTGCATGTGCCCTGGAAATGCGAATTTTGCGTCAAGCCGGCCACCGTGATGCGATTATTTCCGAGTGTGTTTTGCTGGCCTCATCTTTGGGTTGATGGAGATGAGGGGCAGATTGCCGTGAGCTACCAATCCATGGCTGTCAGACAATGGGCCATGCCCGTACCCTCGTCGGTGGCATTGGAACGGGCGCTTGATGCGTTGAGTGAACCGACCAGGCTTCTGATTGTGAGGCATTTGGTGGGGTCAATGAGTACGACCAGCGCTATAAGTCATGCCTTGAGATTGAGTGCGGGTACCGTGTCCCGGCATTTGACCCTCCTTCATTCGGTGGGGCTCGTGGAGCGCATGGTCCATGGTCATTATGTTCTTTATCGTACGAATCTCACCGTTTTGAATAGTGTGGCTCAAGAGTTGCAAAGCTTTCATCGGGAGGCCGTGCCTGGATTCTTAGGATGGAATGAATAACCAAGTTGTTCCTGGACCTTCTCCACAACTCCAAACCCGGGTTGGATGGGCGTCCAAGCTGACATCTATAGTAGCATTTATCCGAGCCTTGACTTGCGGCGAACGATCCGTCATCCGGCTCAATAATGACCTAGGTTTGCCGGATGGATAAGGCAGGGCCAATTCTTGCACCAAATCGATCGCCATGGGCATCGAAACGGGGAAATCCCGTGATTACACGTGCACCCTCTGAGGTTGATCGTCTCCCCCTCAAATTCATATCCCGAAATGTTGGTGACGCTACTGTGGTTGGGAGGCTTAAGCGTTGCATTAGAAGCCTTGTTGGAACGTTCTGTGATCTTGTGCCCCTCTCGGCGATTAAACTCTTTTTACGAAAAGAAATTCTTGCATCCAAGGAGCCGATTTATGTCCAAACGCTTGCCGCGAAATAATACCGAGTATTCACGGGACATCTTCGATGCGACGTCCAAACTCGAAGAATTAATTCAAGGAATGAATTATGAGCCATTTCAAGATGACTGGCTTACCTATCACGCTGCTTTTTCCTCAGGAAAATTTCTATTGACAACCGCAATCTCATTGCCTAGGGACACACTGCAATGAACGTTAACGCGAAGGAAAATAGTGATTCGCTTCATTTTTCTATCTTCACTTAAGAGTGCTACCGAAACAAAATTGAAAATAACGCCCGCGCATTCCCCTTCTTAGGCGATAGCCAAGGGGGGGTCAAGCGGGCGGCGGCCTCTTGGCGGCCGCCTTGCGGGGTTTTTCTTTCGTCCCTTGAGCCTCGACATAGCGTTTTACCGTCTCTAAAGATGCTCCGCCGACACTCCCGACGTAATAGGCGC
>JAKACM010000058.1 GCA_021821465.1 Bacillota bacterium
ACTTTGAGTCTGGCAGGAAGCCATGGGTAGAAAAGAGGCGGATTACGATGATACAGATGATTGTATGCGATTTGGACGGAACTTTGTTCAATGGGGATTTGCATGTCAATCCCCAAGCCGGACATTTACTCCGGCAATTATGGCAAACGGGAATCCATGTTGTTATTGCCACCGGGCGAAGTTGGCGCACGGCACTGAGATCCAGTCAGGAACTTGGCATACCCGGACCTGTCGTCGCGCATAACGGTGCCTACGTCTTTGATCCGGCCAGACATCCCGCAGAAATGTACCGACATGGAATTCCCCGAGTACGTGCGGAAGAAATGCTCCACTGGTCTTTTGACACTCAAGCCCATATGCGCTTCTATTTAGGATATCAGCACCCGGTTTTCTTAACCCGAACACCGGATGATTATGAACGCTGGCAAAAGCCGGATGATCTCTTGATCACTGCCGACACGCTTATTCCCCGCAAACCCGTGGAGATTTTGCTTGTGGGTCAGGATCACGTGGAAAAATTTGTCCGCGACTATGGGCTTAAGGGCAAGGATTATGAATTGACGATGTTCGATCACGGCCATTTTCGTGAGGTCAATATCTGCGCTCCTCATGTCAACAAGTCAGAAGGACTTGGATATCTTGCCCGCCAATATCGCATACCTCGCCAAAATATTTTAGCCATTGGCGACGGCCTTAATGACGTGCCTATGCTCGAATGGGCAGGCATCGGCATTGCCTCCGGAGACGGACTGCCCGAATGTCAGCAAGTGGCCGATTATGTCACTCCCCAAGGTTTTGATGATCCGGTCACGGCCGCCATTCTCTGGGCGGAACAACAAGGTCTGTTGGGTCCTTTACGTCATCAAGAGGTTTTCTAGCCAACTCACTCGATCCCCTTTCAAGAGGCTCCCGGCAATGCATTCAATATCGGGTGCCAGAGGCCGATCGGCCTCCAAAGCCGGAACGAGTTCCCGGATCCACGAATGGACCCGGTGCGTTCTGGCAGCCATTTTTTCTGGTCCCAACAAATCACAGCCTTGGGCCGCACACAATAGTTCAATACTTAAAACGTAACGAAGATTGTTGATGACGGTATGGGCTTTTCGACCCGCGGTCGTTCCCATTGACACGTGATCTTCCTGGTTGGCGGAAGTGGGAATGGAATCAACGCTGGAGGGATGGGCCCATACCTTATTCTCTGAAACAAGACTGGCTGCCGTGTATTGAGCGAGCATTAATCCGGAATAGAGCCCTCCTTGACGCGTCAAAAAGGGCGGCAAGCCGGACAAGGCCGGATTGACCATCCGTTCGATACGCCTCTCGCTGATACTGGCCCATTCCGCCGAGGCTATGGCCAAATAATCCAGCACGAGCGCCAACGGTTCTCCGTGAAAGTTTCCGGCGGAAATAATCATATCGACCTCAGGGAACAATAAGGGATTATCCGTGGCACTGTTGATTTCCCGACCGATAACCTCTTGAATATGCTCCAAGGAATCCAGACAAGCTCCATGGACCTGTGGCGTCGCCCGTAATGAATAGGCGTCTTGCATACGCAGTTCACCCGGACTTGTCACCAATTGACTGCCCTCCAACATTGTCAAAAGGTGGCGCTGAACACGTTTCTGACCTGGATGAGATCGGACTTTGGCCACCAAGGGATGAAAAGCCATAGGAATGGCGCGCAATGCTTCCATGCTTAAAGATGCCGCCACATCAGCCCACATTCCCAGAAACCGGGCTTGCATCACGGCGTCCACACCCAAAGATGCCATCGCTTGCGTTCCGTTAATCAGAGCCAGTCCTTCTTTGGCTTCAAGCACAACCGGCTCTAAACCCGCACGATGTAAAGCGGCCTGTCCCGGAAGAATGTCCTGGGATCGCCCCACTTTGGCCGATCCCTCACCAATCAAAACCAGAGACAAATGTGCTAAGGGTGCTAAATCTCCGCTGGCTCCAACACTGCCTTGGGAGGGAATCAGGGGTATAACATTGCGGTTTAACATTTCCAACAGCAAATTCACAACCTCGGTCCTGATCCCCGAATACCCTTTGGCCAGTGCGTTGGCCCGAAGCAACATCATGCCCCGAACAATTTCCTCGGCAAAGGGTTCCCCCACTCCCGCGGCATGACTTCTTAACAAATTGACCTGCAATTCTTTCCGTTTGTCTTCGGGTATCAGCACATCACTAAAGCGCCCAAATCCCGTGGTAACCCCATAAACGCTATGTCCTTCAGCTAAGTAACGCACTACCATACGACGGGAGGCCGCCATTTTAGTGGCGGCCTCCGAGCTTAATTTTATGGGGTGGTGACCATGTGCGACTCGGTAAGTTTGCTCAATACTCAAATCATTTCCCGAAATCATCAGAGTTTCCATTTTAATTTGACGGCAAACAAAAACCGTCTCCCCCTTTCATTAAGATCTCTCTCGCGAGAATATTGTCATCCTTTACAGAAAAAACTTACGCCAATTGGTCAGCCACTTCTTATACGGAAATCGGACAACAAGCGCTTGTCATTTCCGGTTGCTTTTTGATCATGGCCGAGCATTCGGCCTAGCCCCCGAGAAGGGATCGATAGGAGCGTGGGAGTGGTAAATTACCAGGCACAAATCTTCCCAACGATACCGACGATGAGGGTCCGAGGTTCGTTCGGGATTAAAGACGGCCTTGTGTTTCCCACCGGCCCAGCGTTTTCCTAAGCGCCCAAAATCATTGCGACTTCACCGAAGTTCGATAACAGAGATAGATCATACTACAAAAACATGACTTCGTTAATAACTCAGGAAGTATGTCCCTTAAGTTGGTTATTTGACATCGTGATAATCGGGTGGTAATATCCAATGTGACCGAACGGTCGTTCTCAATGGGGGAGTTGTGATGGATCCTCGTCGCCGAATTATGGAAGCGGCACTACAATTGTTTGACCAAGCGGGGTACAACGGAACAGGGATGGAAGATATTCGGAAGGCAGCCGGCTTTTCGACAAAGTCCAGTCTTTACGCCCACTTTGCGGGAAAAGAAGACTTGGCCCGGGCCATCTTCATGGATATTGTGGCAGCCGAACACGAAGCGATTCGCCACGCCTTGTCCGAGGCTAACGAATCCGCTTGGGACCGCTTGTTAAATATGGCCAAGATCCTCACCCAATGGGGTTTAAATCACCGAGTCGCCTATCGGTTTTGTTTCGTCCGTCAACATCATCACCGGTTTCTTCGGGATGCGGAGTTGCAATCGGCGATAAAGGAAGGCAAGCTGATTGCCGAGCAACTCCTTCAAAACGCTCGCGATGAGGGGGAACCCATCCGTTTATGGCCTAATAAGGTCTTGATAGGTTACTGCCAAGCCATCATCAACCACGCAATTGTCGATGAACCTGCGATCTTAAACGAGGACGCAATACAAACGCGTGTGAATCATGTCGTGGTCTTGTGCTCAAATATTTTGATGACATCGTAAAAATTTTCCGCTATAACGACCGAACGATCGGTTTCATAACGAGGAGGAAAAGATTGATGTCCACTTCTCTTAAGGAGTGTGTCCTGGTTCTGGGAGCGACAGGGAGATTAGGGAGAAAAACCGTGCAGCAAGCACTGCAACAAGGATATGAGGTCATAGCAGGCGGGCGGAGTCAAACCCACTTAGAAGAAGCGCTTCAAGAGATGACTCACCACCCCAATCTTAAGCTCGAAGAAGTCGGTTTGGGGAGTTCGGATAGACTTGTCGCGATCTTCCCAAAGGTTGATTGGGTAATTGACGCCAGAAATCAGCGTTACGACGACTGGTCCCATTATCCTCAAATGATTAACGATACCCTAGAAGCTTTAGATAAGACACCAAAACCTTATACGTATGTGGACAATGTCTATTGTTATGGGCGGCCTCTAGCCAATCCCGTGTCCGAAGACGTCCCGCGCCAACCCATCAGCGAAAAGGGACGGATTCGAAAAGAAGTCGAAATGCGTCTATTGCAAGCGATGTCGGCGGGTCACACCGTTATGGTGGCACGCTGTCCCGATTTTTACGGGCCCGGGATTGCTCCCTTTTCCTCATTGGAATCGGGAATTCTCACGTGGTTTGGCGATCTTGCACTCCCTCACCAGTTTGTTCATGTTGCCGATGCCGCGCGTGCTCTGTTGGCTTTGGGTCACGATCCGAACGCATACGGCCAAGTTTGGCATATTCCCGGATCCGATCCCATCACAGGTCTGAATGCCTATCATTTGGCTCGAAGCATCAGCAGAAAACCCATACGGCGCCGGGTGATTGGTCCAAGAACAGTTTGGCTTTTGGGGTTGATCAATTCTGATGCCCGGGGATTTCGTGAAACTCGTTATCTTTGGGATACTCCAATGATTTTGGATGGAAGTAAGTGGACAAAACAGTATGGAGAGGGCTGGTTTCGAAGCCACCAAACTGCTTTTGAAGAAATGCTCGCAAAATTTGCCACGTCTTAGCAAAAAGTTGGACTCACACTCGGTGAGTCCAACTCCCCCCTATCCAGAGATCCAACGGTGTTGTGTTGAGACAAGTTTGGCTGAGAGGATATAAGATCCGGGTCATGGACCATGTCTGGCACAAGATCTTTCACAAGGACGACTGCGCAAATTGATCCCAGAGAAATCCCCGGGGCCGACGGACCAGTCATTATCCCCTGATCATTAAGTGGCGTTCTGTGATCTTCTGCGCTGTATTGCCTGGAGTTCGATTGGATTCCCAAGGTGGGGCAATATAGCCAGATTTGCGGTCGCCATTCTCATTCCAGACAAAATATTATATGCATGATACCGTAGAACTCCAAGGAGGCTGACATGGATTATCGGGTAAGAATGGTTGACGACAAAAGACTTAAATCGAAGATTGCCGATAGAGTTCTTCGCGCGCTACCAGAGTGGTTCGGCATTGAAGAGGCTCTCGTAGCTTACGTTGACAAATCACAGAACACAAGATTTTGGGCTGCTTACGTGAGTGATCAACCGGTGGGGTTTCTTTCCCTTTTGCCCCATAATTCTTATACCTCAGAGATTTACTGCATGGGACTTGACCCCGTATTTCACCGTCATGGCATAGGGACCACCTTGATGGAAGCATGCGAAGAGAGTTGTAGAAAACAAGGTACGGAATTTCTCACCGTCAAGACCTTGGATGAATCAAAGCCCGATGATGCTTACGCGAAAACAAGACAGTTCTATATTGCTCGGGGATTTAGGCCCCTTGAAGTTTTTCCTACCCTGTGGGGGGAGCGGAACCCGTGCCTCTTTTTGGCTAAGAATCTGCTGCACCTCATTCGAGACTAGCAAGCTGATTTATCCCTAACCGCCTTCGGAAGAACTATCCATCAATGGCTCCGGTAATCTCTCGGGTTGCCTGAACCGTGAGAGCGTTCAAATCAAGTACAAACCGCCCTTGAAGCAAAATGTCCATCCCTATCAACCCATTAATTCTCGGATGGGCCACGAGATTACTACAAGCCAACGTGGAATTGGCAATAGCGTTGAAGCGAAGGTGAGTCCATCAATCGTCTTGCGGACAGCATAATCGTTCCCGCCAATGCCGAGCATCGTCGCCATTATAGCCTCCCCGTGGGTGGCTCGCGATAAGGGTTCAACGGCAGTGCTATCGCGTAAACTATGGGCTTCGGTATCCACAATAGATTATCTACCGTGAGTAGCCGTCCATGGTACCCGAAATTAAGGTGGGTGAAATGCTCCCTTGATATTCCCACCCTTAAGGTGTTCTTGTGAATTAAGAATACATGAGCTCTCACTATTTTCACTTTTTCATATTCGCGGCACGATCCCATTGCGGGACAAGCCTGCTTGTAGACGATGGCGTTAATGCTTAATCACAGAGTCGGACATATGCTAAACACGACAACATTCTTCTATGCTGGGGAGCGAATCGGTGGCATAGAAAAGCCGTAACACCCGACAATATGCGTCACGCGCCCCTTCTCTAACGCCCGAAATTGCCAAATCGGCGTCATAGGCAAGGAGATTAAAGATTAAGATGAATATGTGGGTGCATGAACTCAGTCTCCTTGATAAAGACTCATTGGGATACAAAAACCCCTAACCAAATAGGCCAAACTCCCTTGCATCCCGTCAAGAAATTTATTTCGGAAATCCCTCACATCATTGGTGAGGAGAACCTAGGATTTTGTGTTGTCTATCCCCGGCACCTGCCAAAGGCTGTGGCAAGCGCCTATAAACCTTCGTTAAATTGCTGATCTTCGCCCGTATTTATACGGCCTGAGATGGCACCATGGCTTGGTTATTCTTCTCCCGGAGTCGCTTCAGCGTCCTCTTGAGGCAGAATAACAGAGACTGCACGCTGTGATTCATTAAGGTGATCACGCCTGGCTCGTTCAATGTCCTCGAGATTGACGGATAAAACGGTATTCACGTAGTCAAAGATGTCAATCTGACGAAAGAACAAGTGATTGAACGCATAAGCCAGCTCCTCCGGATTTTGGAAGAGTGCAATATATTCGCCCACTTCACGCTTTTTGGCCCGTGCCAAATCTTCTTCTCGCAGTGGCGCCTGATAGAGCCCTTCCAGCAACTGCGCTTCCAAGGCCGCGGGATCCGGTGTTTCCCCGCCCAAGGTGCTGAACCCAAAAGTTGCCGAAGCACCATAGCGGGCTGAAAAGCGGTCATTTATCAATCCTTGTCGATAAAGATTGTGAAACAAGGGTGAACTGCGTCCCAAGAGCATTTGCCACATAAGTCCACATGTCATCTCACGGCGCAAGAGATCCCTTCCGGCCAGTTGCGTCCGAGAATCCTTATAGCCCATTACAAACAAGGGCATTGATACGACCATTTGTTGTTCACGGTGTTTTTCAGCTACGGTGGAAGGCTCCCCAGGGAAAATCCGCGTAATTGCGGTTTGTTTTTGGTATTCCTTGTGCTTTTGATTTTCCCAGGCGTAATCAAAGATTTGTTTGGCGTCCACATCACCTATCACGAGCAAGACCATGTTGGTCGGATGATAAAACGTTCGGTAACATGTATAGAGGTTATCCGGGGTAATAGTGCGGATGGATTCGACGGTGCCGGCTATGTCAATGTGCGCAGGATGATTAAGATACAAAGCCCGCATCAAGTTCGAATGGAGTCTGTCTCCCGGCATGTCTAAATACATGCGTATTTCCTGTTCAATAATCCCCTTCTCTTTTTCAACATTTTGTTCGGTAAAATAAGGTTCTTGCACGAAATCCAAGAGGATCCCTATATTATCCAAAACATGCGTGGTTGTTTGAAACAAAAACGTAGTGGAGGTATAGTCGGTATATGCATTGGACGATGCGCCCAACCTGGCGAAATCATCAAAGGCGTCTCCGCCTCCTTTTTTTTCGAACATTTTATGCTCCAGGAAATGGGCAATCCCGTCGGGAACTCTCACCTCTTGTCCTGTCTTGGGATCGCGAAAAGCATTGTCGATGGATCCGTAATGAGTGGCGAACGTCGCAAATGTTTTTTTGAATCCCGGACGGGGAAAGACCACGACTCGCAATCCCGAAGGCAATAGCAATTGTTCGCGTCTTTCCCCAATGGCTGCTTCTTCAATGGTTTGCACTGAATCGTTCATGATTCGTCGGCCTCCCTCGCCACTGTCGTCAAATCTTTCGTTCGTGTCAGAAAAAACACCGTATCCAAAGAAATGTCCTGGGCCACGTGTTTAACCTGCTCGGACGTGACTTCATGCAGAGCCTTTCGCAAGGGCTCCCCGAATAGCCCACCCCCTGCCATAACACTTTCCAAATGACGGGCTATCAACTGACTTGGGTTGTCTTCCTCCGCCAAGATGTCATTGTCAAAAGCCCTTAGCGTAAAGTCCCATTCTTGATCGCTAATCTCCCCTTGCCGCACGGCATCCACCTGTTGACGAATAATATCAAAAGCGGCATCAAAATCTTCAAATTCAATTCCGGCTCCCACAATCATATACCCAAGCAGTGCCTCCAGCCGCGCATAGGCGTAATAAGCCAGGCTCGCCTTTTCACGGACATTGACAAAGAGTTTGGAATGCGGAAATCCTCCTAATATGCCCGCATACATCATCAGAGCCGGGTAATCCCCGTTTGTTAAGGTGATCCCTGTGTGATACCCCAGGTTCAGTTTACCCTGGCGGATATCCCGATGTTCCGTCAAAAGACGGTCATGAAAATGCGCTCTGTAGGGTTCAATGCTCCCCAGTGCACGGCGCGGCTGGGATGTGTGGTAGTTGCCGATAAACTGCTCGATAATCTCAGGGTTTATGTCACCGACGGCAAACAAAATCATGGGATGAGTATTATGTACTTTTTGATAATAATCGTAAAGAGTATGTGGCGTGATCTTCTCCAAATCTTCAATCCGCCCCAGCTTCCGCAGTCCAAAACGGCTTCCGTCGGCCATGGCCTCAATTAGGCGGCTGAGGGCATACTGCCCCTTATCATTAATTAACCCCAGAATTTGCCGCCTCAGCAAATCCTTCTCTTGATTAAGCACATCCTCCGGAAATACTCCGTTTTGGGTATAAGGATAATCGAGAATCTCTTGCAAAAATTCCAAAGCCAGACTCAACGTATCCGGTTTCCCGGGCAGATATTGACCATTGACAATTTCCAGATGAACCGAAATCAGCTGTTTGTCAGCTATTTTTCCGACTTCGGCCCGTAATGAGGCCCCATACAGTTCTTCCAGATGCTGTTCCATTTGCATGAAACTCGGCCACTTTTTTGTTCCGTGTTGTAGCATATGGGGCAGTATGGCGCCAAATGCCGCCTCCTCACGGTTTAGTTCATTAATAATGAACGCATGAAGCGTAATCGTCTTAAATCGTGATGTAGGGAAACAATACCATCCCACGCCTTGATGGGTTTGACCCACAAATCCTTCGTCTTTGGCGGTGACAGACAAATCATCCACTCCTTCCTCGCGAGCTTTCGCATAACATAAAGAGTGGTCCGAAAGAAGGGAAAACCCCCGGACTTTCGGACCGTGCAAAATCAAATAGCAACTTCTCGACCATGCACAATGGCACGTAACTCATTCGCCAATAGAGTCTCTTTTTCCATCAGAGCCAAGGCGAGGTTGTTCAAAGTCGTCCGGTGAGCCATTAAAATATTCTTGGCTCTTTGATACTGTTCCATCACAATCAGACGCACTTCGCGATCAATTGCGGAGGCCACATCCTCGCTGTAATCCCGGTCCCGAGCCAAATCACGGCCCAGAAACACCTGATCCTGCTTTTGGCCATAGGTCATCGGTCCCAAATCCTCGGACATTCCATATTCCGTAATCATTTGCCGAACCATGGATGTCGACTTTTCCAGATCATTTTGTGCACCGGTGGAAATTTCCCCAAAAACAAGTTCCTCCGCCGCACGTCCGCCAAGTGCCATGGCCACCTGGTCGAGAATTTGGGACTTGGTGGTTAAATATCGATCCTCGTCAGGCAGAGGCAATGTGTAGCCCATGGCCATACCACGAGGAATAATCGTCACCTTGTGAACCGGATCTCCATGAGGCACCAACATCCCCACGAGAGTATGCCCCGATTCGTGAAAAGCCACAGCCTTCTTTTCCTTTTCGGAAATCACCCGGCTCTTTTTTTGAGGTCCCGCCATGATCCGTTCGGCAGCTTCTTCAAAGTCGACCATGCGGATATTCTTGGCTCGGTTGCGCGCCGCCAAAAGTGCAGCCTCATTGGCTAAATTGGCCAAATCTGCACCGGTATATCCGGGAGTTCGTTTGGCAATTATTCCCAAGTCAACATCCTCACCCAACGGCTTCCCGCGGGTGTGAACCTTCAAAATCGCTTCCCGTCCTCTAACGTCCGGCCTGTGAACCATTACCTGCCGATCGAACCGGCCGGGACGCAATAAGGCGGGATCCAAAACATCTGGGCGGTTCGTCGCAGCAATGACAATAATGCCTTCATTGACTCCAAATCCGTCCATCTCCACCAACAATTGATTTAAAGTCTGCTCGCGCTCGTCATGCCCGCCGCCGTATCCAGCTCCTCGCATACGGCCAACGGCATCGATTTCATCTATGAACAAAATGCACGGGGCATTTTTTTTGGCTTGATCGAAAAGATCCCGCACTCTCGACGCTCCAACCCCCACAAACATTTCCACAAAATCGGAACCGCTGTCCGAGAAAAAGGGCACCCCCGCTTCTCCGGCCACGGCCTTAGCCAACAACGTCTTTCCGGTACCCGGTGCCCCTGAGAGTAAAATCCCCTTCGGAATTCTGGCGCCCAGTTCCAGATACTTTTTGGGATATCTTAGAAAATCCACAACTTCCTGCAATTCCTGCTTCTCTTCGTCCACCCCTGCAACATCGGCAAAAGTCACCCGTTGGCCGTCATCAGTGTGCAATCTGGCTCGCGACTTGCCAAATTGCATGACACGGTTGCCTCCGCCTTGGGTTTGGTTGAACACAAAGTAAAGCATAAACACGATAACAAGCAAAGGAAGCAGATTGCCGACTAAACTCAACCACACCGATGTCGTGGCCGGCTTCATGATGTCTACACTCACATGATCATTCGTCAATGAATCTGCCAATGACGCTGTTCCACCGGTGGCATAAGTGGTTTCAAAACTTTTGCCGGTCGATGTGGTCGCATATACTGTGTGCGTCTGGGGATCAATGCGGACCTTTTGAACCTGGCCCGCGGTCGACATTGATAGCAATCGACTGTAGGATTCATGAGTCGTCGTGGACGTCTGTCCGCTCATCAATTCCCACAAGGTCACAATGAAGAGTACCGATAGAATGAGCGTCAGAACTCCTCTAAGCCAACGATTTGTCACGACAGGGCCTCCTCTCGCTCTAGGCGTTCAAACGCCATTCAGGCCAAGTTGAGTTATTATACCATAATATTATATTCCATCCCCATAAAGAGAAATCCCCATTCCTCAATTTGAGCCCCCGTGATTTGTATTAAAATTGTGAGGGGATGTTGGCGGCTGTCAATTTCTTCTCAAACGCCCTTCAAGACCATCTTCCTTTATCATGAAGCCCTATCACCTATCCGACAAGACCCGGGCAAGAGTGGCCATGCCGCCACGCCAGTTATTTGACACTCTCCACGCGTCAAGGCGGGGGATTCTTATGAGGAACTCACCGCAGTGAGCTTTACTCGCAAGGGGTTTGCCAAAAACCCCCTAGCCACAGACTCACCACCGGTGAGTCTGTGGCTACTTTTGCGTAGAATGTTCGCCGCTCCGTTCACATCGGCATTCAGTGTACGCCCATCTTTCGCCCGGTCGAGTCCGCGTTTTACCCGTTTGCCACTAAATGTGACGTCTTGGTGTGTGCCGTTCCAGCGGGAATTGCGTCACCATCAAGAAAACTGGCTTTTGATGTGTACGATTCTTCCTGTTCAATGCATCGCAATCCGTAACGCTCACAGAGGTTTTCGAGTTGATAGCGCAGTTGCCCATGCAGGAATCTGCACAAAGTTCTGATTGTTGCCTTGCCCATGTTTGCGTCACGTTTCCAATCAGGATTGTAGCCAACAACAATGGTGCCAATCTCATGATTCAGGCAGTAATTCACGATGTATCGTGCGGACTTCATCAGGTAATCGTGCAAATGGTTATTGCGATTCATCGTGATCCGCGCCATCTGTTCAGAACGCGGGTACTTTTTCTGATCAAGGATGGACTGCAGTGGCCATTTGCATTGTACCGATGGTTCAGGGATTTTAAGTGTTTTCCGTCGAGGATGAACGACGACCCATCGGTACTGTTCGTGCAAGCGGCAAGGTTATCAATCCCTAAATCAATAGCGAGCGCCTTCTATCCCATGCCTAAAGGCAGGGGTTTTAGGGCGCATTTGATAAATTGTGGCAATAGAACAAAACACCCCGTTCTATTGCCATGAAACACCTAAAACATTAAGAAGGTGTGATCGTCACATGGGGATCTATGGTCTTTAACGGAATAGCCTGAACCCAGTCATAGGAATTATCCACATACATCGTCCCGCCAACAATGACAGGATTGACTATGCCAAAGCGTCCCCCCGGACTGTATGAGCCCAGTTCCTGGCCCGTTTGGGGATTCAATGCATAGATCTGTGGTCCCGCTGCGACCCAAAGCACCCCGTATGCATAAACCGCATTGCCGCGACCGGCACCTGCGGGCCCGGCATTTTGGAAGGGAAACTTCCATAAAATCGATCCGGTTTTCTCATTCAGTGCATAAAAAGTCGAGGTGACCGGAGACCCGACATAAACGATACCGTTATGCACCATACTGACACCGGCCTTATAGGCAGGAGGCGCATTACCCACTCCTAAGTCTCGGGACCACAGCACCTGCCCCGTCGTAGCATTCATCGCATAAACCGCCAAATTCGTGGTTTTGTTTGTCTTGTCAAAATTCACCACCGAATCCTGAACGACAATATTCCCGGACTGATCCACTGTCGGCGAGTTGTCACCCATCCCTGTATTAAAGATGTTAAGTGCCGTTTTTTGGGACCACAAAATTGATCCGTTGGCCGCATTCACTGCCACCACATGATTCTTGTCGGAAGTTCCCACAACAATTTCCGTGACATGGGTCAGCGGATTCGTAAACACATTGGGACTGGACATGCTGTCAAAACCCTGAAGGAAGGTCTTCCACTTTACTGCACCGGTTGCCGCATTAAAAGCCCAAAGATTCCCTCCGCCGGTTGCTTCATAGACCGTATTGTTGTTGTAGATAGGAGTCGGCATGGCGTTGCCATGAAAATCTTGTCTCCACACTAGACGCCCGGTTCGGGCATTAAAAGCATAGATCGCCGAATACATTAAGCCTCGTGTCAAGGTTTGAGTGCCCCCGGACAATTCGTAGTGAAGGACTTGAGAAAAGGGAAACCCTGTATCCCCTGCGGTTACATACACGAGATTGTTCGCCACAATGGGATTGCCCATAAGATTATTGACTAAAGCCCCGCTCTTCCATAACAATTGTCCCTTGCGGGCGTTCAGCGCATAGAGATGATAGTCATCGGATTCGGCGTAAATAATGCCGTTCACCGCACTTACGCCCACGGCATTACCCAAATTTTGCGTCATCTTAACCGGGGCACCCCTAGATCCCAAATTAGCCAGATCGGGAAAGGGAGCATTCAGGGGCACGGCTGCATTTTCCGCGAAATTCCATTTGACTCCGGCCTTTTCCCATCGAGGCGCCTGAGAAGGAACGGGAAATACGGAGTTATGCGACTGTTTGCCGGCATAACTCGTCCAAAGGGAAGGAAATCCGGAATTAGGAGAGGCCTTAGGAAGGGGAGGCGCCACCCAATTGAGAATAGACTTGACTAGGGAGGATCCCCCTCCCCCAAAACGCTGGACATTGTAGCCCTGAGCACGAAGATCCGTCACAATCGAGTGGCTAATTTGTTCAGTATTCCCTACCACATAGATTCTGGGTTTTCCTGGGGATAGTTGATAGGGTTCTACAACACTCGGAGAAGTTGCCGGGGTTATCGCTAAAGCTTGTAGTGCCCGGGCCGTGCTATTGCCCAGCACATGCGCATTTCGGATCAATAATAAGGCCCCCGACATATGGGCAGCCAAAGCCTGTCCTAAAGCAATGTCGCCAGCTTGGGAAGCGGAACACAATACCACATTTTGGGTACCACTGGGGTATAGCCGCTGTGCCATTTTCGCCATCGCGCTCGCGGTGGATCCTCCTCCAACCTTTCTTATCGGATCCGCTTTGACCGAAGGAGTGTGCCCCAAATTCACAAAGCCCAAACTGACCAAACCCAAAGATCCCAGAAGGGCTAAAGCCGATTTTTTCATCTTCTCACCTCATATTCATGATGACCTGCGCCATCACTGTACTGAGGCAAGCGTGTTGTTTGCCATCGGATACTGTCTTATTTTTTCTAAGATCCCGACAACATCTTGAAATTCTCGCAATTTCGGCCATAATAAAAAATAACTAGTCATCATTTACAGAATTGCCTAACTTGTCTATAGAAAGAAGGGCCAAAATCCGGTGTATTACAGTTTGGATCCTCCAAAGGTACTGCTGAGTCTACGGTTGGTTGTGCCCATTATTTGCTTCGCAGAACTTATTAACGCCGATCACAACGCTTGGCCGGCTGTGGGTATTGGTATTCTGGCCTTATTCGATGTTCTCTGGTGTTTTTGGCGACTCAATCAAGGTATAGCCATAACGAATTCTTGTCTTCGCGACGGACTCTATGCCTTAGCCTTCTATATCCTCTATATGTCCACCCCAACCATTCCGGGACTGATTCTGGCTCCTGTTGCCGTTGCCGAAGGCGCGTATTGGTTCGCAACCGTCAATATCAAACTTGTCGGTCTGGGTCTTTTAATGATTGTCTTCCGGATGTGGTCTTTGCACCGATTAATGCATACATTTCCCCATCCCAACTGGCCGGTGCTGATGGGGTTGACGCTGATCGTTGCGAGCCTTTTCGGCTATCTCGTCCGCCAACTCAGCGACAGTCATCAAAAATTTCAGAAACTTTACGACAATACGATTCTGGCTATGACGGAACTCGTAAGCACTTTGCAAGCCGACACCGCTCAACCTTTAGTCTTTGACATACTCGGAGGAGACAAAAATCGCGTCAAAGAACAATCGCATCAGTTTGCCTTGGCACTCAAACAAGGATTGGGAAACCAATCTCCTACCCCTTCCGGCCCTTTAACTCCGCGTGAACAAGAAGTCTTGGTGCTCATTGCCCAAGATTATTCATACCGGAGCATCGCCCATATTCTCCGAGTGAGTCCGGGAACCATTCGGGCCCATGTTGCCAGTATCTATCGCAAGGCCGATGCGCACAGCAAACAAGAAGCATTAGAATGGGCCAAACACTGCAGTCTTTTGTGACCCCAGACAAATTCCGATTCTGGCATTCCCTAAGCCGAGCGTCTGATCCCCTCAATTGAGATATCAGGCGCAAGCGTCTTCGTCTTATCCACTACCAATAACTCTCTGTATAGTGTCTTTCCCGGAAGTAATCTTGGTCCTGGATTCCCATAAGATCTGTATAATGTTTGAGAGGATGAGATTTGTACTCCCATGTCTTGGCACAAGACCCAAATAATTTGGTGATGCCCGGCAAACTACCTCGGGCCAATTGAAAAGTGTGAGCGCGAAAATTTGAGGAGACATTTAAGATGATATGGAGTAGTGGCACCTGTTTTGTCGTCAACCGCCAATTACGAATTGACCATTGGAATGACGCCATGACGGATTTTATGGGAATCCCCGAAGCCGAAGCCCTTCATCAAAAGTGCTTCGATGTATTTCAATCCCGCTCTTTCACAGGGCTGAACTTCTGCCAGATGCCCTGTCCTTTGTTGGCCACACCACAATCGGAGACGGAAGAGCCCGTCATCATCGTTGTTCCCACAAGATTTACGGGACAACGGCTGGTGCAAATACATTTTGCATTGTGGGAGGATCCCTTAACTATCGTCCACTGGATTCATCCCCTAAACCGGGATTTTACTCCTGCCACTCCTTTGACTCCGCGCCAACACCAAATTTTTTCGCTGCTTAGTCAAGGTAAAACACGCCCAGAAATCGCTCACTCACTCGCCATTACGCTCAGTACAGTCAATACTCATATCCGCCGCGTTTGTGATTTGTGGGACGTTGGCACGGAAAGACAAGCTTTGACTTACTTTATGCGCATTCAATCCGCCGGCCATAGTCCTCCTAACCGGGACCATGATTCCAATACCACCTGATCAAATTGGTGTCCGATGAGCACGACAACGCACGCCGGATTCGTTTAAGCTGGGTTGTTACGGTGCTCACGGCCACATTGCGCGCTTGCGCTATTTGCCGGTGGGTCATGCCCGAAGCTAATGCCTGGACCAATTGCAATTGATTGGGAGTCAGTGCATAGGAGGGCTTGCGCTCGACATCCAAAGGACGGACAATGTGCATAATCCGCAAGGGATTTTCAAACATCACATAATGCATTTTGACGAGGTGTCGGGGAGAATGCCCATAATTCAACACCATCACCGGATTAATCATCAAAGAGCGGCGGTGTGCCAAATGCAGGGGGCACTCCGGTCGGCAAAACGGCGATCCATCCAAATTGTACCCGTCCACCACGTCAAAACACAATTGGCCAATGAGCTCAGGCACACTTCTGCCCAACCATCCGGCCGCCTTGCTATCACAGGCGCTAATGCGCCAGTTCTCATCCACCATAAAATGCGGCGCATTACTTCTAATCACGCGATATCTATCCTCCGAATGTGACTTTCGCAATTTGGGAGTGATCTTTACATTGGAAATCGGGAACCGGAACTTCCTTGGAGACGGGCATCATTGCCAGTAATCGCTAACAACTGGCAACGAGGAGTTTGCCGTCCGGCATTCTCCTTCCTCCGCTTTTGATAAATCAGCTTAGCCCAATTCCCGAACCTCCCCTTTTATTGGCTCAATCCAATGAGTCGTCCACCCTTCCTTATCCGTAATCATATGCATCCGCACCAGAAGTCCTTCCGGACTTTGCCAATGCACGACCGGGGGTCTTTCGCCTAGGGCTCTCATTTTGATGGGACACGTCTCTCCGCAATAAAGAGTACCCCCTCTTTCATAGGTTCTCACCAATTCGGTACAAGGATGTCCCTCACTCTGAATAGTTTCAATACCTGTTACATTCTCCAGACTCCGGTTCCAATAACGAATGGTTCCCGCCGAGTCGACGACAAAACATGCACTGTTGCTGGAAAAAGGGTGGGTCGTTCGATGCCCTTTCACTGGCAAAGTATACCTTCCCGGCCCCTTGATTCCCGTCATTTGGGGGAAAAACCTCTTCATTGCGTCTCTTTTCTTACCGGTCAAGACAGCCCAACGCCAAAATATATTCCAAGGTACGCCACTTATCCCATTTTCATAGGCTTCCACCCAATAGACGGGAATATCCAAATTCTCAGCCATTTCCTTAGCCGACAGACCTTTTTCATTGCGCCATAGGCGCAGTAATAGGGACTCATCATAGTGGGGAGAAGACTTGGACGACGTATCGGGCAGCCGTAAATCCCGCCTCAGAGTCTCTATGCTGCCGTAATGATGCACAATGGCCCGAGATAAGCGGGGATGATAGCGCAAGGCTTCATTTACGGTAAACCCGTGCACTGCATAGTCCTGGAGCAAGTTGCGAATTCTCTCAAGGTTCCATCGAGTCTCCTGAACCTTTTCTTTCAATGCCGCTTGTACTGCCTCGTCCCATGTTCCGAAATGATCACAGGCAGCCCGGTATAATGCCCGATTCCAAAATCGAATGGAGCGGTCCTGAAGATCCGCTCCCGATTTCTTGGCATCTTGAATCAAAAGCACGACCCGATCTTCACTCCAGGGAACAGAAGACCGCACGGCGTCAGGATTAACGCCGGCGGCCTCAAGAGCTTTGGCCCAGGAACCGAAGTAATAACCGGCAGCGGACACTAGACGATTATCAGCCTTTTGCATCTGATGGGCACCTAAAGGCACTCCCCGGTCCCGATATTCTTGAATCTTGGCCAAAATCACTTCGCGAGACCATGATCCTGCCAGAGCCCGGGATCCATCCGAAGGACGGACGCTCTTTCTCACCCCGGCTTCGTTAAGAGCATTGGCCCACCCTCCCAAGTAGCGCTTGGCCGCCTGCCACAAGGCCTCATCATCCTGGCGGACCGCAAAGGAATTCAGGGGCAGATCTTTATCGATACGACCTTGAATGGCCTCCAGCACCCCTTCCTTCGTCCATTTTCTCTTGCGGCCTTCCAGGTTATCTCTCACTGCCGATTCTCCTTCACCAAACCGATTACCTGCCTACCCAGCATTTTAACGCATTAGCCTGAATTATGCCGCGAAGAGGAGCCGGATCTTTCATCTTCACGGGCTCGATCAATGTCTGTGGCCACCTTGCGAAGCGAGAGCAGCAAAAAGGACATCACAACAATCTGAAAGATCCACCACATCGGATCCCACCAATGCGAGATACCGGGACTGTAGGGAATCTTCAAGGGTAAGCTGGGGAAAAATGAATGCATAACACACCCTCCTCCTTGACCTTAGTCTTATGGGTTGAGCTACACCCAAAACAACACAATATAAGTAACAACCCAAATCACGGCAATACCTGACCACAAAAAGGACACGGCTTCCACATGCCAGTGATCATCGCTGGCAGAGTCAACATACCGAGCCCGTGACAATGCCGACAAGAGACCCACGATTCCCACGATGGCATAGAAGACCGCAAACCCTGTCATCGTATAGTACACTTCCCCAAAGCGCCCCGTGGTGGGTGAAGTTCTGAGAGACCATTGGTAAAAGGTTACTAACAAGGCCGCCACGCCCAACAAAAGCGCCCATTTTAATGCCGGAGTTCTGTTTTCCTTGTGAGCCGCCCGTGTTTTCACACTCCACGTTACAAACAAAGAGGCCAGCATTAACACCGCCGCAATAAGGGCAATTGGCTGACTCTCACGGGAAGACACATAAGTCCCCACAAAGAGATAGCGCATATCAATAAGAACCACTAAGGGCACCAATTGGCTGAGAATGAACACACTCATTCCGAAACGGTTCATTTTGCGCCGCAGTGCAGGATTTTTTTCAATGGTTTCCGTCGTAGATGCCAGATTTCGACTAGCCATGGGGATATTCGCCTCCTTCATCCGAATCCCGTGCCGCAGCAAGTTCTTGTTCGGCGCTTATATGAATGGCCACAGGTTGTTCCGCACCATAGATATATAAGCTGGACACAATTTCCGGCTGTACCGGAAAGTTGTCCCTGGGAGGAGGGGATGAGGTAAACCATTCCGGAGTCCTGGCCTGCCACGGATTCTCCGAAGCTTTCGGACCCTTTCTCCATGCCCAAATAATATGGACAAACTGTCCGACAAATGCAAAGCCTAATAAGAAGGCGAAAATCGACACTTCAAAATTCATCGGTTGGAGATATTGCGGGTATGCCGGTACCCACCGGTTCATCCCGTGCAATCCGAGCAAGAAAAACTGACCAAAGGTCGCATTGAAGAAGAGAAAAAGAGTGATCGCGAGAAACTTTCCCCAAAACTCACTGTACATGCGTCCCGACATCTTCGGAAGCCAATAATATACGGCCGCCAATCCTGTAAATACGATACTGCCGATGACCGTGTAGTGGAAATGGCCTACCACCCAAAATGTGTCATGCAATTGCAAATTGACGATGGGGTCGGCTAAAAACACTCCGGTCAAGCCGCCAATGAGGAAGTTGAACATACTCATCAGCACGAGCAACATCGGCGTAGTAAGTCGCACATGTCCCTTCCACATCGTCCCAATTCCGGACATGTAAGCAAAACCCGTGGGGATGGAAATCATTTCAGTAAAGAATGCGAAGGGCAGAATCTCACTGTTTCGCATATTGGTAAAGAGATGGTGCGCCCATACCAGTCCCGACAAGAGCATCACGAACACCAGTCCGATGACGGCCCATTCCCGGGCAAACAAAGACTTTTGCGCCATGACGGGAATGATTTCGTTCCATAAGGCAAACACCGGCACCGCAATCATGTAAACTTCCGGATGCCCAAATATCCAAAATAATTCAAGATAACTCAATACACTGCCGGTTGCGGTAAAAAAGTTAAAAGGCACCAGTTTTTCCAACAGACCCATGACAAACGTCGCCTGAATTTCCGGAATCCAAATGAGCACCAACAACCCCACCGTGACCTGACCCCAGGCAAAGAGAGGAAGGCGGCCCCAAGTCATACCCGGAGCACGACGAAACATGACCGTGGTCACCATATTGAGTGCAACGATAAAGGTCGAGGTCGTCAAGGCCGCAACCCCCAGGTAATAAAAGAGAATGCCGTTAGGATCTTGAGCGGCTAAGGGCTGGTATCCGCGCCAGCCTGTGGTCCAAGCTCCCAATAGCGGACTGAACAGAACCGTAAGAATTCCCGCGGGAACTAACCACACACTAATACCGGACAATTTCGGAAATGCCGTACCACGCGCTCCTATCATGATCGGCACCATATAATTGCCGAATCCTCCCAAAAGCGCCACATTGGCCACGGAAAACATCATAATCGTGCCGTGAATTCCGACCGCAGTCAAATAATTGCTGGGATAATGAAAAATAGTCAGATGATCGCTCATCAACTCCCAACGCATAAACATGGCCACCAGCCCGGCAATTAGAAATCCTCCCATGGCTGATCCCAGATATTGCAAACCAATAACTTTATGATCGGTGCTGTATTCGAAGTACCGTCGCCATCCTGCTGTCTTTTCCTGCCAGCGGGGTGTATACCCGAACAACGGCAACGCCACACCTTCATAGGCGCCCACTCCGAGAAGCCATCCTATAAGAGCCCCAATCCAACCGAAAGTCGCTGAAGGCCCCGTAACAAAAGGATGACCTCGAAACGGGTCCACGACATCTACCGCAATGTTCAATATCAAGAATCCGACCGCCGCCCATAGAAATCCCCGTAACACGGGAGGCATGGGAGCCCGGCGTGTCAAAGGACTGGGCGAAGAAGACGGGGTGCTCAGCGTTTGTGCCAAAAGTATCCCTCCTTAAATTCCAGAATTTAACGGATCTTCAACGTTTAATAAGGTTCAGCCGTTTGCCTGCATCGCTTTTTGCTGTGAAATCCAGCGATTAAATGACGATGAACTCACCACATTAAGCGGCGCCTCCATCCATGGATGTCCCGGCCCGCACACTTCTGCGCATTGGACACGACTCATAGGGTTTTGGGAGAACGATGTGATCTTCGTCGGTGTAATATAAAGGATTCGGCTCTCTCCCGGAATCACATCTTCCTTTATGCCCCACGACGGAACCCAGAAACTATGAATCACATCGGCATACTGATCATAGGTATGGAACGGATCATAAGAGCGCAGCACCAGTTTAACCGCCCGATGCACCGGAAGTTCCAGCACGTCCTGGCCATTCGCATTGAGGGTTTGGGTCAGCCCATATTGGGGATAGCTGAAAATCCATTCCCATTGCCTTGCCGTCACATCAACCACAATAGCGTGGCGGTTTTGCGGAGCCGAAGGTTGTTCCAAGGCGAAAAAATGTTCCGTAGCCGAGGTAGTCGGGTGGAGCACAAACATGAAGTTCACCAAAATACTGCCAATGATCCAAATCCCCACAAACCAACGGTTGCTGCGTACCCAATGTTTGGGCAAGTCGGGTTTCTCGCCTTTTTTCACTCGAAACCGCACCATCGTCCATATAAACCCCAGAACCACAAACACAAAAATCGGAATGAGGACCACCAGGATAAAATCGAACGCGTGTTCGACCATTAAACCAATATTGGATGCCGTATAATACAACGGGTTATTGTTAATAACAATTCGAGCCGCCCACTCCACAACGGCTGATGCTACAATCCAGACTATTCCGAAAATTATACTCTCCACTCACCTCATCCCTCCTAGACTCATTGGTCATGCCTTGACAATCTTGATGATGCCGCGCATGCCCGTACGGTAGTGAATGTATTGTTGAACAAAGCAACCGAAATCCCAGATTCCCGGCTTATCCGGAACTTGAAAAGAAAGGGTTAGGCTGCCTCCTGGTTTTAAGGTGGGACTAAAGTCCCCTCCGGAGGTGATGTTGTAGAGAGATTTTGACCCCTTATACGTCACCAATGCTTTATTGGGAACAAAGTTGTCAATCTTATAGGGATTGCTGAGAGTAACCGGAACCCCATCCCAGAAATCCACTTTCCAGGCATCCGCAGGTAATTCACCGAAAGCTTGGAAATAAGCCTCATTTACATGACGCCCGATTGTCCATTCGTGCCAGTGTGTATGGCTTTGATTTTGGAATGTCACATCCATAGAGTCACCGACACGCCATACCATGTAATTAGGCACGTAATAATAATCAAAGGCATACAACTTCGCAGCTCCTGTCATGACAGGAGATCCAAAAACCGAACGCGCTGCCGATACGATTGCCGAACGTCCGAACAAAGATACGGTGCCTACAACTGCAAGACCGCCTACACCCCAGAGAAATTGACGGCGACTCCAGTCAGGAGCTGTTGTTTCCGTCATGTCGCCGGGAATATTTTCCGCCATTTTTCCACCTCCCCGGCCTAGATTTACGATGCGAGTTAGACCTCAGACACTAGTTAATTGGGATAGAGAAAGTCTACATCGCTAGATATAAAATACGCGCCCAGAGTCATACGCGACAATCGTGCGTTGAGAGGACACACTGTCCCCCCTATTGTCGTGGTCTTCCGTTCAAAAGGGGGTGAGAGAGTCAAAATATGCATGTTGCGTCCTAACCCGCGCCGCGACCCTTCGGTCGTCTATATGATGGTTCCAACTTAATAGCTATTTGGTATTGGCGCTATTGGCCCATTAGAAAAGAACGTCCTCTGAACGCTAGAATGGGCCGAACTACAACGACTTTGCACACGACTTCATGAACGAAATCGAATTATAGGCCTCGAAGAACAAATTTCGTAAACTGCATCATTTTTCTTGATTGAAGACAGATGACGATTAAATGACGATGCCTCCAGCCGGAGGAGGCTGACGGGTATCGAAGGCCAGATTGTCCAACATATAAAAAATCAAGAAGTTATTGCTTTGAAGAGGTGGCGTGGTGCGTACAAAGGCCGTAAAAATCATTGTGCCCTGATCAGGTCGCGGAATTGCGAAAAACGCGTCAGCACAGAGGAAAAAAGCGTTGTTAGCTCGAAAGTGTGGCATCAGCCGCGAAACCGTGTATCGGTAATTCAGAAAAGATAAAAATCCCTGAACAAAGTCATGGATTTAATGGAATGCCATCAATCAGATGATTTCGATACCTCTTTTTGCACCAGCACAGCGAAAATGGCTTCACTTGCCCGAAGGATTTCTTGAGCCATTTGAATTGCCTCTCGCGCATTTTCTTCTGTAAATTCTTTCATAGGGTTGGTTCCGGTAGAAACATTGATATAACGAGTGTTCGCCTCATATAAAGTCAAAACGGCAGCATATTTCCGCAACTGTTGCAGTTGCGGATGACGATCTTTTAACCCATCCATTAACTCCCCGATGGCTTGAACGAAGTTAAACGGAATACCGTAAGCAACATATAAAGCTTTTAACGCCTTTTCTGCTGCCTGCTGACTATGGTAACACGCGAGATGCGGCTTAGCCGGACTCAGAAATTGCGCTGCTTCGTAATCACTATGAGCCAGTGCTATCCACTCAGACGCTGCCTTTATTCCCACAAATTTCATTTCGGTATCACCTTTCTCGCGCGTTGCCACATCGGATCGCCGAGTCGGATAGCTTCTTCTATCTCGCCTGGCCGTACTATGATAAGGTCAAGGGATACCATGGGTTCAGCAGCCATCACCAAGAACCGTGCCTGTTGTAATCGAGCGCCGGGGGCATCGCCGCCGTCCGGGGCTGAAAGAACCACAGCCAAGTCCAGGTCACTCGAGGGAGTGACAAAACCAGTCGCCACTGAACCAAAAATCCAGACATCTAACGCCCCGGATGCATAAAAAATAGACGCTAATCTTCCGGCTTCCGCGATCAATTTCTGTCGCCGGTCAGCATTGGCTTGTAACAGGGTTTGTACGCTCCCTTCAGACTCCTCCCCATTGGCTTGCTAAACACATTATAGACCTCCTTGGGAATTAGATAACGAGGCCCAGTCGCGGAGCCACGAGGATCAGCAACACCCAACCCGGCAGAACCAGACCTCACAGGACAATCCCCAGTGAAATATCACCGGAAGTTCGCGCCGCCACAGCCAAATGATACCGACCCCGAAAGCCGTCAGGCCCTTAGCTTAGGGCAATGAAGATGACGGCCGGCATCAGTCCGAAGACCAACCCAAAACATCCGAACGTCAAGACATCACCCATCCCCGGGGTACCGAGCCGCCAGAGTCCCAGACCGCATGCGATCAGCAGCACAACGCCGATAAGATGCGAGAGGATTGTGATCTCAAGTATTCCGTCACCATCGGTACCGGCGATGGCAACCAATTCGGCCAAGGTCGCCAAAAAAGTCGCGGGGTAGGAAGCAATCGGTATCGGGCATCTTGCCTCGTTAAAGGCACGAACACAAACCGCCCTACTTTCGTCAGCAGGGCGGTGCGTGAGTTTAATTGACCGTTTGTACGGATACAACAGGATAGGGACATTGGATAGGATCACAAACTTCTTGGTACATACATGGGCGGTTAAGTCAGGTGACAGGGATAACGCCCCAAAATCAGCATCGTGATGCACGTTCTGGCAGCATACACTGACGCTCCATACATCAGATGATCGCCTTGTCTTCCTCCGACGAGATCCAACCTGACTTATCTGGGGATGTATGTCTTGGTATTGAGTGTTGAGAGTCCCATAGCATGGTTCTTCATGGCCGGGGTTTGCATGGCTTGCTTTTGCATCATCTGATCCTGTGCCAATTGCTGCTGAGCTCGTTGGACTGCGAACTCGATCGCCTGCTCCTGCGAAGTCTGACCCTGTCCCAATGGTTGTGCCGGCACGACCGTCGTCACAGTCACGGTGGGAACACAGGAGGTCACATTTTGAACCTGCATTGTCGTAACTGGAGTACAGGTCGTCACAGGCGTATTCACCGTCCACTGTAACTGACCATATAGGGTAGATCAATATGCCGATTCTACCGATATTAATGTCGCCTGCCACGAGAGGGTGGACGAGCTTATTCTGGGATGCATGACCCAGAAGTTAATCGTAGTTTAACCCAAAGGTAACAGAACGATCCTAGCGTCTTTTTACAATCAACCTGTGTTGTTGCGGATTTTGGTACCTCGAGGATCGTCAACAGACATGTTACATATTGAGGAAGGAGACAAGAATCCATGACGAACATGGATACGATGCTGGACTCAAGTAAGCTACAGGCATTTCTTCAGAGGCTCGCGATTTTGTCCGCTGCCGGAATGTTTCTGGATGGGTTTGATCTGACTGTAATTGCCGTCGCATTGCCTTTGTTGGTGAAGCAATGGCATATCGGAGCTGTGATGACAGGACTAGTAGCGGCTTCAGCGGTAGTCGGCATGCTAGTGGGTTCCCTCGTACTCGGCCATTTGACGGACCGACTGGGACGCCGCGCCATGTATTTGTTCGATCTAATTTTCTTTGTAGTGTTCGCCGTGTTGACAGCACTGTCTCAAAACGTCTGGCAACTGCTGACTTTTCGCTTTCTCCTGGGGGTCGGGATCGGAGCGGATTATCCGATTTCGTCAACCCTTCTCTCCGAGTTTAGCCCGAAAAAGCAGCGAGGACGCTTACTTACCCTGTTGTCCGTGATTTGGTTTGTGGGATCCGTAGCGGCCTATCTGGCAGGCATCGCTTTATTGCCTTTAGGGGTAGAAGCATGGCGGTGGATGCTGGTCATTGGAGCTGCTATTGCTTTAGTGGTGATTTTATTCCGCTCCTCAATCCCTGAATCGCCGCGGTGGCTCGTTAGCCAGGGCCGCAATACCGAAGCTTCTGCCGTGCTTACCCATCTGTCTGGACAACCGATAGAGGTAACCGGACAACAACGGCAGCCGCACACATGGCTCCAATTATTCTCCAGAACACTGTGGCAGAGTACTCTCTTTGTCTGCGGGTTCTGGTTTGCATATGACGTTGCCTATTACGGTATTTCGATTTATGCACCGACGATACTCAAACCTTTTATCCAAGGATCTCAAGCGGGGGCAGACTTAGGTGCAGCTGTCATCAGCTTGGTTGGAGTAGTGGGCGCGATTCTGGGCTTGATGCTTGTGGACCGCTGGGGTAGGCGCCCTCTGATTTTGCTGGGTTTTGCGGGACTCACGTCGGCCTTGGTTACGTTAGCACTGACGCATGATCCGGCATTCGGCTTCTTGTTAATACTGTTCTCTTCGGCTATTCTGTTTGGCAACTTTGCCGGAATCCTGGATTTCGTCTATGCCACGGAACTATTTCCGACCGAGTTACGTGCTGGCGCATCCGGCTTAGGCACTGCTGTGAGCCGGATTGGTGCGATCTTAAGCATTGTGGTCTTTCCTTCTCTTGTCAAATCATTGGGACTTCAGCATGCGCTCTGGCTTTTTGCCGGGGCGGGCCTGTTCGGTTTTCTTGTTTCCCTGATCATGGCCCCAGAAACCAAAAATCGCAGTCTGGAGGAAATTACGACTGCCCTTGACGACACGGAGCGTACCCGAGAACCTGTGTCACTGCGGCCGTAACGGCCTACCCTACCCTACGCAGAACGGGATTGATCTGGGCTCAGGTCATATGAGAGACAGACTCCACGGGGGCTAAGCACTTTGTTCGTTGATTCGCATTCCGCAGTTGTTGGATCTGCCCCAGCAAAAATCCCTTGGATTGCGCAGAGTGTGAACAATAAAGCCGCCCAGACTAACGAGCCGGGCGGCTGGGGATTGGTAATACTGATCCATCCTAATTCATGGCGCTCCTCTCTTCTTAGAGCCATCTCCTCTTTGAGGTGAATAAGTATGCTCCGAAAGAGGAACTCGACAACACTACCCTTACACACCGCCAATGGCTAAAACCCTTGACTCATCGCCGTTTGCGGCCTTGGTTGGGCATTAACGGTGAAACTCCGGCAATATGTTATCTTTGCGAGATGAAGCACCGTAGTATTGATTGTAAAGTTGTGCATGCTCTTAAAAATGTTGGGGTCGCCAAATTTTTGTTCTGCTTCCCATTGGCATGTGTGAGGATCCATCAGTCTTTCTCCGCAATAATCCGGCTAGCTTGGCCGGAGTTGACAGCGAGCGAATGGCCATTTATATTAAAAACTAGTCAATCAATTGACTATGTCTTGTTCATGGCATCTAATCGGATATTCATGTGTATGGCGGTTAACCCAGCCCGTGAGGACATATGCCAGACGGAATGGGGAGAGCCATGGGTGTCTCGAGGTCTTAATGGTCGCCTATACCACATTGGACCGAAGGCGCCACAAAGAGGGGGTCACCGTTGTCACAAACGAGCTTTCTGCAAAACATCAATACCGACTTGTATGTCTTGTGGCGAAACCGGTTCGATCCGTGGCCGGGGAATTCAGATCACGAATACTATGACCGATTTTTAGTATCATGCCGAACCGATGTGGCACGGATGCTGGCCGACCAAGGTTACACGTTAAGGGAACTTTTTCCCGGGACTTTTGCGAGATCCCGCGAGACGGTTAGGGAAGATGGGGTCCATCAACGCCTTTTTTCTTGTGTCGTCATGATCCCTTCCGGGCCAGTACGCTTCCTATTAACCATGTTTTTTCATCGCCATGATAACCTCACCATTCCGCAATCCCCTCAAGTCATAGGATGGAGTCAAGAAACCCCAGCAAAATACTCGAAGGAGGACTGACGTGGATGATGTGTGAAGGTCAACGTATCCTGATCACCGGAGCCAGTCGCGGGATTGGGGCGAAAATTGCCATGCGATGCGGACGCGAAGGAGCACGTGTGGCAGTGAATTATCGGACTCACCAACAGCACGCACTCGCTGTGTGCGAAGACATTGAAAACCATGGGGGGAGGCTCTGGCGATCAAAGCTGATGTCTCCTCTCTTCATGAGGTGCAGCATTGTGTTTCGACCGTGGTGGAACAATGGGGCGGTGTGGATGCACTGGTCTGTAATGCAGGTGCTCCGGTCATTCGACAACCGGCGGCGGATGTGGATTGGCCCGTTCTCGAACATAAGGTAATGGGGGAGTTACAATCGGTATGGCTCTTGGCACGTGAGACTTTTTCCTTGTTAAAACGCACTCAGGGATGTTGTGTATTTGTAAGCAGCGGCTTGGCAGAACGTCCGCAACCGGGATTTTTGGCCCATGGTGTCGCGAAGTCCGCAATCAACAGTCTGATTCGCTATTTAGCCATGGAATGGGGTGAATTTGGTATTCGCGTTAACGGGGTGGCTCCGGGATTGGTCTTGACCGATGCGTCAAACGATTTGGCTGCGCAGGCCTCCACTCTCGCTCAATCGCTTCCGTTAAGGCGTCTTGCCACCGCGGACGATGTGGGTGGCGTCGTGACCTATCTGGTTTCTCCACATGCGGCCGGTCTAACCGGAGCGATTCTTCCGGTAGCGGGTGGGGGGCATCTCGGCGGGGTCGCGCCCGTGTAATACGAGACTTTGCCATAAAACTCAGAGGGGTGACATGATTAGTGAATCACCGAATATCGGGGAATTCAGGATTACGGGTATCCAATATAGGCCTGGGGTGTATGGGTATGTCGGAATTTTATGGGCCGATCGATGAATCGGCAGCTATGACCACAATTCATCAGGCATTGGACCGGGGCGTCAATCTCTTGGACACAGCCGACATATGTGGTAGGGGAACAAACGAAGTCCTGATCGGCCGTGCTATAAAGGGAAGACGGTCAGAAGTCATTCTGGCGACGAAATTTGGAATGATCCGTGACAAAAACGGAGGTTTTGTTGGGTTCAATGGTCGTCCCGAGTATGTAAAGCAAGCCTGCGACAGGTCGTTAAGTCGCGATAAGATAAGCCACCAGAACGATGGCAAGTCCACTTGCTCCATAGGCATAGTGGATGCCTTCTTTAAGGGTCGGTGCCGACCCTTGCTCGCGCTTGCCGGCAAACGACTCCGAGGGCCGCATTAATAAGAGGGCTGCCACCACAATGCCATATGAGGCTGCATTCAAAAGGAAACAGGCGGCAATCCCTGCCGTGGCAGCCACCCAACTGGCCACCGCCCGTGCGGAGGGTAGCGACGGTACTGTTTAGGGCTACCGCCTTCGTGACATCGTCCGGACCCGCCAATTCAAATGCGAAGGCTTGGATTGTCGGTGAACTGAAGGCGTTGATAATCTCGACGAGAAAGGCCGCTGTCCACACCAGCCAAATATGCACCTGACCCAGTGCGATAAGTATTCCGAGAAGCAACGGAGGCAAGGCCATGAGAGACTGTAAGATAGTTAATAGCCGGCGCTTATCCGCCCGGTCGGCAACGACTCCGCCATAGACACTCAACACGAGGACCGGGAGAAACTGGAGTCCGCTTGTTATGCCCAGCGCCAGTCCCGATCCCCCCAGTTTTAAGATCAACCAATTTTCCGTCACGAGTTGAATCCACGTGCCAAGATTGGACAGTGCCGCAACGACAAAATAAGCGCGGTAGTTGTACTTTCGCAAGGATCGAAAAGTTCCTCTGAGCGAGAGCAACCTTCTCACTCTAATCACTTTCCCCTACATTCGCACCGTCATGTGCGCAAATGCCGCAAAGAATGGGTTTGCCAGAGTGCGAATTGATCGTCGCTATATATGGGTCGGGCGCAACACATAATCGTTCAGTTCCTGTCTGTTCCGATAGAAAGTTGATCGGCTGAACGTAGATGCCGTGGTCATCCACAATATTCATGGGAAATAATGACGGCACGGCGTTCATGCGCCAACATGCTGATCTTAATCGCCTTCCGTCTGCCTGTCCATGATAACGTCGGAGCTTTAGAGACACCACCCATCGCACACGAATTGAGCTGGGTCCAGCGTTCGACATGTCTGCTGTTGGAAATCAAGCTACGGCGGCTAGCCGCCGTGCCGTCAGGGTAGTCAAAAAAATTTGGCGTTCTACCTTTGGGTCAGGGTGCGAAATACGAGCTAGCGGAACTTTCCTAGTTAGCGGCCAAGAAAAGTGAAAACCCCTTGCGTAGCAAGGGGTTAAGGGATCTTTCCTGTATTATATACGGATTATGGGAGAGCGGGGAGACGAATGGCCCCGTGATCGAGGAGTTGTTGTTGACGGGGAGTCCGATCCGTCAGCACCAATTGAGGCGCCATCTTCGTCTGAGGCGGGTAAACCCACAGGACTTCTTGAATCGCTGTGAGTTCTTTGAGCAAGGTTGGCAAGCTGAG
>JAKACM010000059.1 GCA_021821465.1 Bacillota bacterium
CGGTAGCGGTTAACTCTCTGACCGCAATCGGAACGACAATTCTCCGCGGAATGGGCACCCCTCGTCTGGAATCCTATTACGCTATGGTCAATGCCACTTTGAAGATCGCCATTAGTTTGAGTTTAGCGGCCTCTTTGAAGTTGCCGGGAATCCTCTTGGGAACGGCCATTGGAACCATCTTGGGTTCCTTTTACTTTCTTTGGCTGTTTTTCCGTCACATTCATTTGAGTTGGAACGAAGGCCTATGGTCATGGATTGGGCCGATTGTCGTGACCTCGACAATAACCGGCGTTATCACCAATGTGTTGGCCCGTCAACTGCCTTTGCCTTCGGAACGCATAGGCAGCTTGATTCTCTCCGCCGTCTTGGGGATTTTCTACACCATCATCTTCGCTTACGGACTCCATCTTTTTGGATTTTATCAGAAGTCATCAGATATGGAGCGTCTGAGGCAAATTTTGCCTCACTGGTTGTTGCTAATCGGTCAGCGTCTATATATTCTTCCCCGTCTCTCTCGCGTTGGACCTGTCTAATATAGGGCCGCAGCATCGCAAGGGTTGGCCAAATGGGGAATGTTTAGGGAAGCGAAATCATTGATTGGCCTGACTCATGGATCTGAATGAAAGGAAATTCCCTATTCACCTCGTGTCTTTAAGTTCAAATTCATTCGAAACATCCACCAGAAAACCAAAAGCATCACCAGTTCTATGAATGCAAAAATCCCGGCGGCACCAGGATTGGATGTCCCCGGTAAATTTAGTACAACCCCCAGGATCCCCAATGCCAAAGATATTCCCGGGCCAAGCCACAAGGACGTTTTTTTGGAACCGTACCCATTGGGCTGCCCCGAAAATCCGAAATGAATCGCCACCCGCTGAGGCAAACGGGAAGAAAAATGACGGCTCATGAGACCTTGCATCGTCACAGCCGCAACTCCTATGCCGATACTGAAATACAGTCCGTACAAAGGTTCGGAACGAGGAAGAGAGGCGGGCGTGACGGAATTTTGGGTCTGAGACACCAAGGCTCCGGGAAGACTCTTTATTCCCGGCGAAGACAATAAAATGATCTGATGAGATGACCCAAACACCGCCAGTATCGGCCCATGACCATATTCAAACACCATAGCACGGTGGTTGTTGTTGAGAAGAAAGTGTCCGGCATAATACTCCCTGGCACCCGTCCCGTTAAGTCTCTCGGACAATCCCCAAGGACCCCTAGAACTCACCCATTTAGTGTGAATATTTCGGGCAACCAGATTAAAGGTACCGGACCCCGTATTCACACTCAAAATACCGCGGTTCAATGACCAACCGGTATCCTTCAAGGACAGGGCCACAAGGGAAGGGAAAGCCAGTGCCAGCACACCGACCAGAGCTAATATTGCGGCTACTCCGAATCTTGGCGTAGGTTTTTCGGATTTCTTCTTCGCATAAGCATAACTAGCTAAGGCCAGCCCAAGAACAACCAGTGCCGGTATATATATCCACATCCCTAACACGTTCATGGCCTGGCTGTATCCGATATGAAATCCCACTGAAATTGGCGGCACAATTACGGCTAAATTAGGTAACGGCGCCGCCTTCCCCCTTCCCGGCAATGTGCTTCTGTCTTGTCGTTTGAGATCCCGACCGTTACAGAAAACTTGCCTAAACTTACTCCGGTTCATTTTCTTCTTATTATTCGCTCTCCGCTTTCGGCACCACGGTTTTTCCTCAAGCCGGAGTCTGGCCGTTAACGGTGACGAGTGACTGAACCAGCCCACTCGCTTCACCACCGGCACCAGGGATTGCTCCCGTGATTTGGGCATTGCGTGGATGCAAGATCTTTTTAACGGCTTCTTTAGTCATCCACAGTTTGATCTCCGGATCCGTGCTCCGCTTTAAAATCACCTTCGCGGCATTGCCGTCGGCTCTATCGACCGTTCCACAAAATAAGTACCTGAAATGATCCCCTTTACGGTTGTCTTTGGCCGTGAAACCGCACTGTGAGCATTCCTGACTCGTATACGCGGACGCCACCGCTTGTCGGCGAGAACCTCTCGCCGTTGTCTTAAAATCTCATCGTTCTGTCAGAACACTCCGCATCCACAAGGACCCTTGACGGGACATTTTTTTGCCTGGCGCTTTGCCGCGCATATGACTTAAATCTTCGACTATGATCCGTTGCGGGCCTTGTTCCAACACGTCGTTGAGCGCGTGGTTAATTTCTGTAGCAAATGCTGCCCCGGGCTTGGTCACGCCGTGTATCTTGTTCCCCCCTTTCTTCGTCCCGCGATTGTTCCGATGCACAATTTTACATTCGCGGTTCTTCACCTGTGGTGGGAACCTAACCGTTCTGATGGACTTATCCCAGTCTGATCATCGCTATGCAAATGATCATCCTGTCGCCACCTTCCTGGTTCATCGCGCCACGACTTAAAACCCTTTTAGGATTGTTCCGCCACTTTGGGCTCGATCCCGAGTTCGTCTTTGGACATCCTTGACGCGACACCCCAAGGCAAGAAAAGAGCCAAGGACACGATGACAACAATCGCGCTGCCGATGTCAATATTGAACCATTTCATAGCACCGACCCCGCCCACGTAGGTCATCGCAGTTAAGAAGATGATATAGGCCATGTACCAGAGTGCGTTCTTCGCATGATCTCCGATTTTGTACATCAAGCCAAAGATCACCGATGCCGCCAAAAGAAGTACAGTGGCGTAAGGAACCGAGGGCCATCCGCTCCAATAGACGATCAAAGACGCGGATGCAAAAGCGACTGCCGCGATCAGTTCTCCTTGAGGCAGCCGTCCCTTCCTTCCCTGTTTGCGCAGAGCCAACATGACCACAGGATTCACTGCAAAGCCCAAGTATCCTGCAACCACCGCATCGGTAATCAGACTGTAGATAGAGGGCAGAGGCGCCGCAATATACGCGACAATCGCCCCCACTACCGTAAATACTATCAAGGCCCACACGGGAATAGCATAGCGTTGGTCGATTTCCTTCATTCTGGCGCTGACGAGACCTGTGCGGCTCATAGCCAAGAGAATCCGGCTTCCTCCGCCCTGATAAATGTATCCCGTCACAAACGGTCCCAAAATGGCTATGACCACGGTAAAGGCGATCAACCAACTCACATGCGCTCCACTGGCCACACTAAGAAAGGGATTGCCGGCTATGGTGGACAAAGACCCCCAGGCACCGGGATGGATCTTTAAAGCCAGCCAATTTAACGAGGTTAAAAATCCCACTGCCAACAACACGTAAATGAGCGTTTGACCCATTACCACCCAGATTATGGCACGTCCCAAAACCGACGGAGAACGGACTTCTTCGGCATAATCGGGTATAACTCTGATGCTCCCAAAGGCAAACATTCCCAAAGGAATCGCGGCAAAAACTCCTCCCGCTCCGAAGGGTACAAACCCTCCAAAATGGGTGAAGTTGCCGAAATGGGCGAAGGCCAGAAAACCCAGGGCAACCAAAATATATAAAATTAACTTGATAATCCCGAGCAAATCCGTGGATTTTGCAAAAGCTTTTACCCCAAAATAGTTAAAAGGAAAAAAGATCACCATAAGGACTACACCCATCACGGCTCCGAGTGTCGTAGGATTTCCCGACGATGCGACCAAATGGGGATAGAAATAATTTATGCCCTCGACCGATGCCAACGCCTCCACCGGTGGGATAAACAAATACCAAATCAAGTCGGCAAAGGCATTGATCATATTGGTCATCTTGCCATAGCTGTACAGGCTATAACGAGACGGACCGCCGGCTTCGGGATAAAGATAACTCAGTTCCACATAAGTCAGGCCGACAAAAAGATACATGATCGCCCCAATGACCCAGGCCAAGATCACTCCCGGTCCCGCCAAGGCCGCCATGCCTGCCGTGGAAAATAAAACACCGGTACCGACCGCACCCGCTATTCCGATAATGATGAGATCCTTTAAATCAAGATCCCGCTTCAAAGTGTTCATAAAACGCCCCCGTTCCCCAGTTATCAATCCATGAGACACGGCTCACAAATTCCCAAAGTGAAAACTATTCCGAAAGAGCAGATAAGACACCGTATCTATCAGATATTATACGGAATATTCTGTTTGAAACATGGTCCATTCAATTTGTTATCATTTGAGACAGTTTTCGAGACTTATTCTATCTTTTGGCGCGGTTCTTGCACTAAGATATCGAGTATGTTTTCTCTTACCGCTTTGGGGCGCCAAGAGAAAACCAAAACCGAGCGGCAAATCCTCTTCTCCCGCCATGACAGTGGCGATAAAGATCCCAAAGTTTTCCTTGATGAATCAAAACGGGGAGAGAACGGCCGTCCTGATGTAAGTCGATTGTTGGCTTTGTTCCTGCCAACCCAAGATGACAGTTTCCTCCTGAACAATAGCCAAAACCGGGGCTTGGGCTTTGTGAGAATTCACACTCTCTACCCGGCGAACAGAAAATTGTCCCCTGAGATTATGGGCCATCATTAAATCCCCAGAGGATGAAACCCATGCGACAAAGATTACTCCTTTGGAGGTTCGAGCCACATTAACAGCCAATGCGCCCCGTGTCAAATTTTTCGGCAAAGGAATATTGTGCCACTCAGTAAGATCCCTTTGGGATTCGGCCACAACCAACTCGGTAGATCCTGATCTTTGCCGTTCGATCCAGGTCCATGTTAAGGCAGTGCTGTCCGAAATCAGAAGATGGGGAAGATATTGTTCAACCTCACGATCCAAAGACAGTGCCGCACTCGGAGCAAAATGTTCGCCACTATCGTTACTGAGAGCCATTCGCACCGTATTGCGCCTGGTTGATCGATCCCTAAGATTTTGGGGACGGAAATCCTGCCAGCAGACCGCCAGAGATCCCTGGCCCAGGGAAGCCATACAGGGATTCCAGGCATAGCCCATGCCATAGGTTGTTCCCTCGACCTGAAACGTTGGGGTATCACTGACCCTTACAGGCTTCGTGAAAGACCGCCCTTGATCCGCACTTTTGACCAGATAAACGTCTGTCACAGCATTGGCCAAGCGATCGTCGCTCCACAAAACATACACCTCATCGGGTGCAACAGCCCTGAGCTTGATGCCTGTTGCCAACGGTCGGGCCGTTTTAGGTGCTACGAGTTGGCTTGGTTCAAAATCATTTCCCTGATTGCGGCTGATGGCCAGACGCACCTCCCAGTTCTGGCTGCGATAATCACTCCATGCTACATATACATTACCATGGTCGTCCACATCTATAGCCGGCCCCCATTGGGCAGCATTCACCCGATCAACGGCTCTGGGGGGTGCATACGATTGTCCATTGTCCGAACTGCGGGCAACAAAGACCGTGCCGGTGCCATGAGAACTCGCCACAAACGCGATATAGACCGATCCCCCCTTATCTGAAGCCAAAGCAGGCAGCCATTGGCTTTGCTGTTCTGCTTGAGCTATTGTCACGGATTTTAGGGATAAAGAAGGCACAAAAACAGATCCGGAAGGGTTAGGTTGTAACGAAGTTTTAAGGCTCAAAACGGTGGCTTGATAATGATTTTCGATTGGGCTTCCGCTGCCCGGTGCCAAGAGCTGAGAGCGTTTCACAAAGGCCTTTCGCCTCCGGCATAGCGGCATAGAAGATGGCTCAGTCATAACCCAAGGTGCCATGGCTTGAAAGCCGCCGTCCGGTTCCTGACCGATGTAGCCCTTTAAGGATTCTTCAGATCTGACTTTGGCGACAATGGAAGACTGACCGTCAAACGGAACGTTGAACAAGTTGCCGGTCATCATCGGATTGATATTATATTGAAACGAAGCATATTTTTGCACATCTACCCAATTTCCTTGCTTCCAACCGTCCGGTTGCCAGTTGGTCAACACCGGGCTCGTGGCCCAAAACCCGTCATTGGCATCGGGTTGAATCAGAATCTCCGTATTGTCTTGAGCCAAGCGATCTAAAACATCCGGCATCCAGGCATCTTTACTGATCGCAATCCCCACGCGCCCTATTCCATTCAGGGAAATAGCGTGGACATCCTTGATATTGCCTGCGGCCAAATTCAACAAAGACCTCTCCGCCTCAACCAGATGCACTTTATGCACCCGGTCGACAATTTGGCCTTCGGGGTCAAAAATAAAGGCCGTATTATAGATCTCGGGTGTTTGCGCCTCAAAAACAACAGAATTTGGTGCACGTTGCCAATCCCCCAACAAAAGACGCCGGGAGATGTCCTTGACACTCGCATAAGGAGCAATCGGCAAGCAGGCCACCACATATGCCTGATACTGCCGGGCAATCGGTTTAAACGCGCCCAGAAAAGACCTTGCCATTGTATCCGTCAACGCCATCCATAAGAGGCGCAAGTCATTGGGAGGCATGGGCACATGAGGAAATTTTCGCTTGTAATAAAGAATTTGAGGGAAATAGGCGAGGATTAAAGATCCCATCGCCCAGTTCAACGATTCCACATGGCGAGCTATCTCCCCTCTTATTCCTGTAAGGGCCGTAATAAGTCCCACATCTTCGGGATAGACCACCAAACGTGGGATCCCCGGGTTCTCACGTCTCACTGCGGCAATCCAGTGCTCCATGCTTTGGGCATAAGAAGCATAAGTCCTTGCCGAAGATACACTCTGCTTGGGGGCAATACTGACAAGTTCCAAAGGCCTAATATTTTGATCAGCGGTCGTGCCCCTAAAGTGAAAGGGGGTAATCAGGTGTCCGGGCTTTTGCCTTGCCCGGTCCAACACCACTCCACCCGCCGTCAACAATACACCTAAAGCCCCGGCACGCTTTAAAAATTGGCGCCGATTCCAAGAAAAATAAGGGATATCGTCTGTTGCCGGCCCCCCCTTGACCCCACGCGATCTCTTCCCCCTATCTCCCCTAACATACATGTCTGACACCCTCCGCATCACATCCTGTCTACCGCTATAACAATCACCGGATTGGTTCGTGCCCAAAAGGCTTCGATGGCTCCATCTCCGGTTTTACCGGACGGAAGAAGCCTCACCAGGTTCTCAGGGACAATGAGAGAGTGGGATCCACTCTTCATCACTTTCAATTTTCGGTCAACTTAATGCCTTTTCCCCTAAACCTTGATTAGCTATTCCAATGATCAAAGAAATCCCGGATGACATACCCGATTTCGGGATGAGAATAGTGCACATAATGTCCGCCCTGCACTTCGTATAACAAAATAGGCAAGTCCCGTTCATCAATTTGCGTTAAAGGAGGGTGATGAGTCATATGTTCGGGGACGACCAACAAGGTTGGCGGCTTGAGACGGTTAAATGCATTGACCGGTTTCGTGCGGTAAATACCCAGCAATAATTTCACCGACTCGGCATTCAGCTGAATAACCTCACGCGCTCTATAGAATGCTTCTCGCAGCTCGTTGGTGATGAGGAGGTGCTGGTTTTCGACAAATTCTTGAAATTCCACTTCAACTTGTGCACTGTCCAAAGAACCGGAGATCGTATTGCCGGATTCCTCGCTTCGCAATAACCAGCGTGTCACCCACTCAATCCGGCCCAAAGAAGCGAACATATTGGCTAACGGAACAAAATAGCGTAAAGGTTTAGCGACGTCTTGGGGAAAGCGTGGAATGGGTTGATAACCGGCGTCCAAAAGCACCAGTTGATAGACCTGTTCCGGAAACTGATCCGCAAAGGCTAAGGCAATCAATCCTCCCAGGGAATGGCCGATGACCCGCACCCGCTCCCAATGGTGCCGAAGACAATATCCCTGTACCCACAAGGCGAGATCTTTCCATGTCGGTATATGCCCAAGCGGATCACTACGGCCCATGCCGGGCAAATCCAGCCGGTGCAGGCAGTACCGTTCTTCGAGAATACCGGTCAATAACCCCGCCGACTCTGCCGTCCATCCCATCCCCGGAAGGTAAATAACCGGGTCACCTTCCCCGCCTGTAAGCGAATAAATGTTAATCTCATGTCCCTCGCTTCCCACTTTCGGCGCCGAACATCTCCTTCAGCCCTCCAACGTCCATGGCTTTTCAACGCATAACGCATCGATCTTATAAAAAATTGAAGGAGGGAACTAGAGAAAAAGCCACCTCTGTTGGCCGCTTGTCTCCTGGGTCTAATCCGTTGTCGCAGTGCCTTATCCATCATAGCGAAATAAAATTGTGAATGCAGGACTTTGTCAATTTTCTCCGGCCCTGTAGGGATTTCAAGTTCACTCGGGATGAAAAGGGGCAAATATTGCTTTGAACCGAATATGAATGAAATTGCCTGGGTAACCAAAAATCCGTAAAAATTGATCCGTTAGGATCGAAAAAAGGGTACATTTGGCCCTGACTAATGAGACCAAAATTTTACAATCTAAATAAACGTGACCACAAATTTTGATGGGGAGAGTGATGCACTTGGATAAATTTTGGTTCACTCAAGACTTCCAGGAGTCGGCACTGACCAAGGCATTTCAAAACCGGCTGGTTAAAGCTGTTAACGAAGCCGGTTTTGTCGAGACTCAAGAAGTAAACGAGGCCAACACCGTATTCCAAGTTGTGAGCGATACAAGCCGTCCGTTTCGACGCCGCAACTATGCTGTGTATGTGATTGGTGTCTTGTTCCAGCCGTCTTTGGATACGACCCAGGATTTATTGAAACAATTTTATTCCACTCATATCCGATCTTTGTCCAACATCCTCATCGTCGTGGCAGGTAACCCAGCCGATCCGACTTTCGTCATTACCACGCTCGAACGAGGCGCCTTTTTGGTATCCTCTTTTGAGGACGTCCTCGACATCCGTTATCACAAATTAGTCGAACGGATAGCCCCTTTGATGCGTAGTCACCTAATCATACGTAACCGTTTTGAGTCGGATTTAAGTCCTTCTTTGTGGAACGGAACTCGTGAAACAGCGAGTCTGTCGAGGGCCGGTCAAATTCTCGAAAGTTGGGATCTGTTGCCCACCCCCTTTCCCATGCAGGATTACCTATCGGTTGATGAAATGGCCCATGTCAAACGCCTCTTTGGAATTGGGGGACTCAGCTATGGCAATCTCAGCGTCCGGCATGACGAGGATAGTTTTTGGATGAGTGCCAGCGGCGTGGACAAAAGCCGTCTTAACGAAGTAGGGCGGGATATTCTGTTAGTTAAAGATTTTGACGCCGAAGGAGAAAGTATTGAATTGAGCGTTCCCAAAGACATTGCTCCGCGGCGGGTTTCCGTAGACGCCATCGAACATTGGAATATTTATCATCAGTATCCGGATATCGGGGCCATTATTCATATTCACGCTTGGATGACAGGAGTCCCTGCCACCGAATTCAACTACCCTTGCGGCAGCAGGGAATTGGCTGCCGAAGTCTCCAAACAGTTGGCCCAGACCGAAGATCCCAAACACGCTGTAGTCGGTCTCAAAAATCACGGACTCACGATTACAGGAGACAGTCCGGAAGAAATTCTTGCTCGAATTCATGACCATGTTCTGCGTCAGGTTCCTATGCAATGAGCTATGCTGCTCTTAGATATCATCTGTCTTTAATCCGTACCGTACGTCAAAAAATCGCCCCGGCCACAAGCCGGTGGCGAGCTCTTTTATCGCTGCATTACGAACAAATCCAAGAACCTCAATGGGTCCGGTCGAATCCCAACCCAGTGGAAATCGAACCCTTATTGTCGGGCATATGCGGTTCCGATTTGGCTTTAGTATTGGGACATAGTTCTCCCTATCTCGCTTCCTTGACCCGATTTCCGGCAGTACCGGGACACGAGGTCGTGGCCCGTGTGGCCAAGGACACCGCAGAATGGTCCAAAGGCACGCAAGTCGTCGTTAATCCGTCTTTATCCTGTGCCTCTTTACCCCTTAAAGACGCTTGTACGGCGTGCACATCGGGACATCCTGAGATGTGCTATAACCGCGGCCGACATGAGTTAGGTCTTTTGATGGGATTTCATTCCGACTTTCCGGGAGGATTTGGGGAAAAGATGTGGGTTCCCTCCCATCAACTTTATGCCGTGCCCCCTGGTCTGCCCATTCAAAGGGCGGTTCTCACGGAACCCTTAAGTATTGTGCTGCACGGACTTTCTCACGTTAATTGGGACCTTGTGCAAAAGGTTCTCGTTATCGGCTCAGGGCCCATAGGTCTGTTGACTCTTCTGGCCATTCAATCCAGACCCCTAAGACCCGATCTTCTCCTAGCCGTAGCCCGCTATCCCAAGCAACAGCAATGGGCCAAGCGACTGGGAGCCGATGTCGTGACCGATCTTGGGGATGGTGCAGTTACAGAAACCACGGGTGCACCCTATCCCCGTATTCTTAAGGCGCTGCCATGGCGCCCCAAAGGGTTTGATTTGGTAATTGATGCGGCAGGTTCTTCTTCATCGCTTAAGGGGGCTCTCGAATGCGTTCATCCTGGCGGACAGGTACTTTTGTTGGGTGCTGCCAGTGAGATGGGGTGGGATTTTACCCCACTCTGGTCTCGGGATATTGCCCTCTATGGAACCTATGGTTACGGCGATGCCCATGAGACTTTTCCGCAAGCTCTGAAGATGTTGACCGAATCACCCATTGCTTTGGAAGAAGTAATTACTCATACATATGCGTTAAAGGATTATGTCCAGGCATTTCATGCCCTTTGGGACAAGAACAGCGGTGCTGTCAAAGTCTGTTTGAAACCGGTCTGACATGAAAGAAAATCACGGGTTTGGGATTTTTGTATTGGCATCTGTCCGATTGCCCAAGGATCGTTAGGGACCGAACGTGATGACAACCACACGGCTATTCCTAGATACCCCATGAACCGCCGAGTTGAAGGCAGTTCTTGCCGCTTTTCGGATTAGGCATTAAGAGCAACCGAATACACAAGCCATTGAGCGGATCATGCTCATCTTTTAGTTTGGATTGCCACTGATGCCTCTTTCTTGAATTTAGACAATGGGTTGACGTTTTCACCAAGACTGCAATCATATAAGAAAACACGTTGCCGGAGTTGTAACATGGTGACAGAGGAAAGGATGGGATAGTTTTCTATGTGTGGGATTGCAGGATGGGTGGACTGGCACAAAGACTTAACACAGCAACATGCGCGAGAGATTTTGCAAGCCATGACAGACACCATGGCTTGCCGCGGGCCCGATGCCGAGGGGACGTGGGTATCTTCCCATGCCGCTTTCGGACACCGACGTCTAGCAGTCATCGATATCGAAGGCGGCCATCAACCCATGGTCAAACATGGCATGCATTCAAGGACCTATGTCGTTACCTATGGTGGGGAAATTTATAATTTTGGCGAATTGCGCCTAGAACTGCAAGCATGTGGTCACACCTTTATCACCCGCTCTGACACGGAAGTGCTCCTGACGTCCTATATGGAGTGGGGAGAAGCCTGTGTCGAACACTTGAACGGCATTTTTGCCTTCGGCATCTGGGACGAAACTCAGCAGGAACTGTTTTTGGCACGAGACCGATTCGGGGTCAAGCCTCTCTTCTATGCACAGCGTGAAGGGGGCATTCTTTTTGGATCGGAACCCAAGGCGTTACTGGCCAACCCTCTGGTGTCACCCACGGTGGACCTGGAGGGATTATCCGAGCTCTTTGCGATGTTCCCTTTGCGAACACCCGGCCAAAGCATCTACAAGAATGTCTATGAAGTCAGGCCCGGCTATTGTTTGCGTTTTAATCGGTCCGGAAGCCATACCAAGCAATATTGGAAACTGGAAAGCCACCCCCATCCCGACGACGTCAGCACAACGGCACAGAATATTCGCGAGCTTCTGGACGATATTGTAGAGCGGCAACTTGTTTCCGACGTTCCTTATTGCACCCTGTTGTCAGGAGGTTTGGACTCCAGCGCACTCAGTGCCCTTGCCATGAATGTTCTCAAACGTAAAGATCAGGACACGTTACGAACCTTCGCCGTCGATTTCAAAGACAGTGCTAAGGATTTCACCCCCAGCATCATTCGTCCCGAACGCGACACGCCCTATGCGCATCAAGTGTCGAATTTTATTCAATCCGTTCATCGGGACATTGTGCTCGATACCCCGGATTTGGTTGAACACTTTTTCGATCCATTACGGGCCAGAGACCTGCCCAGCGTAGGCGAAATGGACACCTCATTGTATTTGATGTTCAAGGCGTTAAGACAGGAAGCCACCGTGGCGCTATCCGGAGAGTCTGCCGATGAAGTGTTTGGGGGCTATCCTTGGTTCCATTCCGAGGAGAGCATCAACCAAGAGAGCTTTCCGATGCTGATGGCCCCTTCCGATATCTTATCAGCGGAAGTTGTGAACACCATGAAACCCGCTGAATACCGGCAAGACCGTTATTGGCAGGCCATGGCGGAAGTTCCTCGCCTTGAAGGGGAAAATAGACTCGATCAACGCATGCGCGAAATATTCTATCTGCATCTGGTGTGGGGATCATTGCCGATGTTATTAGAGCGCAAAGACCGCATGAGTATGGCGGTGGGACTTGAAGTGCGCGTACCCTTTTGTGACCACCGACTGGTGCAATATGTGTGGAACATCCCATGGGCTATGAAGACGGTGGGTCACCGAGAAAAAGGAATTCTTCGGGAAGCGGTCAAGGACTTGCTCCCTGACGAGGTCTTATATCGTAAAAAGAGTGCCTATCCCGGCACCCAGAGCCCAGCTTATGTCAATGCGATACAGACAGAGGTTCAGAACATTTTGGCCGATACGAATGCACCCATCGGGGGATTGATCGATCGGGAAAAGGTGAGGGAACTCCTGAAACCTCACGCCTCAAGCTCGGCACTAACCCCGTCCCAAGACAAGACACACCGCTTGGCTTTCTTGATCCAAGTCAACCGTTGGTTGCAGGACTACCACATTGCCTTAGCTTGATATATAGGCCTGTCCCAAATGGCATAGAAGAGAGTCACCACGCGTTAAGGCAGGGTTCCGAGATCGGTAAGACAGGATGGGGCCAAAAAATGGGAAACCTCCCGCCCCAAGCCTGCTGACTCTTTTACCCTATCAGGGGAGATTGCAGGTGCCACGTTTCACTGGGGAATGGAAAAATTTCCATTCCCCAGTGTCCGCGAACGAGGAGGTCAATGCGAGCAACAGCACTTGCTCTTGTGCGCAGCTTGCCGAGACATTAGCCGATCCGGCTCACTTTGCGGAAACGGCTTATCGCGCCGGGTGGATCCGTTTGGGTCACGCCCAAGGTTTTGCTCGTTCTGTCTATCAGGGGCATCCAAGGATTTGTGGGTCCGTCCCTTGCGGCCGAATTCTTGCGAGGTACCGACTTACCCCCAGCTTTACTCGCAAAGGGTTGGCCAAAAGCCCTCTAGCCACTCGCTCGACATCAATTCTGTGGTACTTTTGCGCAGGATATTCGCCGCACCATTCACGTCGGTGTTCACTATAAGAGCATCTTTCGTGCGATACAACCCACGGTTATACACGTCTGCCACGGAAGAGGTTCGCCTGACGGGCGCATCTGAATAGTTTCCTGATAAAGGGGCGAGATCGTAGCGAATTGTGGCTATAATGTATAAATCGCGATGTGCCGTCTTATGCGATCTGATCCAGACTGGAAATTCTGTTGAGGGTGAAATAGCAGAGATATCGTGACAGAGAATGAAATCATAATGCGTGAAAGATCCCGAAGATTGCGAAGGCGGTGCAAATCGGCGGATTGCCGGATCACGGAAAACTAGGAGACGATATTTTGATGTATACGATTGATATTCCCGGCCGAGGTGAGCTACAACTGGCGCATGCGGTCTTCGATTTCAATGGAACCTTGGCCAATACCGGTGATTTATTACCCGACTTGAATCATTCTTTGTTTCGGTGTCCAATTTGCTGTCTTGTATCATCTTGACGGCGGATTCTTTCGGAACAGTGCATACCGCCGTGAAATCTTTGCCGGTATAGGTTGAAGTGGTGGATTCCGGCAAAGATAAAGCGCGCTTTGTTGAACAATTGCGTGGCGGCATGGTGGCTATCGGCAATGGTTGGAATGATTGTGATATGTTTATCCATGCAGACTTGTCTATTGCCATGGTGGGACCCGAAGGAACAGCCGCTAGAGTGCTGCAAGTAGCAAACATTCTTGTACCCGATATCTACACGGCTTTGGATCTGTTCCGAAAATTATTAACCGGGAGAGATCGAGTCGAGACAACACCAACCCCAGGCCTCGTGGAGATCCAAATACTCTCACTTATTTCGGCGTATTCCAAAGCCGTAGAGGGATCCGGGGCCCTGAAGATCCCTGCGGGAGCCGAGACACGAGAACAGGCCTTAGCTGACGCGCGAGACCAGCGTCACGTGGTACCCGAGCCCTTCCAAACTCCGCAGGGCCTTCCGCTTGACCGCTTCCTGATCCCGTTGGATAAAATACTCTCCGCCTAAATCCGCATAGGGCTCTCCGCGATCCAAAACAATCCCGATGCGTTGACAAATCGAATGGGCCACGGCCAGGGCGGCCCGTTTCGGGCCGAGCCGCGGCACCAGGCGTCGATATTGGGCTCCCCAATAGGTGTTTTGGCTATGACTGGCGGCCCGGGCCGCTTCAATCAAGGCCGTGCGCAAAGCCTTATTGCCGGGAGTGGTCTTCCCGGAGAGACGTTTGCCGCCACGGGCTTTATTGCCCGGTGCCACACCGGTCCACTGGGCCAGAGCTTCCGGACTGGGAAACGGGGTGATGGTGGGCCCGACTTCGGCTAACACGACATCGGCCATGCGATCTTTGACTCCGGTAATGCCTTCCACCCGTTGTCGGGCCTCCTCAAAAGGGCGGGTACGCTCGGCAATTTCTCGGTCGGCCTCGGCAATGTGGGCTTCCAACTCGACCAAATGCTGCCGCGGCATCCGCAACATCCATCGTTGATGGCCGCCCATGAGCCCCGTGAGGGCTCGGGCTAACAGATCGGCGGAAGCCCGAATACGGGGATCGGCCAAGGCAGCGAGACGCTCCACATCCTCCTCGCCTTGTGCCAAGGCTTGGAGCATAGATCGGCCGGAGGTGCCTAATACATCGGAAATGACACTGCCGAGTTTGATATGGCCTCCTTCGAGCACTTTTTGAATCCGATTCACCTCGCGCGCCCGTTCTTCAATCAAACTCCGGCGATACCGCACCGCTTCCCGCAACTCCCGTTGCGGGCGATCGGGAATACAACGGGGGACCACTAACCCAAAGGTTAAGAGCTCCGCCAGCCATTGCGAATCTTTAACGTCGGTCTTGCGTCCACGCAAGGCCTTGACATGAGCCGGATTCACTAACCAGACGACGCAGGTGGTCTCTAACAAATTATCGAGCGGTTTCCAATACGAACCAGTGGACTCCATGAGGACAGGGGTAATGCCCTCAGCCAGCAACCACGCCTGTAAGGCGTGGAGATTGTCCGTGAGGGTCCCAAAGGTCCGGGTTTCTTGCCGACTGGGGGTCAATTGATCGGGACCCTGATGCCGGATCGTGACCACCGCCGTCTCTTTATGCACATCAATTCCGGCACCGTGAAAGACTTCAACTGGCATAGTGCTCCCCTTTCTGGGCGTTTCTTGTCCTCTCGGGCCAGGGAACTCAAGGATTCTGTTCCGCGTGCGTGGCCAGCCAGCAACAATGTGAGGTGCCCGGGGCGTTCCCGGTCAAACTGTTACACGGATGCATGATCCCACAGAAGAGTCGACCATCACAAGAAAACGCACAGAAGTACTTCGACATCCCCCCAATTTTCATGCTGCGAAGTGCCGAAAAGCGGCATGAAAAACTGTTAGTCAACCCGAAAAAGATTATTGCAACCTTACGAGCTTGAGCAACTGAACACATCAGGAGATCCTATCACAGCAAAGAAATCGACCGATGGCCCGTGTAGCCTGGTAAAAGACCTTTTGACCTTTTCTCAGCCATTTTTTCACGTCTATTTTTCGCAACCATCAAAGTGGTTCCAAATAGCGAATAAATGTCCATGAAGGGAAAGAGTGAGAACAGGATGGAAATGTCAGCCCCTAAAAGAACGAGCCATCTCAAATTCGCGTCAGAAACTTTAGGTCTTAGATCGATCCCTGGGCTGTCGCAGGGCTGTTATTGCGAGCACGTTTGTTTCAAAAGTACACGAAGCTCCCGTGCAAATCATTTTCGAACCATGATCGTCCCTCACCACTTCCAGCCCGCTCCCGCATACCGGGCATCGCCCGTTGGCCACTTCCAGGCTGTGTCCCAATTCTCGTTTATTGTGGCCCAGTCTTTTCCATATCAACCAACGCGCCAAGGATCGGTGCCGTTTCCACCGTATTAGAGCCCGGATCAGGGACTCTCTCTCCTCAGCGGGCAACGGTTGAGCCATGCGGCCGTTGATTCGGATAATAAAGTCGGAAAGATGGGAGAATTGCACGATGTGGGATCCCGATATTTCTTCGACATATAGGCGCAGGGAATTGGGAACCGCAATAACAGAGCACCAGACGTTCTTAGGAAGATCCGGAAAATTTCGCTGCAAGGCGTTGACGTGAGCGGCGCTTTGCCGATGAAGCGAATAAATCCGGCGTCTTTGCATTCCGATAACTTGGGTCCAGTACATATCCTTGCGTTTTCCGTGCAAAGCCCCTTGAATATTCGTGGTTTCGATTACAAAAATTGCTGAGGGTCCCACAACCACATGGTCAACCTGGCATCCGCCTGAAGTCGTGGACGTGCACGGAACCATGATATCGTGGAAGATATCATATTGCATGGGATCTAACTGGCGCAATAGACCCCGCACAATAAACTGCCCTTGCTTGCCTCGAACATAGGCACTAGGCGGGCGAAGGGAGAGAAACATGATGGTGACAGCCATTAATATTAGCGCTCCCGCAAGGACAATCTCCATATCTGCCCCTCCCTTTCTGTGGGCATTGCACCTGCACCAATCCGTGTCTTGCCAAAGCTCCTGTAATCTATTATAAAACAACTGAATTTTCCGTTAACATATTTTCATAAAAAGTACTGTTCTGTGCCTGGGCCTATTTTGCCACGTTTTCCTGGGCACGACAATTTCTTAAGAGACTGTCGCCGCCAAATTCGGCAACCTTCCTAAAAACTCTGGGTGAAGAAAGGGACGAGGTCAATCGGTTTTCCGCATACTCCATCGGGTTCGACGGATCCGGTTCGACCCTTGCCAACTGCCAAGGAGGCCTAGGAATTCGAATTGCACCGAATGCTTAAGATGTAAGTGGGTTCCGGGTATCTTTTACCTGAATCCCTGACTAGCATCGCCTCCCAACTCCGGACTCTGGGGCGGCATCGGGATGCGGCCATTCCCGTCGTAACAAAAGCCGTCTAATCTGCTTGCCGGAATCGATTGCCTCGACGTATACTCGGTCGCAAGCTCCCGGGGAGTGCGGCATGCCCACATGCCGGAGACGTCATCGCCTAAAGTACCAACCATTCCTGGTTGGCCTCGCACTGGTTCTCATCATGATATTGTCATAATTGTCGCAATCTAACTTTGCCAAGGACCTGACGGATGAGAGTTTCACGATTGCGTATTGTTTGGGTCGCGCTATACTTAATTTATGTCTCGTTGGAAAGATGGGATTTCTAAATGGGTGCCGTGAGTCAAGAACAGCTTATCCCGAATTATGTCAATAAACTGGTTGATTGTGGTCATCCTCTGGGAACTATTTTGTTTGGTTCTCAAGCTCGTGGCACGGCAAACGATGAGAGCGATGTGGACTTATTAGTGATCGAGGAGTCCCTTATTCCGGAGCACCGAAGGGCTATCCCGTACCGCAAGGCTTTACGTCCACGGTTTACACCGGTAGATTTGCTGGTGTTAACTCCCCAGGAAGTTGAAGAGGAATCTACGCAAAAACGCGCATTTATGGTCAACGTCATCGAAGAAGGGCGGTGGGTTTATGGAAATCCAGGACGGGCGGGATTATCTCGTCTTGGCCAATGATGATCTTCGAGCCGCGATCGCCCTGATGAAAGAACCGCATTAATACCATTAACGTCTGCTTTCACGCTCAAGAATCCTGATGTTGAACTGTTGGTCGATCTTATTCGGCAGAGTCGACCGGACTTTCCCGCTTTCGCGGAAGATGCCGTCGTACTGAGTCAATATAGCGTAGAAGCTCGATACCGACGCACTTTTCGGGATGAAGTCGATGCGGCAAAAGCGCAACAAGCCATTAGGTTTGCCCAAGATATTTTGATTGCGTGTCAAGAATTGGTACGGTAAAGACGCTGCTGAGCTATCCTGCTTTTTGTCCATTCTTAGTTGTCTCCCGAATTTTGTTCGTGATGATGATAATCATCACGCTCGCACCGTCATATTTGAGATCAAAGCCAAAGTTCTGCGGGCGTCCCTGCTGAGGACATCTGATCGTGTCTGATTGAGATTGTCTTCATGGCGCAGATGGCAAGATAACACGGGGGCGCAACGCAATTTTACGTTCGGAATTGCGCGGACGTCACTAGGGAGGCTAAGCCCGGGTGGAACCGACCGTCAGGAGATGTGTCTTCACATACGCATCGTTCAACGGCAGGACAAAGGCCTCCAAAACCGCCAAGGGGGGTTCGATGCCCTCCGCGTATGCCATTTTGACATGTCTCGCTTCGGAATCAACTTTTCCGTAACGACGTCTTCCTTCATTCATTTCACACTGAGTTATGGTCTCGGTGCTACCTCGCTACTGTGAAGACGCTCTGTCTTTTCTCGACACCCGAGCCATTTCGGAACATCTTATATGCCCTTGCAGCCAAGAGACCTCGCCAGCTCACCCGCACTGGCGAATATGTGCCCCAAAAGTCTCTCCACCCATGGGTCAGTATATTGCGAAAAATTCCCGCCTCAGGATATGAAGGCAGGATTCTTTTTCGCAAGCTCAGTCAGGAGGTTTGAAACGCTTCTTGGTGTTGAGAACGGCGGCGTCTTCGATGCGCCCGTTTTCTCATTCCATCGGGCGTAATGTTATAAACAATCAAGCCGTCTACATCGTATTTAAATTCAATTGTGCATGTTGAACAAAAGAACCAGCCGGGAGCGGTTAGCCTTCCAACCCACCGGTTGCCACACTCAGGACAAACGGGATACTTCACTCGCATAACCATTCTCCTTTACTCGCTTTATACTAACCATAACGCCACAAAAGGGTTAGAGGTAACACTTTCAGGGAAATTTAAGTTTGTTTTCCCGCACAATTTCTCCTGACGGATTCAAAGTCCCATCCCATACATCTTTGGGCCAATTTATAACGAATTTTTGCTAGATTTTTTGGTCCGGTAAAGTGGTGCTCGGAACGCCACTCCGCCGTTATAGACAAGCCGGGGACAATCACAGAGAACAATCCGGTGGAAAATCTATGGGTTTCACTGTCCTTTGAGCCCGAATTGCGCACGAGAATTCCATAAGGACACTGTGATCCTAACGTGCACGACGAGAAAGCCGCCTTCCCAAGGGAAAGCGGCTTTCGATATGGATCACGTTAACCAGGCACAGGTGTCTCAGCACAATTGATCTTTATGACAACACCCACGAGCCAAGAAATTATCTTGTGCATCTTGGCATCATGGAGTCTCCCCAAACAACGATCCCGGCATTCGTCAGACCATGAGAGATGTCCTTTGCTCTAAGTGCCAAGTTTTAGGGCGGGTGATTGACAGACGCATACTACATTTCAAGGCAGGCATTTTCCGGAACATTGGCTGACTCGAAACCGGATTCACGGCGCCGGGGTCATTGCCATATTTACCAGCCGTCCCGCCACCGCCGTCATGAACTGGAGACCTTTTTGCACGTTGGGGTCTTTCATCATTGCCATCATGCCCCGCATGCCCCCAAATGTCGAGGTTTTTTTCTGCGTGTCTTCCGCTACCCCTTTTATGGTGGACACAATGCCGTCCACATTGAATTGACCATCTTTGGTCATTAAGCCGGGAAACAATTCCCCCCAACTCACCTCACTCTTTAAGGTATCCACAACGTGGAGGGCTTGCCTAACCATATTCCAGCCTTGATTCTTGTCGATAAATCCAAGAATATCCATGCTGACATTCAATAATTGCTGGACTGTGGCCGGGGGAATTTCTTTAAGGGTATTCAGCGTAAGAGCCAGAAGGGATATCATATCTTTTTGGGATGCCATCTGTGTAATTTGAATCAAATTCTGCCACTGTGTTGACCCAATGGACTCGAATAAACGGTTGTCTTGAACCCAACGGAAAAACTGGTCGATGACCTCTCCCGATGGCAAAAGTGTCGACACTTCCTCCAAATAATCCACGCCCAGCAAGAGATTGTCAAAAACCGCGTGGTCATCGGCCGCCTCCAGCAACGAGATGAGTTTTGGCAAGGCTTCCAAAACCTGAGGACGGGTCATGGCCTGCACGATCCGAACAATAGAGTCGGCGGGCAGTCGGCCGGAAGCTTTGGCTAAACCTTGCAACAATTCTTGGACACCTTTGACATCATCGATAGACCGAACGGCTTCAATCATGGCCATTAACGGCTCGGCCACGTCATCTCGGCTCATAATCCCGGTCAGCTTCACCAAATTCTCGGGATGAATGGTTTTCGCGTCTTCAAGCAACCCTTCGTGTGTTTTATAATATTGCCCCATTTTGTCGGCAAGATCGTCCGTGTCAATGGCATCCGGATACATGGCCATAAAATCGACAGCCGTCGTCAACATATCGATGATTCCACTGTCATTAAGTGTTTCTACGGATTTGAGCAATTTCAAGAGTGCATCCAGCACTTCCGGATTTTGTGCTTCCTCCATAACAGCGTCCATTAATTTATCTTCTTCCTGCTCTATGATTTCCAGTGACTTCATAAACATCCTCTCCCATCCGCACTGTTATCGGATCCCGCACCACGGTTGCCGGTTGCAGAATGCAATGCGTGCTATTACTTTTTAGTCTGAGACGAGATATGATCCCAGGCTAGGAACTTTTGACCCAAGCACAAAAGGTCAGGTGGTCCCCAATTTCTAATTGTTTTATCTTTTCAGTACAGGAAAAGCGTCATTGATAAAAGACGCAAGTCGCGTAAAAACGCCGGCAAGACACTCTAATCCTTGTGAACTCTCATGCGAGATGTCGGCGCAGCAAAAGACTTTCTCACTCGAAGAGGGTGTTCCCGATTAGGCGATTCCTTTTCCATAGAGGCATAATGGATTGTCGGCTTTATTTTCACACCACACATTAAACCAATCGCTCCGGTTTTCAATTCCGGCTAACCCAGGTCCCTCAGCGCACGAGAGAACCGTTCAGTTCGAAACGACATCGCCGTTCGCAACATTGCGGATAACGCTATAAATGCTGATATGATAAACAAGTCGGAGCACAACAAGCAAATCAGGGGGAATTTCACCATGTCGTCTTACCTGGTCGAAGTCGAGGATTTGTCCGTCACATTCGGTAGTTATCACGCATTGCAGCATATTTCTCTTAAGATACCGCCCGGAGAATACTGGGTTGTGATCGGAGAAAATGGAGCGGGTAAGTCTTCTTTGCTCCGGTGCTTGGCCCTTTGGGCCAGGCCTACCGGCGGCATTATTCGCATAGACGGCTATGAGGCCTTTGATCAGGAGCGGCACTTGCGTTCCCGCATCAAATTTGTGCCGGATACACCGAGTTTTTACGCCGAATTGACTGCATTGGAACATGCCCAGTTGGTCGGGAGCCTTAACCGACTGCCCGAATGGAAAACCCAAGCTCGGGAACTATTTCGCGCTTTTTCACTGGATCAGCACCTCAACGCTTATCCCCTTGCTTTTTCCCGGGGAATGCAATACAAATTGGCTTTACTCTTGTGCATGCTGACGAAACCCTCGCTGTTGTTGCTGGACGAACCTTTTGGCCCCCTTGACCCGGCATCGCAAAGTCATTTAACTGAGCTCTTGGGCAAAATGGCCCGTGAACAAGGGACCACAGTGCTGGTGACAACGCACGTGCTACCGGAGGTGGCCGACCCCGACCACCTGGTGTTTCTCCACCGGGGTCGGATTAGTGTGGACTGGAGTTGGGAACAAGTCGTCACACAATTCCCGGGGAATATTGCCACCTTGCCATACCGCATGGAGATGGCAAAATCCACGGATCCCCAGAAAGATGATAGACAATGACACCTAATCTTCACTCACTTTCTGTCAAAAAGCCATGGCAAAGCGTTCTCTCTTTGCAATGGAAACGTTGGAAATCTCAAAGTCTGTACTGGCTCAGAAGCCTGGGTGTCGATCTCAACGACCGCGATATCTTCTCCAGGCTGTACATTTTTTACATTCTCGCCATTGTGGTCATTTGGGTCGCAGTCAGCTTCTCGCTGGTGCTGAATCTTGCTGAACATCTGGGACACCGTATTTCCCCTCAAGTCTATCCGGAACTGGGAATGATATCATGGATTTTGGGGATCGTTCTTGTCATCGTATCATCGTCTGCTTCCCCTTTCTTTCTGACACACGATGATATGCAATGGATAGCCTCATCCCCGTTGTCTCCCCGCATTCTGGTCCTTTTTCACTTCCCCTTCCGGCAGTTGAAAATTTTTTTGCTCGCGGCTCTTATCTCCGCTGTCGGCGCAGCCGCGGTGCATTATCACAACATTGCAGAATTTGCCTTGACCTCCGGTCTTTGGATTACATTGTGCCAAGCCGCTGGTTGGAATATTTCCGCTGTGCATTACTCACGCAACCGCAAACCCGGGCGTTTCTTTTGGGTTTGGGTGACGATTGCCCTCATCTTTTTAGCAGCTTTATGTCATCATTGCAATGAAGATATGATACAGGCTCTAACCCCAAAGCATTTACTCCCGAGCACTTGGACAGCCGTTCTGGCGGGATTGTGGGTGCTGAGCATTTTCACTTCCGCTCGCATTAATCTTGTGAATATCCATGAAGCCAGCACGCTTTTTGCAGACATCGACAAGCTGGGGACACTTTACCTTCCCAATCGCGGAATGGTTCAACAACTCCGTACGCAAAAGCGCTTCACACAAAAACGTGTCCACGGGCATCTTCCCGGATGGCCCGGGTTTTGGTTTCACACCGGCCGAGTCATCATAACAGCCATCCGCAGCCCGCGCTATATTTGGAATCTGGTGGAGTTGGCATTTCTATTCCGCTTTGCCATGCTTTTATTGTCTCAGGGATCGAATCGCTGGGCTTGGCTATTCTGGCTATTTGTCGCCTATCGCTTCCGGGGAGGACATATGGCTTTTACCATAGTCGAAGATGTGTCCAATCCCTTTCTCAACCAATTTGGACCCGGAAATATTTTCAGGCGGTTTATTCTAAGCACTTGGCTGCCCTTTTCATTCGTTTTTGTCATGTCTCTGGTTTTTTGGCTGTTCTTTCCCTTGGGTGTCTTAGCTACTTTCCCCCACGTCCTCTTCTTCACCTCATTAATACTGGCTTGGGTGTTGGGTGAAGGCATAGCCATCGTTCGCAGCCCTGTGGGCCCTCAAATTATGAACCACTACCACCTTGCCGCCGTGGCCGCCTCAGCTCTGGTGATGATAGTGGGCGTAGCCATGGGTCATGTATTGTGGTCCCCACTGATTCCTTTGGGTCTTTTGGGAGCCATGCTGCCGATACACGAGAGTAAAACTCATATCTTTGCGCCATGAAGGTAAAGTATATAGCCCACTTACCCCCGACGTATGCAACATAACAAATTTGAGGCGAAGCCAAAGATCCCGTGCGTTGGTCCTCGAATTCATCGACAAAATACAGGTTTACTCCGATAATAGGTTTGTATGCATAAGAGACAACGACGTTTGGCAATTATCCCGAGTCATTTGCTGGCTATGGTTCCAAAAACTTAATCTGCCTTGTTTGGGAGGTCGAATTGTGGCAGAAGTTCCTACTCAGGAAATCATGACAACCAATGAAATTATTAAGTATTGCGGCCCGGTCTTTTACCGTCGCGGATATCAATATGTCAAGGAGGGACGCGTCAACCCCCCCTCCGATAAGTCCTTGGACCCACTTCTCTATGAAGCCCTTGTTCGCGGCACCGACACGTATCGCGTCAGCCTCTTTTTCGGACACGACGGCCGTTTCATGAGTAGTCATTGTGAATGCCCGGCCTTTCCCTCCCATGGGGTCTGCAAACATATTGCCGCGGTCCTTATCGAACGAGCCGCCGTGCCTGATGGATCCACTGAAATGATGGCGAAGGATGAACCCGCCTCAACAAAATCGCTCCCCCCAATGACCCAACGGTTTTTGGATGTGTTTCACCGATCCCCGGAAGCTTTGTCCGCCCCCTCTCCCACCGAAATGGTGCACCTTCAATATCTTTTGGGCGTACAGTCTTCAGGCTCGGCCGTCATTTTCACTTTGGAGATGAAAATCGGCACCGATAAACGATTATATTTTATTCCCAAGCTTCATGATTTCTTCCGGGAAGTGCAAGAAGAACGTCAGCACGTTTTTTCGAAACGGTTTACCTATGACCCCAGAGTCCATGCATTCTCGCCTCTGGATCGTAAAATCCTGGATGTCTTATTTCAAATTCTGGACCAAAGGGTATTTGATTCCCAAACTCGCTATCCGTCCTATTCTCAGTATTACGGGTGGACGACGCGTGGCGAACGGAAGATAGGCCTGCCCCCATTTATCTGGGAACAACTGATACCTCTGCTGCCCCAGGCTCAAGTGATTTGGTCTCACAATTTGGTGCCCGTAAACCTGTCCCATGACTCTGTTCCTTTACTCTTTAATCTCAAGACATCTCAGGATGCCCCATCCCCAGAACTGGGTGGCAAAACATATGTTTTAAGCTATGAGAAAACAGATCTCAAAATTTTGCCTCTCTATGGAGCCGCAGTCAAAGATCCCGCTATTTATGTCATGTCCCGGTCCCAAGCGGAAATGCTATATAAGTTGTTGACAATTTCTTCACCTTCTCCTACCGTTAAAATTCCCTTGCAGGCGGGGACAATGGAAAATGTGATGACGGAAATTCTGCCTCAACTGGAAAAATTGGGGCATTTACGCGTGTCCCGGGATATTGCTTCGGATGTGATATCCGAACCGTTAAAGCTCAGGCTTTACCTCGATTGGGACGGCGAAGGGATCGAAGCCCAACTCTATTTTGTTTATGGATCGAAGCTCATCACCGCCGGCGCTGAAAGTGCTCAGAGCGACTCGCGAATTGTCCTCCGAGATCGGGTTCAGGAATCTCGAGCCATCTCGCGGCTGCTTGATGCCGGTTTCCGCCAGGATGAAAGCCGATTTCTTCTGACGCAAGAAGACGCCATCTATCAATTTTTGTCGGAGACCTTGGAAGAATGGACCCAGGACATGGATGTGCGCGTGACGGAATTATTTGATCCGATCCATCACATCTCTTCTACGCCCAAAGTCCGGATGGATATGGATTCCGATCATTCCTGGCTGGAAATCTCCTTCGATTGGGATGATCTAGAGGAGGGCGATATTCAAGCCGTCCTCCAAGCTCTTAAGGAAAAACACCGATACCACCGCTTAGCCAACGGTCAGTTCTTATCTTTGGAAAACCCCGGCTTTAGTGCTGCACAAGAGGTCATGGAACAATTGAATCTCGATCCCGGTGATCTCAAAGACGGCCAAACCAAGATCTCGGCACTTCGGGCCATTCCTCTGATAGACTCCAATGAATCTCATGAACACAACTGGGAACTTGGCAAATCTTTGAGACATTGGCTGGACGACTTGCGTCATCCCGATAATCTGGACATCAAGGCCCCGGCGAGTCTCAATGCAAAATTGCGAGATTACCAAGTGATGGGATTTTTGTGGATGAAAATGTTGAGCCGTTATGGTTTTGGCGGGATTCTCGCCGATGACATGGGTCTCGGCAAAACTTTGCAAAGTATCACCTACCTGTTATCCGAGCGGGAAACCGAAAATTGGAAAAATCCGGCGCTCGTCGTATCCCCGGCCTCACTGATCTATAATTGGCGGCATGAATTCGAAATGTTTGCTCCCACCTTAAAGGTACAAGTCATAGCGGGGGAACCCAAAGAGCGGCAGCACCTTATCGAAAAGGCCCGGGATAACGGCATCGACGTATTGATTACATCCTATCCTCTTTTGCGGCGCGATATGGCTCACTACCGCAAGCATACCTTTCACGCCGCCATATTCGACGAGGCACAAACCATTAAAAATTCCGGGACTCAGGCCGCACAAGCTGCCTATCAAATCAAAAGTCCCCATCGGTTTGCTTTGACGGGAACACCGATGGAAAACCGGCTTACGGATCTTTGGTCGATTTTTCGCGCCGTCTTTGCACAATTATTAGGAAGCCGCAAAAAATTCACTGAGGCCACCATAGACCAGGTACACAAACACGTACGGCCATTCATTTTGCGCCGTCTTAAGCAGGACGTGTTAAAAGATTTACCGGAAAAGATCGAATCAGTGGAAACGACAGAACTTACCCGAGAACAAAAATCTGTCTATCTCGCTTACTTGGAAAAAGTCCAAGCGGATGCCGCAAATGCCTTGGCTGAGGACGGATTTCAAAAGAGTCGCATCAAGATCTTGGCAGCATTGACGCGTTTGCGGCAAATTTGTTGTCACCCCGCTCTATTTATGGAAAATTATGAGGGCACTTCAGCCAAAATGGATCTGCTATTGGAACTTGTCGAAGAATCATTGGAATCGAATCACCGTTTACTCATTTTTTCTCAGTTTACGTCCATGCTGCAACTCATCGCCAAGAGTTTTGATTCCAAAAATTGGACTTATTTCTACCTCGACGGAGACACACCCGTGAAGGAAAGACTCGATTTGGTTTCGCGGTTCAATCAGGGTGAGCGCTCGGCCTTTCTCATTTCATTGAAGGCCGGAGGCACCGGGCTCAATCTTACCGGTGCCGATACCGTGATTCTCTATGATTTGTGGTGGAATCCCGCGGTCGAGTCACAGGCGGCAGACCGAGCTCACCGCATCGGGCAAAAAAAAGTGGTACAGGTCATGCGCCTTATCACGCAAGGCACTATTGAGGATAAAATCTACGCCTTACAAAGAAAAAAGCAAGATCTCATCGATCAGGTCATTCATTCCGAGACCGAGGACATCCCTTTACTGACGGAAGAAGATGTTCGGGAAATTTTGCATTTGTCCTAGGACAAGGCTTACACAATAATTTTTTCTGCGGTTCTAAGAAGAGCCTTTTGAGAATACCCCAGATAAAGGTATCGTATGCGAAAAAATCATGAAAGAAAGGAAAACCAAACCAATGGCAACAAAACAACCTTTTGGATCGTGGTCTTCCCCTATTACAGGCCTTATCTCTGGCGGATCATCTCCCTACCGTTTCTCTCAGCTTCAATATGACGGAAAGAATCTATACTGGGTCGATGATGAAAATGATTGCCAGAGTGTCCTTACCGCAGATTCTGAAGGAAAGATCCGACGCGTCACGCCTTCCGGTTACAATGTTCGCACCCGTGCCCATGAATACGGTGGACGCTCTTACGTTGTCCATGAGGATGTCATTTATTTCGCCAATTTTGCGGACCAACGCTTGTATCGGCAAAATTTGGGTGAAGAACCCAGAGCAATTACGGCTCCGGGACCCCTTCGCTATGCCGATATGATCTTTGATGCCGCACATCACCGCATCATAGCCGTTCGTGAAGATCACCGCTGCTCCGATATTCATGCCGAAAGCACCATCGTTGCCATTGATCCTCAAAAAGACGAATACGGAACCGTATTAATATCGGGGCACGATTTCTACATGCATCCCCGCCAAAATAGAGATGGCAGCCAGCTGGCATATCTCGCCTGGAATCACCCGCAAATGCCTTGGGACGGGACAGAATTGTGGCTGGGGGACATCGGTTCCGGTGGCAAGATAATCCACAGCCGATGTCTCTCCGACTCCGCCACGGACTCGATTTTAGAGCCCACTTTTTCTCCTCAGGGCATCCTGACTTTTCTCTCGGATCGTTCCGGTTGGTGGAACTTGTATCGATGGATTGACCAGGAAGCACAAAGGGTATACCCGACTCGTAGGGAATTCGGCTTGCCGGCCTGGGTTTTCGGCATGGCAACATATGGTTACCTTAGCGAAGAATATATTTTGACAATCTATATGGATGATTCCGTCCGGCACTTAGCTCTCATTGACATCAAGGGGCATTCTCTCAGAACATTGGACTTACCTTACACCTATTTTGACTCCCTGATCATTCGAGACAGAGATTATGCCGCCTTCGCCGCCGCATCCTGGCATGATCTGGTGGCGGTAATCGGCCTGTCTTTATCCTCGGGCAACCCTGAAATCATCAAGACTTCTTCTGCACTGACGATGGATCCCAGAGATGTCAGCGTTCCCCAAACCAAAGTATTTCCCACATCGATGGATCAAGAGGCTTTCATGACCTTTTATGCGCCCAAGAATCATCTTTTCACGGGAATGGATGACGAATTGCCTCCATTAATTGTGATAAGCCATGGTGGCCCCACTTCCGGCACTCGGCCATTCAGTACTGGACAACCCGAGGATTTGCTGTCGCCGGTATTGATTATGGCGGCAGCACTAATCACGGCAGAGCCTACCGCAATCGACTGCGGGGGCAATGGGGCATCGTAGACGTCCAAGATTGCACTCAAGGTGCAGTCTATTTGGCCAAACAGGGATTGGTCGATCGAGACCGGATGGTGATCCGAGGAGGCAGTGCCGGAGCTTTCACCACCTTGGCTTGTCTGTGCTTTCAAAATGTCTTCAAAGCCGGTGCCAGTTATTATGGATTCGGAGATCTGGGTCGAATGGCCCAAGAAACACATAAATTTGAAAGTCGATACCTGGACAGCTTAGTAGGGCCATGGCCGGAAGCGGAAGAAATTTATCGAGACCGCTCGCCTCTTAATCATGCCGACAAAATTCAGGTGCCGGTGATCTTCTTTCAGGGACTTGATGATAAGGTGGTGTTGCCCTCACAGACAGAAATGATGGTCGACAAACTGCGCCATAACCATCTGCCCGTTGCTTATACCGCTTTTCCGGAAGAAGGGCACGGCTTTCGCGCGGCTCGCAATATCGAACGAGCGATTCAAGCGGAATGGTATTTTTACAGTCGTATTCTGAGATTTCCCTTGTCGGAGGCCATCGAATCGGTGCCTATCGAGAATCTGCCGGATTCATTCTAAGAGACGACTGCGCCGAATTTTTGGCCATCGTCCCTTCCAGGGTTTCGGCATAGTTCCGCTAAGCCGCACGGTGAGCGCATTGCATAGGGGGTGGACAAATTCTCCCCGATGGGATATCATGGCGGCATGAAGACATTATCGACTGTTGCATCCTTTTCGCT
>JAKACM010000060.1 GCA_021821465.1 Bacillota bacterium
CTTCGGTGCAACACTTGGTGACGTTACACATGCCTATTCCCGCGTCCTCATGAATCAGTGATAATCGGTCCTCGTTGTCCATAGGATGCATTTCAAGAGAAGCGAGCAGTACCATAAAACGAGGACCATAATATTTTCCGAATTCCTGGTGCTCGCGCAATACGTGACAGGTGTCCTGGCATAAAAAGCATTCGATGCAGCGATGAAATTCTTTAACACGTTCGATGTCGTGCTGGTACATGACGAAAGGCCCTGGGTGAGCCGGTTTGAAAGGTGGGATTGTTTTAGCCACTGCATAATTCCATGAAACATCGGTCACCAAATCTTTTACCAAGGGAAAGGCTTTCATGGGACTCACTCGCACTTTTTTCCCGTTAAATTCATCCAGTCGGGTCTTGCACAAGAGACGGGGCCGTCCATTAATTTCGGCACTGCATGATCCGCAATGTGCGGCTTTGCAGTTCCATCGAACGGCCAAATCCGGGTCTTCGTGTTCTTGAACCCATCGTACCGCATCCAGTACAACCATTCCGGGTGTGTGAGGCACATGGTAAGTTTTCGGTGCGAGGCCTGTCTTCATATCGCCTCGCATAATTTCGACTTCAATAAGAGGAGAATTGGATTTTGTCTCAGTTGTCTCTATTAATGATTTGTCAAATGCTGTCGACACTTGTTCGCCTCCAAGCAATATTACAAACGGTAGCTTTTTTTATGATAATCGGGGTGCCCACCATCCGTTGTGAGTCCGGTCACAATGTCGCGGTCTTTTATGAAATCGCAGCGAAAAGCCCCATAGTTGAAGCTATGGAGTTGAAGCCGGCCGGGGTTCGTCCTTTCGATGAGGGCAGGCCACTATCCGGTTGTTCTGGGACTGGCAACCCAGTAGATGACATTCTTCAATCTAGCATTTGTGGCAGAACATTCCATGGTGAAGTCTCATAAGTGTCGCCTGATAGCAAGAATCGTAATTGACTGTCAATACCATGTCGCATGGTGTAGCAAATAGCAGTGAACGATGCTTGCCAACAGGGGTGATAGGCGAGTGAAAGAATGACGCCATACCCATGCCTAGGGACTCCCACAGAGCGATCATGGAAATGAAAGTCATCCCCTCCTCATCAACTGCGCCCCGTCATTGAAGATTCATCAGGTGATCAATCAACCGGAAGACTATACGTCCCACATGCTGCGTCAAGAGTTCCCGTCAGGGAAACCCTAATTATCATCGCGTTTTGGACGCACTCGTCTGTTGTGGCCACTGTCGGCGCGGTGCCACTTGATGTCGTCTGCGGATAGGTGGAGGAGTGATAACGGCCGGAGGACTTAAACCAAGGCTAGCTAGGTCTATTGCCTTGGAATTTGGCCATAATTTGCGACAAGGCGTGGGTGTCTTCATGGCCAAGGTGTGCACCACGACTTTTTAATGATCTTCATTTTTCGTGACCGCGATCACGGCCAGACACGAGAATAATCCTAAGCTCAAAGAGGTTAGATCACTGGCTTCACCATGATGGAATTTTCGGAGTGTACAGCGAACTATGTCTGGGATATGCGGGCATTGAAAATAATAATACACTTAACGACAATTCCCAGAAATAGACACATGTGGATGACATGGTTTGCCAGATGAGGGCCTAAAGCCCGTTCTCCTTCCGGGATTCCCTACGAAAGAACGGTGCTTTCCCAATATAAATAGCGGCGAGCTATTGAATGAAACAGTCAAGGATTGGCCTTAAGAACCCCTGATAATGCGAGGGAACAGAAAGGATAGCGCCATGTTTGAAACATATCCTGCCGTCGTCATTTGGGAAACGACGCGTGCTTGTCAACTGGCCTGCCGGCATTGCCGTGCATCGGCCATCCGTCATCGTAATCCGGCCGAATTGACCGCGGAAGAAGTCACAGAATATGTACTTGACCCGTTGAAACCCAGTTCTGCGGTCTTCGTATTAACCGGGGGTGATCCTATGGAACGTGAGGATATAGCGGAGGTTGTGGCCAAGGCCCATGAACGAGGACTGCGTCCATCCATTACCCCCAGTGCCACAGCGTTGGTCACCTATCAACGCTTGGCGGAACTCAAATCGGCAGGATTGGTTAGCTGTGCGTTCAGTTTGGACGGGTCTTCGGCGCAGGTTCACGACCGATTTCGCGGAATTCGAGGAACGTTCGATCTCACGATGAAAAAGATCCACGACTTACATCAATTACGCATCCCTTTGCAGATCAATACGACCGTCAGTCTATACAATCGTGATGATTTACTGTTACTCTCACGAAAAGTTGAAGAACTCGAGGCATTTCGTTGGAGTGTGTTCTTTCTCATTCCCGTGGGACGGGCAAAGTCCCGAGATATGTTGGGCCCTCGCGAACAAGAAGAAGTGTTGGAGTGGCTGTGGCAGATCCAACAGCAAGTCCCTTATGAAATTAAAACCACTGAAGCTCCCCAATATCGTCGAATTCAAAACCAACAAGGGCTTCCTTTGTCAAAATCCGCCGTTTGGGATGGCAATGGCTTTGTTTTTATCGCTCATAACGGCGATATTTATCCGAGCGGGTTCTTACCGTTAGCTGCCGGAAATGTGCGCACGGATTCCCTCATCGACGTGTACCGGAATAATCCACTCTTCCAGGGACTCAGGCATCCCGATTCGTTTTATGGGAAATGCGGATATTGCGAATTTAACACTGTCTGTGCAGGCTCTCGGGCGCGAGCCTATGCTATCACAGGCAATCCGTTGGAGTCGGATCCTTTTTGCCCCTATATTCCCGATCCTCGGCGCGACACGTCCGATAAAAACAAGATTTCAACGAAAACAAAAGTTATTCCATAACCACCTCTTACACCGAGGTGTTTCACGGAGTCAATGTAATGTTTTCATGAGTACTGCCCGGGCCTTTTGGAGAGAAGGACCCATCAGGGTCGCAATCTGTACTGCCGAGTTTATTCTTCGGGTCAACCGCGTCTTGGGGATCCCGGCTCCCGGAACGCTTGTTGGTGGCCTGTGAAGCGGCGCATCCGCATCTCGGTGGCGTCTAACGAAGTCCCGATAACGTCACGAAGAATCGTCCGAATCGTTTTTTGCCGCGAGTCCGGGTTACCGACGGCCGCTCTCTGTCTCCGGGACCCTTGTCATCCCCCGAGCCCCCAACCATCCGAACCGACCGTCTCTAGGCTTTCTCCATGCGCCACTATTTCATAGACATCCCTAGGATAGGAGCGATTTACTTAAGTGAGCCCTTTCCGGTGCTGAGTTATCCACAACCGCAATTTCCTTACAGCGGAAAAGGCTCTAAGTGTGTTCTGCTTGACGACATGTCACTAGTGCGAATCGGCAGGACTATTGGCTTCCAGTAACGTCGCTAAGTCTCGCACAGGGAGATTTCCGGATTCCTCACTTACCCCGTCGGTCAACATAATCAAACAATAAGGACACCCCGTGATCAATTCATCGGCACCTGTTTCCAAGGCTTCTCTGGAACGATTTTGGTTTATAGGGCTTCCACGCCGTTCTTCCATCCACATTCTGCCTCCACCCGCTCCGCAGCAAAATCCTCGTTCGCGGTGACGCGGCATTTCCTTTAATGCCAACCCCGATGCGGTGATAATATCACGAGGTTCATCATAAATATTATTATGACGGCCCAAATAGCAGGGATCATGGTAAGTGGCCGTTAATGTGTTGTCTGAGTGAATTGACCGAAGGCGTCCTTGGGCCAATAGCTGACCCAAGAATTGACTGTGATGATAGACTTGAAAATCGCCACCCAATGCCGGATATTCGTTGGCCAAAGTGTTAAACCCGTGAGGACAACTCGTCACAATGGTGCTTACTCCGGCGGCTGTCAGAGCTTCTATATTGGCGCCAGCCATCGTGTTAAAGAGGTATTCTTGACCCAGGCGGCGCGCCGGATCACCGGTGCAGTGCTCATAACTCCCCATGACGCCTACATCGACTCCAGCGTCTTGCATTAACCGGACGGTACGCACTGCGGCTTCCCGCGCGCGCGCATCGAAACTGGCGGCACAACCCACCCAGTAAATAACTTCGGCTTTGTCCCCTTTAGAGATGTCTTTAACACCGGCTTCTTCGGCAAAAGTTGCCCGTCCTGTATCTGCCAAACCCCAGGGATTGTCCGCACGTTCCATGTTCCGGAGAACACGACCAACATCCTGGGGTAGCTCACCTTGAGTCAATACCAGATCCTGGCGCATCGGTATAATTTTGTTTAGGTGGTTATTATCCACGGGACAGGCTTGGACACATGCTCCACATGTTGTGCAATCCCACAAAGATTCTGCGCTGATAATATTCCCTGCCAGAGGTTCGTGAAGTGACGATCTATTCGCGGTTGAGTCTGACGAGGCCTTATCCAATTGATGCCGTAAGTCAATCATCAACTGCATGGGTGAGAGAATTTTTCCGGTTTGATGGGCCGGACACACGTCATCACATCGTCCGCATTGAACACAGGCATAGGGATCGAGCATCTCCTTCCATGACAGATCGGTAACGGTGTGCAAACCATAATGGTCCGCCTCTTCATCTGTGAAATCGATTGGAGTCATAGTTCCACTCAATTTCCGGGGATCAAGGTAAATATTGACGGGGGCAACCACTAGGTGAAAATGTTTGGAGTATGGAAGATACACGAGAAACCCGAGTTCAGCGATTAACTTTACCGTGTTCAACACCAGACCGACTGCAGCGATGTGAACAAACGGTCCCATGATGTGATGCAAAATCCATCGGCCGATGGGAGCATATCCGCTAATCAAGTGATGTGACAATCCCCACGCCTCTCGGAACAAGTCCGTCACCACAATGAGCAAAATGAGTGACAAAATGACAGCTGCATCGACATTTCGTTTCAAGCGGGGCGTGCGCAGCACATAACGTTTGACAAAGGCCATTATGCTCGCAAGAATGACGAGTGCTGCAAACACATCATCGGTAGGGGTCAGCCAACTATCTAGCCAAAACGGTTCAGCTGTGTTGGGCATAAAGATGCTCGACCACAAAAACCAAAATGTATTCACGGTGAGGGTGACGAATCCCCAAAATATTACAAAATGGGCCAGTCCGGAATACCAATCACGGAAGAGCTTTTTGTGCAGTAAAATTTCGGTCATTAAATCGGATACGCGAGTTCGGAGAGAGACGTGGGATTGATAAGGTTGGCCCAGAAGCAGTACCTGCAGTTTTTCTGCCACCATGAGAGTAAACCACAATGTTGCCAGTATTACCGTTAAGATGACAAATAATTGGAAGACGCCCATCAGCAAATCCTTCTTTCGTCTATCTTTAACAACGTCACTGGTTAGGACTCTTTTGCCAAGAAATTGCACTTTACCGCAAAAAGTGCTGAGAATTGAACTCCGATTACTCACAATCGCTGCCCAAGGTCAAGACAACCTGAATTCGCATACCCAGGTTGTCAACTTAAGCAATATAAGCTCATCTCGCTTGGATGACTTTCACTGAGGATGTCATATGTAGGTCATGAATGGGGAAATTAGCTGGGCATGGTGAGATTGCGGTTTTTTATGCCGTCTAAGGGGCATCGATGCTCCTCAATGTGCCGAATAAATTCGGCGCGAAAGTACTTCATGGCGCTCAACATAAACGGCAACGAGGCATCACCCAAAGGACATAAGCATTTTCCGCCAACATTGTCGGCAATATCCGGAAGCAATTCCAGATCTTTCATTGTGCCTAGGCCAGATTCAATACGGTCCAGAATTGCTGCCATCCAGAAAGTACCTTCTCGGCAAGGTGTGCATTTTCCACAAGATTCTCCTCGGTAGAACTTCAGAAGACGCGCGGCTGCACCAACGATGCACACCGTGTCGTCCAGTACTATCACGCCACCCGATCCCAGCATGGTACCTTCCCGAGACATGGACTCATAGTCTAATGCAACATGAAAACTGGCAGGGATTAAGAGCGGCACTGAACTTCCGCCCGGAATGACGGCTTTAAAATCGTGCCCTTCTAACGGCCCACCTGCGAATTCATAAAGTAAACTTTCCAGGCGTGTGGCCAGGGGCAGTTCGTAGTTGTCGGGACGTTTTATCCGCCCACTAACCGAAAAGATCTTCAGTCCCGGAGAATCCGCCGTGCCATAACCGCGGTACCACTCTGAGCCATTTATCAAAATGGGTGGCAAATTAGCCACGGTTTCAGCATTATTGACTACCGTGGGTTGACCATAAAGTCCTACTTGCGCCGGAAACGGCGGTTTGATGCGAGGCTGCCCTCGCCGTCCCTCTAAGGATTCCAGTAATGCCGTTTCTTCTCCGCAGATGTAAGCGCCGGCACTGCGAAAAATGCCAAGTGAAATAGAAAAATCCGATCCGAATAGGTGAGAACCCACATAGCCGTGTCCTTGGGCTTCGTTTTTAGCTCTCAACAACGATTCATAGCCGGTTAACAGTTCTCCCCTGACAAAAATGAAGGCTTTGGTAGCGTTCAAAGCATAAGCCGCAATCAAGGCGCCTTCAATGACTTGATGCGGGTTATGTTCAATAAGTTCGCGGTCTTTAAAGGTACCCGGTTCTGCCTCATCTGCGTTGACCACAATGTATCGTTGGGACTGGCTCTGATCGAGAAAACTCCATTTTCTGCCGGTCGGGAACCCGGCTCCGCCTCGTCCTCTCAGTCCGGAATTTTGCACTGTGCGAATCACTTTGTCGCGGTCCATATTAATGGCCGTTCGCAGTCCTTCGTAACCTTGACTTTCTCTATAAACATCCAATGATTCAATTCCCTGGATGTCACGATTTCGCAAAAGATAATGCATTAATTATCCTCCTAGCTTTAGTCATGATGATCCTTTCCGTCTTTGTGGAAGGTGATTTTCGTCACATCTGGCCTGACAATCTGTTTATATCAACTACAACTATCGGCTCGATTTTTCTTCCCGGAGGCACAGATAACAAATTAGAGAGGTATCAGATTGTGCAATATAGCCGAGGTTTCATTACTGAAGTGTCAATGTGAACAAAGCGTCTTGGATAGGCTCGGGAAAGTTCCTCGGACTAAGCTTCTGCCCTAATTGCTGGTTTGATGGGTTCTGACTCAATTCTACTTTCCCAATTGAGACCTTCAGCTATGATAAACTGCCATGGGTTTTCGTCCCATTTGTGATCTTGCTCACCCCGAGATTGAGAGGCAGAGGTATTCTGAGGTTGTATGATCATTGTCTGATTTTTGGTTGCTGCTAAAGAGGCGTATGGTTCATTGCGCATGGATGTGGCGTACAAGTGACTGTCCAATAAATAAATATCCAGGGGAGAATAAGAGAATATTACTTGTCTTCTTCAATATTCCGGTTTAATTTGCTTAGCTTACAAGGAGGACTTTCAGCAATGACATCACGCCTTCCCGGATTTCATCGACTTACGCTCAACGAGAGGGTGCAACAGATTGCCGTATTGCGCCTACTCAGTGCCGAGGAAATTTTGGCGCTGCGTTCTGATTCCGGACTTGGGAATAGTCGTGCCGACCTTATGGTGGAGAATGCCGTGGGAACCGTCAGTCTTCCTATAGGCATTGCCACAAATTTTCTCATTAACGGACAGGATTATCTTGTTCCCATGGCCATCGAAGAACCATCGGTTGTGGCTGCCGCCAGCAACGTGGCAAAACTGGTACGAGGTGTCGGAGGATTTCAAGCGGAACCGTCATCGCGTCTTATGATCGGACAGATTCAAATCACCCATTGTACAGACCCGTCCGCCGTGCGAAGCAAAATTTTGAGTCATCGCGAGGAGTTGCTTCATGTTGCGAACCAATCACAAGCCAAGATGGTCGCACGCGGGGGCGGAGCTCGCGAAATCGATGTGCGCGTTCTGGAGACGGACGATATCGGTCGTGATAAGAAGGGTATGCTGGTCGTTCAAGTCACCATCGATACGCGCAATGCGATGGGAGCAAATGTGATAGACACAATGATGGAAACGTTAGCCCCCAGAATTGCCAAAATCTCGGGATGCACAATAAATTTGAGTATTTTATCGAATTACACCGATCAATGTTTGGCATCCGCGCAATGTCAAATTCCCATCTCTCTTCTCGGAACTCCTCATATGAGTGGAGAAGAGGTGGGACACCGTATTGTGGATGCCTACAGGTTTGCCGAACTGGACTTATACCGTGCAGTGACGCACAACAAAGGAATTATGAATGGAATAGATGCCGTGGCTCTAGCCACCGGAAATGACTGGCGGGCCATTGAAGCAGCGGCTCACGCTTATGCGGCTCGGGAAGGATTATATCGCCCTCTGAGTCGATGGGAATTTGACGGAAAAATGCTAAAGGGTTTCCTGACTCTCCCTCTTGCCGCCGGAATCGTTGGAGGCGCAATCAATATCAATCCGACTTCAGGGGTGGCGCTTAAAATTCTGGGGGTATCTGAGGCACAAGAGCTGACTATGATCATGGTTAGCGTCGGATTAGCTCAGAACCTCGGTGCTCTCCGATCTCTGGTTACCGATGGCCTGCAAAAAGGACATATGGCCCTTCATGCTCGGGCACGCAGTGCATTTCGTTGATGGCGGAGTCATTTTAAGGAGGAAGAGGATGCCCACCCAAACAGATGCTGTTGGCAGAGGACAAGCTCACGGTAAGGTTATTTTGATGGGAGAACATGCCGTAGTCTATGGAGAGCCGGCTATTTCGATACCTTTTCGGCCTGTCAATGCCAACGTCGCTGTGCAGGCGGCGGACGAGGAAGATGTGCTAAATTGCGGGTATTATCACGGCCCGTTACGGAAGAGTCCTCATTCTTTAAAGGGATTGACTGAGCTAATCTCCGTGGTCCGTCAAAATGAGTCAATGCCCCCCTTTTTATCGGTTGATATCGCTTCGAATATTCCTCCCGCGTATGGCCTTGGCTCTAGTGCAGCCGTGGCGGCAGCCTTAGTGCGTGCCCTTTACGACTTTTATCATCGTCCGTTGCCGCGCAAGCATTTGTTGGAACTTATGAACATCCAGGAAACCCATGCTCACGGAACCCCCAGTGGTGTGGATGCCAGAACTGCCATTTCGAGGTGTCCCCTATGGTATGTCAGAGGATGTCGTCCCCTTGAGATTTCCTTGCCTCGCCCCCTATTCCTTGTGGTGGCTGCCTCCAATTCTCCTGGCCGGACTCTCGATGTGATCCGACGAGTGCACGAAAACTCACGCCACTTTGTCGATTACGATACACCCATTACTCGCTTGGGAGAGATGACAAGGCAAGCTGTCGAGGCGATTGATGAAGGAAATTATCAAGAGCTTGGCAGGCTTATGACACAATCACACCAAGAGCTAATTAACCTCGGAGTGAGTACACTACATTTAAATAGTCTGGTGAAAAAGGCGCTGGGAGTTGGGGCATTAGGGGCCAAGCTCACGGGAAGCGGAGGAGGTGGGTCTATTGTGGCCATCGCTGCAGACAACGAGGTGCAAGAACGGATCGTGCACGTTTTGGCAGAAGCCGAAGCAATTCGGATATGGGCTACAACAGTTCCCGCGAATCAGAGACTGGGAGACATTCACATGCGGATCGGGAAGGGGACCCTTAACCGACGCTGCCGAAAAGTCCATTAAGAAGGCAAGATTATCAAAATGCGAGCAGTAGCTAAAGCTCATGCGAACATTGCCCTAGTGAAATATTGGGGAAAACGCAATGAATCGCTGATTCTTCCTATGAACGGCAGTATATCCATGACATTGCGCGAACTATCGGTCGTAACCGCCGTTGAATTTCATCCCAGATGGCAAACCGATCAGCTCATTATCAACGGATCTGATGCGAGTCGTACTGATTTGGAGCGAATGACCCGATTTCTAAACATTGTCCGTGATCTAGCCCAGACAGATTGGCGAGCCCACGTAGTTTCACGGGGAAATGTGCCATTGGCTTCGGGACTAGCCTCTTCGTCGTCAGCCTATGCAGCTCTGGCCACGGCGTCGACTGAGGCTCTCCGATTACACTTGGATCGAACACATCTGTCCATACTAGCTCGACAAGGATCAGGTTCGGCCGCTAGGTCCATTTATGGAGGATTTGTAGAATGGACCAAAGGGGAGAGAGATGATGGGACGGATTCTTATGCCCGGTTATTATGTTCCCCTGATTCCTGGGATCTCTCCATGGTCATTGCCATCGTGGGCTATGGCGCTAAAAAAATATCCAGTCGGGAGGGTATGGCTCGCGTAGTGGCAACGTCCGTGTTCTACCGGGACTGGCTGAACACGGTGGACGATGACTTGGATAACGCTCGAAGGGCCATACTACAGCGCGATTTTACGACGCTCGGTCAGATCACTGAAGCCAGCACATATAAGATGCATGCGACGACAATGGGAGCGAGTCCTCCTTTTTGTTACTGGCAAGCACCCACCCTTGAGGTCATTCATCAAGTGGAAAGACTTAGAGATCATGGCATTGAATGCTATGCCAGTGTGGATGCCGGGCCCCATGTGGGGATATTGTGCAAAGATGTCAATGCCCACCGCATTTGTGAAGCGGTGTCCGGTATCCTGGGCATTGCGCATGTTTTGATAACACGTCCCGGTCCGGAAACAAAAATCGAGGAGTCATTTAATGAGGCTTAGAGTCCGGGTTCCGGGCAAGTTAATGTTAGTGGGAGAATATGCGGTGACACAAGAAGGCCATCCCGGCATTGTCATGGCAGTGGACCGTTATCTGATCTGTACGGTAAAATCTCATAGTCAATACATTCTAGAATTGTCGTCTCCCTATCCTGCCTTGATTACCGCTTCCACCCTGGCATCCATTCTGGAGAAGGTCAGTCGCCACCCGTCGTTGACGTTAGTCTATAACTCCTTGAGACTGCTTAGAACCTATCTTGAGGAAAGGGGCCGGACATTGGCTCCTTTTCACGCTACACTTCGAAGCGATCTGCAAACACCTTCAGGAATCAAAATGGGAATGGGATCCAGTGCTGCTGTGAGCATCGCGATGATAGCTGCACTAACAGGTTTGGAGCAGATAGCATTGAGCCCATCCGAACTCTTTAAACTGGGCAGCTTGCCGCATCTGATGACGCAACCGGATAGTTCCTGTATCGATGTGGCTGCGGCAACCTATGGAGGGGTTATTTACTACGAACGGTTTAATGGACACTGGGTGTCGAAGCAACTCGAACAAGGGATTGCTCTCCACGAACTGATTAATCAGCCGTGGCCGGGTTTACATATCCATACCTTGTTAGGACAACCCGCTCTTCATTTAGTGGCGGGCTGGAGTGGACAGGCAGCGTATACGCCCGACTTTCTTCACGGTATGCATACCTGGCAGCACAACCAACCTTTTTTATTCCGACAATTCTTGGAACGCAGTGATGAGATCGTGAACGCCTTTGCTCGAGCGTGGACTAGGCCAAGCTCCGCGCGCTTGATCCGGGCAATCCATAGGGCTCGAAGAGTTTTGCAGTTTGTCGGGAATCAAAGTCACCTCATTATCGAAACCGAAGCCATGGTCAAGGCTTTGGATGCCGTCAAATTCTTAGGTGGAGCCGGTAAAACATCGGGAGCCGGAGGCGGAGATATGATTACTGCTTGGCTCAAAAACCGTGAGGATATCGCCCGATTAAGGCAACAATGGTTAAAGTATAATATTATGCCCATTTCACTACGCTTATCTGAACACGGTGTGCAGCAAGATTCCCTTCTCTCACAGGAATAACTTGCAAAGGCTCCACAAGATTCGCCAGACACGCATAATTTGAAGAACACTGCCCTGAGACTTCCTCGGCAAGCCGAATGAGTAAGATTAGCGCGATTCATTGGCGCTACGGCAATATGAACACACCCCGTGAAATGTGATCGTTGCGTCGCTAATGACGGAACCGGGAAGAATAGACGTGATATGGAGATCATCTACCCCTTTCACATCGATATCGAACCAACGGTGACAAATTTGACAGACAAAATGGTGATGCGGTTCCAAACGAATACCATACAAAGACAAGCCTTCCGGTGTCGGCAGTTCCTCACAAATGTGAGCATTCACAAGTTCTTGCAATACTTTGTAGGTCGTGCCTCGGGCCAAGCCGGGAATACGGGGAAGCAAGCGATTGCGAATTTGATCGGCGCTGCGGTGAATTCCGGATTCGGACAGAAAAAGTTCCAACACGGCAAGACGTTGCGGAGTAACCCGTAGACCATGTTCCCGTAGGAGTTTCTCAGCAGATAAGGACATCCGGATCCTCCTTTCGAACCGTTATTGTAGGTGCTGGTTTATTTGATACCTCAAATAAAATTGTCGTCAATGATTACTAGTGCCAAATGGCCTTTTGGATTGCCATATGGACAGAAGGGTTTATTGGTAGCGGCCTTTGAGTGGAAGCGTGGTGGACATCCTCCCCGGTCTGAAGTCCGGGGCTTCCACCTCACTCACATCATTGCGTCCTCGGGCGTCGAGCCCGTCGGGGATCGGAGCCGCTGTATCCTCCCCTTGAAAAGGGGGGTTTTAGGTGCGACTGGCAGGTACAGAAGCTTGCAGGTGAAAGTCCAACTCCTGCGAATTACCCCATTCAAGTGGGATAGCCAAGAGTGGCAGGGTGTCCGGAGTAATCCGGAATCTGGTGGGCCTGAGGCAAAAGAGCGAGCCGTCACGCACGGGTGAACCCGTGGTGGCTTGGCAGTTGCGACCAACCTTCGTAGGCTGGTGGAAGGTCCTCTGCCGCAGAGGTTTTGGGTTCCCGCGCAAGCGGAGGGCGGAATGGGTGAACACCCATACGCGCTAACTTAAGGGGAGGTATCGTACTGAAGACGTCGTTTCCGGGGTCGTTCATGGAGATGTCGTTTCCCATGTTGAGTGGGTCGCCTCCAGTCCTGGATATCGAGAAATCCTTGCACGAGTTGGCAGAGGTCATTCCAGATGAGTGGGGTATAGCGCCAAACGGCGCGGGATATCGGTGCGGACGGGATATCCATAGGGAAAAAAAGAGCCGTATTGACTCATGGGTCCTCGGCCTTTCTCGATGTCTCTCCCCTTGGGGGAGGTCTTTGAGGCCCCAGCTGTAGCGTAAAAGACTTCCTTGTGGGTACGCTCAAACGGATCGAAAATATTACTGTCCCATGCGGGTTTCCGGGCCTCTCCGGGGATCCCCTTTTTGGGTACAGGGGGCGGGTCAGTCCCCTTCGAAAAAAATTGCCTCGGCAATAGAGGAATTTTTTCGTGTGATCCCGAATGTTTCTGATATGATGATCTGGTTGATTATTGTGGGAGCGTTGGTATTACATGAAAGTGCCCATGTCCTTGCCGGTCAGTTTTTTGGCGGACATTGGATGGGAATCCGGATCCGCTGGACCCGCCTGGCTGTCATCATCCAAATTCCCGAGGGAACGCCCTCTGTCCGCTTCCCAATTGCCTTAGCGGGTCTGATAGTCGATTCCGGCTTTTGGCTGGGATTTGTGTTGCGCGCTCTCATCGGCTCGATGTCCCATGCGGTAGCTTTTGGCTTAATCTGGTTTAGTCTGATATTGGCACTGAATGCGACCCCCCTGGATCCGTGGCAGCGACGGGTGGCACATTCAGCCAATGAGAGGGAATAAAGAAGGGCACAGTCCATGAACACCTTCCAGAACACAATCCGGAACTACGCGGCCTGGGCTTGGCTTAAATCGAGAGGGGGCCAGGTTTTGCCCCTCATCGCCATCGCCTTGCCGCTGTTGATTGGTATAGCTGGGTTGAGTCTAACCGTGGGTACGGTTTATTTTGGCCAAGCTAAATTACAAAATGCGGTCGATGCCGCCGCGTTAGCTGGGGCTCAGGAAATGAACACAGGTGATGCGCAGGCGCCGGCGGATCAAGCGTCGTTAGTCACCCAGGACGATTCCGCTGCCACCCATATTGTGCTAAAAACTTTGACTAACCCGCCTCAAACCGTGTCAGCTTCGGCCCAAGCTCAGGTTCCCAGCACCTTTGCCGCGCTCTTTGGCATTCACCACTTTACCGTGAAGGCTCAAGCCCAAGCTTCCTATGGAGCCGGCGCGCCCTTTAACTACGCGGTTTTTCAAGGCGATCCCCATGCCGGGGATCCGGAACTGCTGCTTAATGGCGATACCCAAGTCACATCTTCGACAGGCTCCCAAGCCGATGTCCACTCGAATAATAACTTGCTACTCAACGGCAATCCGTCGGTTGAAGGATCGTGCGGTGGTAATCCCTCCGCAACCATCAACGGCAACAGCAGTGACTCTTGCCAAGGCGGTCTCATCGCGCCCGCCCCCGAAATCAGCATGCCCCAGTGGACGATTTCAGAAGCGACGCCCCCGGGTGCCACCGTTATCGGATCCCCCTCTAATCCGGTAGGAGACACCATCAGTGGCAACACAACTCTTAACGGCAATTACGTGATTTATGGAAACTTAATGATTCAAGGCAACTCCATGGTACTGGGTCATTACCTGGTGGAAGATGGATCCATCATAGTCAATGGTAATGCAACCATGCAAGGTTCCTTCACGGTTTTCGGTGGGGGTATCTATTTAGGCGGCGATGTCACGCAGTCACAAGGCGGTTCATTAGCTCTAACCGCATTTACAGCCAATCGGCAAATAGCTGCTAACGCTACAACACCGAAACCGCACAACCCTCCCTCTCCCGGATCAATCGTGCTGAATGGCAACATTATGGTCTACAGCATTCTCTACGCTCCAGACAGTTATATTGATCTTAACGGTAATATTACCGTCAATGGAGCCGCAGTTGGATATAGTGATGAGTTAAACGGCAACATTGCCATCCAGTATAATCCGGTCGATATAACGGCTGTCCCCGTCCATCAGGTGGCACTCATCCAATGAAGATGCTTACGAGCCTCACACGAAACCCGTCAGAACCCCGATCCGGCCAAGCCCTCATCGAAACGGCCTTGGTTTTACCCGTGCTCATTCTCCTGGTGGTGAGCCTGATTTCTTATGGGCTCTATATCAATGCCGTGACCACCATCCAACAAGCGGTACGGGTGGGAGCCCGCACCGCAGCCATTGGCGATACCTTGGGTTGCCCCGGGGATTCGGCCTTGCATGAACTCTCCCTCGGCCAACATCCCACCGTTTACGGCATGGTGGATGATCAAATCAATCATGACCAGCCCTGGTTGACCACCGCCACCGGATCCACCGCCAAACCCGTCATTGCGTATGCCGCGATCATCGGCAACACCACCAATGTCCAACAACAGAATGTGCTGTTGACCGTGGCGTATCCCTACCAGCCCCTTATTCCGTTGCCGGACCTGTTGCCCGCCCATGTGGTTATTGCCCAAACGTATCAAATGATGGTCGAAACGGCTCCACCCGCCAATGCGACGACCACCACGCAACCGACGGGATCGCCCTATGACGAAACGTCCCACTATACGACACCGGCCCCGCCGTCTTCGGCTGCCTATTTAGTGCAACCCGGGGGGTGCTGAGGAAAGTGATTAGGCTGCAGACCGAAGGAACCTGAATGAAGCCGAGAAGCTAAGCGGTACAGAGGATAGGACTTTTTTCGGTGACGGTCGATGTCGAATCATGTCAGGGAAAAGTTGTCGGAGAGCGGGTCGAAACTGGTGGCGGGGGTAAGACCGTCCGTGAGACACTGGAAAGGAATTTTGGTGAGGACTTTCCTGTTCAACCCTCAATAGAGGAGGAGTTCTTTCAGATGAAAGTCAGACTGTTCAGTCTGATGGCGGCCATTCCCCTCGTTTTTCTTTCGGGTGGATCGGTTTCCGCCTTTGCCCAATCCCCCGCCGAAGTAAGTAAAATCGCAGCCGCTTTTCCAATCGGCTCGACTTCAGCCCAAAAGAGCCAAGCGACGCGCGTCGCACGGCAAACGGAACACATTAACACCACATCGGGATACGTGAGTGTTTCGTCAACAGCGTTAACTTGAACATGGTTTAAATTCCAGGCAAATTGCTTAGGTTCAAGAAACTGTTCATCGCTTTGATACTCATCTTAACTTGAGCTTTTCATCCACCTCAGTTTCCCCGGCACCACTCAACGCCCCTCCTAATGCAACGATTGGGGATACACATGCCCAATTCACTGGGCAATATGTCATGTTGTTTGAAGGGCTCAACCAGGATGGGGTTGGACTCACATGCAATGCCGCCATAATTGGAACATCGAAATCGCGCAAGCCAATGTGGAAAAAAACCGTGTTTGGCGCACAATATTGGACACAACAAGGCACACGTACATATACAACCACTGGTGGAATACGACCGTACCTTTTCGGAACTTTTATGTTTTAATGCAAGTTGTGGTTAATGGGGGGAATACCACGCGTTATGCGAACTCCCAAGGTAAAGGTCCAGGTGCCGTGATTACAGCGTATCCAATCTATGGTAACTACAAATCGGCTTATCGAGGTGGAAAGCCTAACAGTAGTCTAGTACCCTGGTGGATAAATGACGGTTACTATACCTGGTTGTACATGAAGTAACGATAGAAGGGAGACGTGAATACCTTGGACAATCCTTTACTCGCGGAATTTCTTGCGGTACTTTACGAAGCGCTCATGGACGAGGCAACAACAGACGGTGTACTGCATTCAATACCGAAAGTCGGCCCGGGATCTCCCATGCCCCATTGGACCGTCGAGCGGTTGATGCGAGAGCATCCGGGTTCTAATGTCAGTGATTTGGGGGACTGGCACTGTCAGCTTCACGGGACGCGGAATCAATGGTGGATGGAAATTGTTGATGAACGCATGCCCGCTCAGGATAAACCCTATCGCGTTTCATTATATGAAAATGCGTTATACCTCAACTACTTGGCTGCCGAAACGCTGCGTCAAGGTCGAGTAACGTCCGAGGAAATTAGCTATAGCGTGAGTTCGATACTGACGGATTTTGACGAAAAAATTTTCGGACAAAGCGAAGCGCTAGAGGCTTATGAAAATGGAGCCACCGCAGCTAATCACCCATGGATCGTTATGACACACATTGGCTAGGGGTCGTGATTGACTCGGAAAGTTGCGAGACATCCTTGTTCCTTGTTGGAGTCCATAGACGCAATGTTAATCTGGGCTGATTGCGTTAAGGAGGGTAGCATTCTCAACCCTAACGATAACCACGGGATCGAATCGATCTGCAGTTCATCGGCCATGTCTCATTCAAGATGGAATAGCATGCGAGAGTTAAATAATTCCGTCCTAGTCGCGACTTCTTTTCAAGGAAAGAAGGATCTTGTCGGGCCGCTTACTGGCTTGGATCCGTTCCGAATCAGTCCAATGCAAGTGTGATGGCAACGAAAACCCGCGGCCGTGAATGAAGGGGAGTCTAGTTAGTCCCGTATAGCTTAAGATGGCTGATGGTGAAAGAGTTCAAGGTTCCTAGTGGCACCATGCGCGCATACTATGGTAATGTAAGAATATCGTAGAGGAGGCTATGTGGATGGATGAGAAGATTAAGCGTGTTATCCTTGAACCGGGCGATTGGCCCCCGGAGGAACAGGACTTTCGTCGCCAGCTATTTCATTATCTCCACGATTCCCCTGACGACCCACGGGAACTCCACTTCGCGGATGACCTCGTGATTACCTTACAGGCCGACGGCACGGAAGATGATTGGTGGCTGTATTGCTACGTTCGTCATGGCATGGCCCAGATTAATGGTTATCCGGCCTATCGTAGTTTCCGGATACACATGCATAACGTGGTGGACTCGATGTACGAATGGGCCCAACCTTTTGCTGTCAACCCGATTACCGGGGAACACATGTTGAGCGTGTATGAAGGCTGGATGGCATATCTTTTTATGGAACTGCATTCGGGAGGGGTATTTGATGAAGGTGGCAAGGAATACTTGGAGTCGTAGACTCGTCGGGGCAATTCTGGCCTCGATTATTGCAGTGCTGGCTGGCCCTCCCGTTTTTGCTTATCCCATCCCAGGTCCGGAATCCGCTCCGTATACTCTGGGAGGTCAAGACCCCACAGCATACTTTGGTCTCATTACCGTATGGAAACTCGGGATGGGGCTATGAGCATATCCATACGTATCACGGACTGAATGAGGGAAGTGGCACGGAAGCCCTGAAGATGCTCCGAGCGCACGCTTGGCAACGCAAAAGTCTAGATAACACGCATGGAAATCCTTTTGCCTATGTGTATCTGGGAGTAGTGGAGGAGGTCACGAGCTTCTCGAATTATCAAGAAGTGTGGATTCTCACTAATCTACAAGGACAAATTGTCTCGGCATATCCCATTATCGGAAACCCCCATCCCCTGATAAAATATTTTACCATTAAAGGAAGGCGTGTACCAAAAACCCAGTTTGCCTGGTTTATCAATTGGTGGGACTGGGGAAGTTTTCCTCAAGGTTAGACATCGATCTTTCATTTGTATTGACCATGTTTTTTGGATGAGTGTCGTCAATTTGGGTGAATCGTTGGTTACGCGTTGCTGTCCGCCGTGAAGATGGCGGTTTTGTAGCGTATTTTTGGTTCAGTCTCCTTGCGGTATACTGAAACATACATCCCCAGATAAGTCAGGTTGGATCTCGTCGGAGGAAGACAAGGCGATCCTCTGATGTCTGGAGCGTCAGTGTATGCTGCCAAAAACGTGCATCGTGGTGTGGATTTTGGGGCGTTATCCCTGTCACCTGACTTAACCGCCCATGTATGTTAAGAATTGCCACTGTCTGCACCCTTCGATCTATGCGATTGTCAGGTCTGTCGAGGACAACCCCGTGTCACGGCGGGGGAAGGAGGGATACCCATGATGATAGCGGACACGCAAAAATGATATCTTATTCGGAGCATTGCGGTGCTAGCGGGCCGGTTCGATTTAGCACAATATTCTCTGATAAGGTTTACGGTGAGGGCTTTAGGGTGCGGAGACCGCAAGCAGTTTTTGTGGATCGGGACGGAACGATTGGAGGCTCGGGACACTTTGTTCATCCGCGAGACTTCACCCCCTATCCCCGGTCCCTCGAAGCATTAAAGACCCTGCGGAAGTGGGGAATTACGATGTTCGCGTTTACCAATCAACATCGTATTTGTCGTGGAGAAGCGACGGTGCAAGAGTTTCGGGAAGAATTTCGGATCCTGGGCTTTGACGATGCCTTTATTTGTCCGCACGATCCGCTTGACGGCTGTGCCTGCCATAAACCCCACCCGGGATTGTTATGGCAGGCGGCTCAGAAACATCATCTAGACCTGACCCAATGTGTGGTGATTGGTGATGTCGGTGCTACCGACATGCTGGCCGCCCACGCCGTGGGGGCTGCTAAAGTACTGGTTCGGACAGGGTGGGGTGAATCTTCCTTGGGCCTGTACCGTCACACATGGGAAGCGGTTCAGCCGGACATGGTCGCGATGGATTTGCTTGAGGCCGTTCACGGGATCATGGAATCGGGATGATCTTTCCGCATGAAGGACTCGATCCCGCCCAGATAATCCCAGCCCACGGGGGCGTTTCCATCCACGGCACGTGCCCAACCACCCTGACCATGGGATGGATCAGCCAGAGATCGTGATCAAAAAAACGACCCATGTTTTCGAGAGGGCGGCTAGTTCCCGTGCGATTTTGCTTATCGACAAATACGATGATGAGAGCGTCACTGGACAGTTGGTGGTAGAGAATCCTCTGGGTCAGGATGGCGTTGATGTGGGTGGCGTTTCCTCGTAACCGACAACCATCCATCGGTTACTGGTCAAAATCTGGCGGCGAAATCGGCTCATGTATGCGGAGTAAGGCAGAGCGACCAAGTTTTGTACTTTGTTGCGCCCTGATACCATCAAGAGGTCGACATCGTGTTCGTGCTTGTACGCTCTGAATGCGGGACTCCAGGTTCCTTTGGTCTCTTGTACATCCGGGTACCAAACCGGTTCTCTCGACCGGGGATCAACGGACGCAGACGAAGTCAACCTGCCGTAGTGTACCGAACCGTAGAGGGGAAGATACCGGATGGTATCGGGATCTCGCGGATATTGTTTCACTATCTCGAAGGTGGGATCAAAACGCCAATAACTGGCCGCGATATCTTCCTCCCAAATCCGTGGTGAAGCGTCAAGCCCGTGTAATCGAGTACAGAATCGTAGTTGAGGAGGGATGCTATCGTGCACGAGAAGGATTGAGAGAGCAGCCAAAACAGTTGATTGATGGGGGCGGTTTCGAAGATTTGACGTGGACGGGATAGAACTCGGTTCAGCACGGTTTCGAGTATGACGATCCGGGCCTCATGGGAGAGCAAAATCAACTCCGAGTCAAATCGCGAATCATCATCTGGTGACGGACCTTGAGGTGTGAGGTGGGGAATGGGCACAGTGCTCATCGGATGCCACTGATCAATAATACAGTAGGAAAGATCATAGAGGGGGTAACCGTGAGCAACCTGATATCTTACTCTAATCTCGTCGAGTGTGGCAATGAGATCTTCGAAATTCGGTTGCAGAGCTCTTTCCGTGTCGCGGACACTCCCAAAAAGTGGGTCCGGGGCAACGATATCAGGAGCATGCCACGATTTCAGGATGGTGGTCAACTCACCAGTGGATGGAGCGATTCCCTGTGATGCTCCGGCTCCGAGGAGGACCAGGAGAGGTTCACGATGTGACATCGTCAGCCCCTGAAATCGATGAACTAAGTGCGGTGGGATAGCGCTCCCAGAGTTGAGGTAACGACCGCAATATTCCTGTCGTCATATAGAGCAACGCCTCGGCATCGGTCATCGTGTAGGTTCCTTGCGTGTGGGCATGACTCTCAATGTTGGATAGTGACAACAGATCGTGAAGCATGGTCATCGCGACACAAAGACGTTTATTGGGTGCCGTTACGGGAATGATGCCGTTAGGCGCGTTGCACGGCTTGATATCTTTCGGAAGACCACGGGGGCGTATCGCCTCATTCAATGCTTGGAGCATGTCGTCACTCTTACCCGATTCTGGACTGGGCAAGTTCCAGACGTGAAGCCACGTTCTAAGGGTTTTCTCAATGATGGGCCGCAGGCGACTGACGAGATCTTTGGGTTCGAAGTGCCACGTGCGAAATAGATCAATGACGCCATTTAAATCGACCATGTTGTCTGTCCACAGCGCATTCGCCTCTGGAGTGTGACTGGCCAGAGCAGATGGGAGGCTGAGAATCAGCGGGACGAGGCGTGTTTGGGGGTATCCCAGTGCGGGGAGAAGCTTTTGGTGCCAGTTTGTCAATGGAATAGATACCTGTTGCGTCTCACTGGTCATCATTGGATTAAAGTTAAGGTCGCGGTTTACAGATTGAGGGTCGACAAGCAGTGTAATACGCATAGGCAGTCCGACAGCCATGTTGCTGTTAGTGAGATTGTTAGAAATAAATTCCAGATAGCGGGCATTCACGGGAATGGTGATTCCATAAAAATTGAGTGGGTGTGCCTGCAGGCCCGAGTGAAATATCGGATGACCTAGGTCGGTAGACGCTAAGAACAAATCAATGCCCACGGCCCAAACCACCTTGTGAATCTGAGTATCAGACCATGTGGCAGATGTTGTCGATCGCTCAAGTCGTTGAACTTTTATCGGGATTCTCAAATGTGGAAAATCACCATCTCCGTATGCGTCAATATGCTCCGATTCGACCATTGCTTTATACAATTGTTGCCCGTCTCGAGGAAACGTCCATTCGGTATTCATGGTGCAGATCACTTCCTTGACTTTTTGTTATAGTCGCGCCCTCGCTAACTCCATTTCGCGTGGGTGTTGGAATCTCCTTCCATTTGACAAAACATTCGATTATATTTGAAATGATACAGGAGTAGGGAGGATTTGGGGAGAGGCTTGTGATTATCGCGGGAGGTGTGTGATGAATGAGTGAACCATGGGAATGGATGCAAGAGGACCTTCAGCGCTTGATCGATAATCAGGTCATGGAGAGTTTGATATTAGAGTACAAAGCGTGTTCCAGTCTTGACAGGAAGGATGCGAAAAAGACAGAACTCTCTAAGGATGTCTCATCGTTTGCTAATGCTGCTGGGGGAACTATCGTATATGGAATCAAGGAGGTGAGCGGGAATGACAGACATCTTCCCGCGGAATTGGATACTGGTTACGATCCTCAAGACATTAGTCGCGAGTGGCTTGAAAGTGTAATCAACTCTACGATTCATCCAAGAATCGACGGCATACGGATTAATCCTGTTCTTCTCGCTTCCGGGAATGTTATATATGTGATCAATATTCCGCAAAGTGGTCGTGGTCATATGGCATCAGACTATCGCTACTACAAACGACACAATTTCCAATCCAGGCCAATGGAAGATTATGAAGTGCGCGATGTGATGAATCGATCTCTTGCGCCGGACTTGACACTCAAGATTTGGTTCAATGGCATTCCGCTAGTCCAGGGCTCACCACTTCGACTGCTCCGCCAATCAGCAAATGGCGATTCTGATCCTGTGGACATTGGGGTGGTGGTGCTGAATCACTCGCAGGCTATTGCAGAGTATGCGGTATTTCAATTTGTCTTCGGTGAAGGGATCACCGTCCTTTCGACACCAGTCGATGTTGGTACTGATGGGGAGATCGTTCTGCAAGACGCAAGAGTCGATCAAGTTGTTCGCTTAACGGGAACTCGTATTACGTTTAACCATGAAATCCGAAACAAAATGCCTTTGTGGAAGGGAGTCGAATGGGCTATTACCAAGGGAAACTTTAAGTTGCAGATAGCAGTAGGGAAATCGTGTGTCTTTGGTTATCGTATTCTTGCGCCGCTTATGCCTCAGAAATCAATAGTTTATAATCTCACTTATGACGGTGCAATTCTTCAGATAGCAGAACATCATGGTTTTAGTGTTCCGTAGCATCATGCAACCATTGCTAGGGTTCGGTGCCGCTATCATTCGATAAACAGGCGGGGCGCCGGAGATTCGTATTCTATCATTCGATACAGCGGGAACCTCTCGACACTCTATCGAATTCTCCTCCCAACATCCCATTAATGGGGGAGGAGAGTTATGATTCTGGAAGAAACCGTCATTTTATCAACGACCAAATCGGTATGAGCCTCGTGATCATCACTCCCTGCTAAGACTGTCAAACCCTCTACCCCGTCAGTCCTCGCGTCCGTATCCACTGTTGGCCCGAATGCTGGGAACGAGTTGAGAAAGAGGTCAGAAACAGCGATATTAAAAGGCAAAGAGGGCCAGGGCTTCTGGGGGGTGGATTAGATTTCTTGAGACCTTACAACTATGTCGTTGAGATCTTCTGCTGTTCGACAAAACATTTGATTATTTTGGGATCATACAGGATTGGGGAGAGGGAGTCGTGTAAGTTTTCATCTCTCGAAGATATTTGGTGTGACCAGAGAATGGTGATTAGGACCAATTCAACAAACAAGACTTAAAGCCCTAATGAACATTGATGGTGTCACAAAACGGACTGAAGCTGAGACATCCGATGGGTGGATGGCTCGGTGCAGACATCTTAAATCTTATGCAAAGTAAAAAACGAGTGACTCGATTTTCCTCTTATTTTTTACTACTTCCTGATGAAGAAGGCAGGTTAAGACAGATTGTAGTACAAAGCCGATTGCCCCGTTATGCTCCGTATCCCATTTACACTGCAGGAGCACGGATCGTCTCTCAAATGGTATATGAACACAATGTACGAATGGAAATCTACGAGAGACGGTGGTTTTCTGTTCGCAACGGGCAGGTTGAGGTTTCCGTAAATTATTTTCCGTTCATTCCAACTAACATAAAACTTGTCGATGAACATAACGCATTTCAAAGACCGACTCATCTCTTCGGCAATACACTCTTTTCTCGAGCCGTAGCACATTATCGTGAAGGACTGCTAATTTCTGTGCCATCCTATAAATTTCTAGCCTTTTATAAAGGATGCGAAGCCATCCAACAGTTATCGGCTTTATTAGGTAAGAAAGGATATCGATTTTCTAGACGAGCATTAGATTTAACACCATTACTAACAGAAGAGTTTCCGGAATTTCATAACAAACCAGTCACGGTTGTAGTTGATCAGTTGTTGACCGAGTATCGAAATTTAGTGGCTCATATCGAAATTACTGACCAACAAAAAACATCCACAAAATTTGTTCACGAAGACTTGTTCGAAGAAACGATCAAATATACAAAACTTGCATTCATTACTGAACAAGCATTTCGATTGATGACAGACAGGTTATATTCTCCCACCAGAACTCCTGACTAATGGCCCACCTTCAGATCTTGCTATATAAATCGTCCATAAGTTTTCCATAATTTCTCTCACTCAAAGGACTTTTCCTCCTCTCTATCGAATTGTCAGATAGGGGGAAACTAACGTGGTCAAGATCATGACGACTCATGGATTTTCTCTACACAGTTTGCGAAAACTCGAAAAGCAGACGGAGTCTGGGCGCATGCGTGTTCGCCTCATGGTTGTTCGGTTGGTCTGGGAAGGATATCCGGCCACGGCCGTGGCCGATATTATTGGGATCACGGGAGAAACGGTCAGTAGTTATGTGGCCAGTTGGAATCAAGGAGGACCGGGTGCCTTAATTCCGGGTAAAAGCCCGGGCAAACCCTCTAAAATTCCTCCCGAGATCGTCGAACAACTTTGCACCTGGCTTCAGCAATCGCCCCAGGCAGCGGGCTACGGGGAATCGGCGAATTGGGACACGCGCATGTTTCAAGCATTTTTACACGATCGCTATGGCATTCCCATGAGTCGAGCGGGATGCACCAAATGGCTTCACCGCCATGGTTTTCGCTGGACTCGTCCCACATATGTCTTGGACAAGGCCGATCCTCTCAAGCAACAAGCCTTTGTGGACGCCTTGCAGGAATTAAAAAAAAACTAACGCCACACGATCTCTTGCTCTTTGAAGATGAAGCGCACATTCGAGACGATCAAGCCATGGGTGCCGCATGGACGCTATGTGGGAAGCAGAAGAAGATTAAAACAACCGGCCGCCACGCGGCCGCTATTCTCATGGGAACGGTCGCTCCTGCGACCGGTGATGTGATCGTGAAAGAATATGAGGAATCAACAGCGAACACCTTTCATCAATTTCTCGAAGTCACTCTCCATCGTTATCCCGATAAACGGATCTATCGGATCCTCGACAATGCCAAAATTCATCATGCCCAGGTGCTCGGCCCGGTTCTCGCAGATCATCCGGCACGGCATCTCCTGTTCTTACCGCCTTATTCCCCGAATTTGAATAACGTCGAGCGGTTGTGGAAGTGGCTGCGTGAAAAAGTCATTCTCCATACGTATTTCCCCGATCTCGCAGCGATCAAAACAGCCATCCAGCGCTTTCTTCGCTTCTTGAAGGGAGTCCCAATCGAAATCCGCTCACGCCTTTGTCGACTACCGGGCGATACCAAGAAAAATTAAGTGCGATTTATATAGACAACACAGCGCGTCTGATAAATGTTATGACTGCGCGTTGTGACACAACGCAATCTTTAAGAGTTTCGTCTCCACAAGCAATTCTTTTGCCTCGATTTTCGGCTCATGCGCCTCCGGTATCCAGAGTTTCCTGAAAAACTTCCTTAATTACGTGAATCTCAGCCAAGACCGTGTTCACGGCCACATGGACCACTTGCGGTGCTGAGTTTCCCAGTCCTGCCGACAACTCGAACATCTCAACCATTCTCAGTGACATGTGACGGTGCTATAGCCCTTATGTTCAACGCGTCCATAACGAAGATTCATAGAGATCATGCGCGTGATTAAGCACTGTTTGGTGGACTGTGAGCTTGGATTTTTAAGAGAAGAACCGGATTAACACAAAAATATCTTACCTGTCAATGATCATCATTGTAGGCAATTACAACCATCTTATTATTTTTTGTAGCAAATGATAATGCTAGACGTCATGTTATTCCGTTAGAGTAGGTAAAAACATGTCACGAAGTGAGGTGATCAGCGTGAGTAACGTGATGGGCAATGATGAAAATCTTTATGAAGCTTTAACCTATGACTTGGCGTTTCAGCCAGTTCCAGCACCGATGCGTAAAGGTCCCATAGCTATGAGTCTCTTGTGGTTAGCCACTCAAACAACTTTTCCAACAATGTTTATTGGATTTACCGCGCAGCAGTCAGGGTTGCCTTTGCAAGGATTGATAATGGGTTGCGTCATCGGTACCGTTCTGCTTAGTGTTTATGGGATTTTGGCTGGGTATTTAGGTGCCAAAACAGGACTCATGCAACCGATACTTACTCGCATGATATTTGGTCGTGTCGGCATGGTTGTTGTATCTATATTTTTAGTCGTTATGGGAATTGGCTGGTATTCCTTTCAAGCGGTTTATACAGGGCAACTCGTGTCGGGAATTCTATCGTGGACGATTGCGCCAACCGTGATTGCCGTCATCTTTACGGTATTAATGGCGACAAATAATACGATAGGATTCAAAGGAGTTGGAACATATGGGCGCTATGTTGCCCCCATTGTTTTTGCATGGGTTCTGTATTCCGTCATAAAGGTTTTTACGACCACACCTTCTTCTGTATTATGGGCCAAGCCTCATTTACCATTAACGACTTCCGTTATCGCCATCGCTACGTTAATCGTGGGTTCGGGAGTGTGGGGTAATGAACCAGATTTTTGGCGGTTTTCTCGCAATAAATGGAGTTACGTAGCGTTTTCAATGGGTATTGCTAATGTCATCGGATTATTTGTCTTTCCTATTACCGGATGGGCTATGGGATTATTAGCTCATTCAGCCAATCCAGCGAAACAATCTCAATTTATCGTCCATTATTCGTTATTTGGACTTTTGAGTTTGGGGGCCTTAATCATTGTGGTCTCACAATTTGCATTGAACGATAGCAATCTCTATGAAGCGGTTAATGCTGTTAGTAATTTATTTGGCATGCGCCGCATGATTGCCGTGAGCCTCCTGGTTGCTCTGGGTGTCGTTATTTCTTTGTGGATGTCACATGGTTCTAGTGAAACGGTTTTCTTTATCGTCGCAGGTATTGGGGCCTCCTCTGTTCCTACCGCTACGTCAATTATGATTGTAGATACATTACTAGTACCAAAAATTTTAGGAGTAAAGCGGCCCTTGACATGGGTGCCAGATTGGCATTCGCTCCGTTGGACCAACTGGATTGCTGTCAGTGCGTTGCTTGTCGGGGTGGTCGTATCCATCGTCTTTTCGATCCCCGGTAATGTTTTGCCAGGAATTGGTGTAAGTCTGGGAATTGCTCCGGTGGAAGGCTGGCTGGGAGCGGTGATTTTTTATGTTGCAGTTATTTTTGTTCGCCGTAATGATCCCAGTACCATGCGGGCTTTAGGCTATCATCTCAAAGAGTCTGCATCAATCTCACAACGTCTTTCTGATGAATAATTCTGTGGGTATTTCCCACCTAGGAGTGATGATGAGATATGTCTTTATTAGTGAAAAATGTGACGATCGCGAGTCCAACCGCGCAAGGGTTGGAGTCCTACAGGGGTCACATCTATATTAACCAAGGAATTATTGAGGATATTTATCCGAATAATGCGACGATTGCAGACGCTGATGAAGTGATTGACGCATCAGGATATCTTGTTATTCCCGGTTTAATTAATGCGCATTTACATTCGGATGAGAATTTATTTAAAGGATTTCTGGATAATCTTCCTCTGGAATTGTGGATGCTTTATTCTTATCCGCCCTTACACTATGGACCACTATCTACTCGTCTCATATATCTACGAACATTGCTCGGGGCTATTGAAATGGTCAAACACGGTGTGACGAGTGTGCAAGATGATGTGTCGGACTGGCCAGTACCTTCTGCTGATCGTGTGCAGCGGATTTTGCAGGCTTACGCCGATATTGGACTAAGGGCGAATATCGGGGCTAATCTAAGCGATAAACCTTATCCCGATAAGATTCCCTATCTGAAATCATTATTACCTCCTGAATTGCTGGAAGAATTTCCAAAAGCGATTCCGTTTGAGGATTTAATGGATACCGTGAAGACCGTGTCTGATCGCTGGCATGGATATGATGACCGAATTCAATATTTCGTGTCCCCGTCAGCCCCTCAGCGTTGCACGACGGAATTCCTCTTGCGACTTGGTGAATATGCCGATGATCATGATTTGCGTTTTCACACCCATGTATTAGAGACTCGTACCCAAAGAGTGACAGGACAAGTTCAATACGGGAAGTCGCTTATTGCTTATTTGGCTGATTTGGGTCTCTTGTCGCCACGAACGACTATTATTCATTCCGTCTGGGTATCGCGTGATGATATGGAGCTCATGAGTCGACACGGAGCGAATGTTGCGCATAATCCGGTTAGCAATTTGAAGTTAGGCAGCGGCATTATGCCGTTTCGTGCGCTGCGCGAAGCAGGTGTCAATATAGCTCTTGGTAGTGATGGAATGAGCAGCAATGATAGTCAAAATATGTTTGAAGCATTAAAATTTACAGCGCTTCTGCACAAGATTACCAATCCAGGGTACGAAAAATGGCCAACCGCCGAAGAGGTATTGACAGTGATGTGGCAAGGAGGTGCTCGCAGTTTAGGACTCTCAAATCAAATTGGAAAAATCGCTAAAGGGTTTCGAGCGGATTTGGTCTTATTAAACCTTAATAGTACAGCCCTAACCCCGCTTAACTCTATCGCAAACCACTTGGTTTACTGCGAAAATGGTCGCTCTGTAGATACCGTGATTGTGAATGGAAAAATCGTGGTCAAGCACGGAGTCTTGATGACGATTGACGAACAGGCTGTGTTAGGCGAACTAAAAAACCTGGTTCAAGAATTTTATCTTCGATATAACAAGGAAACCAAACCATGGTCTGACAAACTCCAGCCTTATTTAGCCCAAGTATATCGCCAGATATGTAGCGAGGATATTGACGGAATGGAACGATGGCTCCGCTACGACTTTTCTCACCTTAAAGATCCATCTGCTACGTAGAGGACAACAAGGCTAAGCTGGTATTTCGGAGGTCCTCGAGAATGTGGATGATGCATTTCACGGATGTGAAAGGGTGGCGGAGATTGAAAATCTT
>JAKACM010000061.1 GCA_021821465.1 Bacillota bacterium
CATGCGAGTATTTGAGGATCTAGGGTATTTTTGCGTCGATAACTTGCCACCCAATCTGATTAGCAAATTCGCCGAATTGTTGCAAAAGAGTCCTGAAGTGCAAGGAGCGGCCCTGGTGATGGATATTCGGGGCGGTGTTTTTTTTGGACAATTGCAGGGATCCTTGCAGGAATTGGAAGCGAGTCGACTGCGCTACCAAATATTATATCTGGAAGCGGATGAGGAGACTCTAATCAGGCGGTATAAAATGTCAAGAAGGCGCCACCCTTTAGAGAAGCAGGGCCGATTGGTGGAGGCATTGCGCAAGGAAAACAGTGCATTGAGGGAGTTGCGCGGCAAAGCCGATGTGATTATCGATACATCGGGCTTAAGTGCTCTTCAACTCCGCCAGCGGATTTCGGATGTGTTTCGCCTGGATGGAACGGCGTCTCTTTTTCAGGTTCGTTTTGTGTCTTTTGGGTATAAACATGGTCTGCCCAAGGATGCTGATTTGGTGTTTGATGTGCGTTATTTGCCGAATCCGTATTACGTTGACGAGTTGCGGGGGAAAACTGGAAACGATCCCGAAGTCAGGCAATATGTCATGCGTTTCCCTCAATCTAATGAAACACTAAAACGACTCGACAATTTGTTGGAATTCTTGATTCCTCAATTTAAGCAAGAAGGGAAACCGCAGGTTACCATTGGCATCGGTTGCACCGGAGGGCAACACCGCTCGGTGGTTTTTGCCAATCTGCTAAAAGAGCTGTTAACGGCATCGGGGCACCAAGCGCTTGCTGAACATCGTGACTTGGACTTACGGGAGGAATAGCATGTGGCGTTTGTTGGTTCCGGGATTAAAACTGAAGCGCTTTCTTTTCCTGATTGCGCTTGGCTTTATGGCACTGGGCGTCGCTATCGGATTGTCCGCCTTGACCGCGCCCGAGCTCTGGCCTTATTGGCGGCGACCGGTTATTGAGTCCTCTTTGTTGGTGACGGGATTGGCCTTGGTTGTACTGGGTTTTTTTGGTCTGTGGCGCTCCATTAATGAAGTCTTGGGGTCGGATCGCTGGGCCGGGCTTTTATATTCCCGGCGACAGTTGGCAAGAGGGCCTCACATTGCCGCATTGGGCGGAGGCACAGGCATGCCGGCCGTGCTGAGAGGTCTCAAAAACTACACCTCGAATTTGACCGCGGTCGTGACGGTTGCTGATGATGGGGGTAGCTCGGGCCGCCTGCGTGGTGAATTGGGTATGTTGCCTCCTGGCGACATTCGTAACTGCATGGTCGCTTTGGCGGACACGGAACCATTGATGGAACAGCTGTTCCAGCACCGTTTTCAAACCGGTGAATTGAAAGGGCACAGTTTCGGCAACCTGTTCTTGGCAGCCATGGAACAAGCATCCGGGGATTTCGTTACGGCACTTCGCGAATCCAGCCGGGTCCTAGCCGTGCGCGGAACCGTGTTGCCCGCCACATTGGAACATGTTACCTTGCATGCCACCTTGGTGGGTGGAGTCCACGTGGAAGGGGAAAGCGCTATCGGGCACAGTCCGGAACGCATTGAAAGAATCTGGATGGATCCCTCCGACGCCACTCCCTTGCGCGAAGCCGTGGAGGCAATTCTCGCCGCAGATATGGTTGTGCTGGGACCCGGAAGCCTGTACACGTCGATCTTGCCGAATTTGCTCATTCCAGCCATTCAAGATGCGATACGGCAGACCAAAGCCATTCGCGTTTATGTGGCGAATATCATGACGCAACCAGGGGAGACGGCCAACTTTTCTGTTCAGGACCATTTGCAGGCTATTGAAACCCATGTGGGCCCCGGTTTCATTGATGTGGTGTTGGTGAATCGTGAACGCGTTCCTAACCATCTTTTGGAGAAATATTGGCGCGAAGGTGCGGAACAGGTTTCCTTCCAAGGAGTAGAAGGGTGGCATGGATCTCAGCCGGTGACCATCTATGATAACCTTTTATTAGCTGATGGTGTGGTGCGTCATGATCCGGATAAGCTGGCTCAGGCCCTATTGCGCATCTTGATAAATTTTCGACCAAAATGGGCAGAGGGACGCTTAATTGATGCGTTGTGGTTGGAAAATCGTTTACGGGAGCGACATCAATCAAGATGGGATGGTCATACGCCAAACAGGTCAAAGCGGAATTAACGCGACTCTCCCCTCCGCGACAACGAAGCTGTTTGTGGGCAGAATTATTGGGATTAGGAGGGTCTATCGATTTTTCCGACTTGTCATGGGGTCTCGGGGCGGGAAATGCTATGGTGACTCGACGTGCCTACCGAATTATGAAATGGCTCGAACTCTCGCCCCACATTACAGTTCACAAATCCAGGCGCCGTTTGGTTTTTCGCGTTACTGCACCTCGGGTAACTGCCGTTGAAGACGAAGACCCCCTGAAAAGTTGTCCCAAAGCCTATCTACGCGGACTTTTTTTGTCGCGAGGGTATTTGACGGAACCTGAACGGGCTATTCATTTGGAGATGTGGATGGATGACAAGGCCCATTTTGAACAATTGCAGAGTATCTTGCTACCTTTGAAGATTCATCCTAAAACGGCTAACCGGCGAGGTCGCGTGATTCTTTATCTCAAGGATGCGGATCAAGTAGGCCGATTTCTGGCTCATATAGGGGCTCACCGGGCGGTTTTGTCCCTGGAAAGCGCCCAGGTGGTAAAAACTTTGAAAAATCAAGTAAATAGACTGGTGAACTCAGAAACCGCCAATTTAAGACGAGCCGTGGAATCCGGACTTGAACAAGCGCGCGTATTGAGACTTCTTTTGAGTTCACCTCATGCTACCATTCCTCCTTCACTGCGCGAACTGGCACTCTTGCGCATTCAGCATCCCGAGTGGTCCCTCAAGGAATTGGGAATGGCCTTAAATCCGCCGATAAGCAAATCTGCCGTCAACCACCGTATGCGGCGTCTGTTGCATACGGTCGATGACGACTTTCACCGATTCATAGACAGGTAAATTCGCTAAAAGGCTATCGTTTCCGACTCTGTTTTGGCATAATGGTGAATTGTTAGAGAACTGCGAAGACAGTTTGGGCCGTGTCGACGTAAATGCCTGCTACAGCGTATAATTTCTTTGTGAATCTGGTAACGTTAAGTTATTCCATGCCTAACGACCTGGCCAAGTGAGGGGGGTTAAATTGCTTACCGATTATACCGCACTGTTGATTTATGTTATCGTAGCGTTCCTAGTCGCGTTCGGAATGTCTTATATTTCGGATTTTCTGGGTCCCAAAGCCCCGGGAGGCCTGAAACGGACGACGTATGAATCCGGAATCATGCCGGAAGCCCCGGTCGGATACTTTTCCGTCCGTTTTTACCGGGTGGCGATGTTTTTTATGATCTTTGATGTGGCAGTCATATCTTTGTATCCATGGGCTATTACGCTGGAGACTTTACATCAAGCAGGTTTTGTGAAAGCATTAGTTTTCCTGGTAATTGTGGCCTTGGCTTTTGCCTATGTCTGGAACAAGGGGGGATTCCAATGGGATTGAATGTGACATCAAGAGAGTCCGAAAAGAAGGAAGCGGAAAAGTCTTTGCTGTTGACAACGGTCGAAAAAATGGGGCGATGGGCACAGAAGTCGTCGGTGTGGCCCGCGACATTTGGCTTGGCCTGTTGTGCCATTGAGATGATGAGTGTGACCAACTCGCGTTATGATCTGGCTCGATTTGGTGCCGAAGTCTTCCGTGCTTCCCCAAGACAGGCGGATTTGATGATTGTGGCGGGACGGGTCAGTCAAAAAATGGCCCCGGTGCTGCGAACGATTTGGGAACAAATGCCGGAGCCCAAATGGGTGATCTCCATGGGGGCCTGTGCGTCATCCGGTGGCGTGTTTGACAATTATGCGATTATCCAGGGCGTGGATCATGTCGTGCCCGTGGATATTTATGTTCCCGGATGCCCCCCCAACCCCGAGGCTTTGATGTTCGGGATATTAAAATTGCAAGAACAAATCATTAAGGGGATTCCTCCGAAATATCAACGGTTGGCCATGGAGGGACGGACAGTATGAACTTGAACGACCCCGAGCTTTTGGACCGGCTAGCGTCTCAATTTCCCGAAGGATTTACCACCGTGGACAGTGTCGACCAATCTACGATCGTCACACCACTGAACAGCATGATGACCGTCATGAAGTACTTGCGCGATGAGGAAAATTATCGTCTGTGCCTGGACGTTCTGGCCGTGGATTACTTACCCGACCGCCCCCGTTTCGAATTGGTTTATCACTTGTATAATCCCTGGAAATATGCCCGTTTACGCGTCAAGGTGCGTGTCAAGATTAACGAAAAAGTGCCCAGTGTGACAGGGTTATGGCCCGGGGCAAATTGGCCTGAACGCGAAGCCTATGACTTGTTTGGCATTGAATTTGAAGGACATCCCGATTTGCGCCGGATTTATTTGCCCGATGACTGGGATGGACATCCCTTGCGCAAGGACTATCCCTTAACTGGCACACGAGTGGATTGAGAGGTGGATGATATGGCTTACGAAAAACCAGAACTGCTAGACACCTCAGTACCCGATGAGACCATGATCATTAATATGGGTCCCCAACACCCCAGCACCCATGGCGTCTTGCGTGTGCGTCTGCAGCTAGATGGCGAGCGTGTGGTGCGGGCGGAACCGGTGATAGGGTATCTGCATACGGGGTTTGAGAAAACGGCCGAAAATTTGACCTACCAACAATGCAATACCGTGACAGACCGTTTGGACTACCTGGCTCCGATGACCAACAATCTGGCTTATGTGCTCGCCGTGGAAAAATTGCTTAAGGTTGAGGTGCCTAAAAGGGCCCAGTATATCCGCGTTCTCTTTGCGGAATTGACCCGCGTAGCCAGTCATTTGGTGTGGCTGGGAACACACGTTATGGATTTGGGAGCCATGAGTTTATTTTTTTACACGATGCGCGAGCGCGAAGTCATTTTAGACTTGATTGAAGCGGCATCTGGGGTGCGCATGAATCCCAGTTATTTTCGTATTGGCGGGTTGGCTTACGATCTGCCCGAAGGTTTTCATGAAAAAGTTATGGCCTTCATTAAAGATTTTCCCCGGTGGATGAAAACCTACCGCCACATGTTTGATGGAAATCCCTTGATCAATGAAAGACTCCAAGGCATTGCCATGCTGACACAAGAGGACGCGTTGGCTTTATCCGTGACCGGTCCCAACTTGAGAGCTACTGGGCTGCCTTTGGATCTGCGCAAGGCAGAACCCTACTCGTCTTATGACGATTTTGACTTTAATGTGCCGGTGCGTACGGAAAGCGATGCTTATGCCAGGTTTTGGGTGCGCATTGACGAGATTTACGAATCGATGAAAATTATTGAGCAGGCCATGGCGAAAATTGAACCTCACGGGGAGTACACCACGACCGACAGAAAAATTAGTCTGCCCCCCAGAGATGAAATTTACGGGAACATGGAGGCGTTGATTCATCAGTTCAAGTTGGTTACGCAAGGATTTCAGGTTCCTGCCGGAGAAGTATACCAGAGTGTTGAAGGACCCCGGGGTGAAATGGGATTTTATATCGTATCCGACGGAAGTGCCAAGCCCTACCGGTGGAGGGCGCGCACCCCGTCTTATTATAATTTGCAATCTATGCCGGTGATGTGCCGGGGAGGCCTGGTCGCTGACGTGATTACGGCCATTGGGAGCATAGACATAATGTTGGGGGATGTCGACAAATGAAACCCGAGTGGAGTCAGTGGGCTCGAGAAGCTAAAGAGCAGTTTCCCGAGGCCCATTCCAGTTTGTTGCCGCTATTGCATCGTATTCAGGATGCGGAAGGCTGGCTTTCAGACGAAACCATTCGCGATGTGGCCGCATTGTTGGATCTTAGCACGCAATATGTCGAGTCGGTGGCATCGTTTTATTCGTTATTTTATCGACAAAAAGTGGGCAAAAACGTGATCCATGTGTGTGGGGGCCTGTCTTGTGCCATGGCCGGCTCTGACTCGGTGATGGAGCACTTGGAGAAAAAACTGGGCATTCGTGAGGGACAGACTACCCGAGACGGGGAATACACTTTGCTGGAAGCGGAGTGTCTGGCCGCTTGTGATCTCGCCCCGGTGGCTCAACTGAACTTACGATTTCATGGGCATGTGGATGCTGAAAACTTGGATCCACTCTTGACTGATGACGGAAAAGAGGTGAATTCATGAGTCAACCGTACTATTTATTGCGAAACCGAGAGGTACCCGCTATTGATCAGATGTCGGTTTACTTGGCCCATGGCGGTTACCAGGCATTGCGGATGGCATTAAAGGACTTTAAACCGGAAGAACTGGTAGACATGGTAAAAAAGTCTGGGTTGCGTGGACGGGGCGGAGCCGGATTTCCTACGGGAATGAAATGGGGATTTCTTCCGAATGACGGCCGGAAGCGATATTTGGTGGTCAATTCCGACGAGGCGGAACCGGGAACTTTCAAGGACCGGGAAATTATCGAACATAATCCCCATCAACTCATCGAGGGCATTATTATTTCCAGCTTCGCGACTAAAGCCCGGGAAGCCTTTATCTATTGCCGCGGAGAATTCCTATTTGGATCGGAACAATTAACGCGTGCCGTGGCAGAGGCGTATGCACAGGGCTTTTTGGGGGAGAACATTCTGGGTTCCGGCTATGCGTTGGATCTGAGTGTGTACCGGGGAGCCGGGGCTTATATCTGCGGGGAAGAATCGGCGTTATTGGAATCATTGGAAGGCAAACGGGGAAACCCGCGCCTGAAGCCGCCTTTTCCGGCCGTGGCCGGGTTGTATGGGGGTCCGACGGTTATTAATAACGTGGAAACTATTACCAATGTTCCTGTCATTGTCAGCAAAGGGGCAGATTGGTATACCACGATGGGCACGGCAAAAAGCCCGGGATTGAAGATTTTCAGCGTGAGTGGCCGGGTCCAACGGCCCGGAAACTACGAAATTCCATTGGCGACGCCTTTGAGCACTCTCATCAATGATTATGCGGGGGGAGTGTGGTCCGGACGCCAAATTAAAGCGGTTATTCCCGGAGGGAGTTCAGTTCCCTTGTTGACCCCGGATCAATTGGATACGCCTTTGGATTACGAGTCTATTTTGCAAGCGGGCTCCATGCTGGGATCAGGCGGATGTATTGTGCTGGACGATCATATTTGCATCGTGGGGGCCACAGCCCGTCTCGTTCGGTTTTATCGCGAGGAATCTTGCGGAAAATGTACCCCTTGCCGTGAAGGAACATATTGGATGACTGATATTTTGGACCGTCTGGAACACGGCTTAGGTACACCGGACGATTTGGATACTCTGGCAGACGTGGCAGACAATGTCGGCGGCAAATGCTTCTGCCCTCTGGGGGACGCATCTTTGGGGGTTTTGGTCAGCGCTCTGCAACATTTTCGTGAAGAATTTGAGGAGCATGTTGAGCGACACGCTTGTCCGATGGGAGAGAGACTATATGATACGGTTAACAATTGACGATCAAGAGGTTAGTGTTCCTCCAGGCACTATGATTGTGGATGCGGCCGCCAAACTCGGAATCGACGTGCCTATTTATTGTTACCATCAGGCTTTGGGACCATTGGGCGCCTGTCGCATGTGTTTAGTACAGGTGGAGAAAATGCCCAAATTGGTGACGGGATGCACGACTGCCGTTAATGAGGGCATGGTTGTGCACACCAACGGGCCTCAGGTTGAAAAGGGTCGGAAGGGCGTCCTGGAATTTTTGTTGATAAACCATCCCTTGGACTGCCCTGTTTGTGATAAGGGGGGTGAGTGCTATCTCCAGGATTATGCTTTTGAATACGGTCCCAGTAAAGGTCGTTTCCAAGAGCCTAAAATCCAAAAAGTGAAAGATGGACCCATTAACGAATTTGTTTTGATTGACCAAGAGCGTTGTGTACTGTGTCAGCGTTGTGTGCGATTTATGAGCGAATATGTTGGTGAAGGACAACTGCTGTTAGAGGGTCGTGGTGTGGAAACCGTTGTGACGACCGTGGATCATGAACCGGCTACGAGCCAATTTACGGGTAACGTGATAGACTTGTGTCCGGTCGGAGCCTTATTGTCCGCACCTTACAATCATAAAGGGCGGCCATGGAATATTGATCGCCAGACGACTGTTTGTCCTCATTGTCCCGTTGGTTGCCCCAGCAAAATGACAACCAGGGAAAGCCATATCATGCGGATGGAAGGGCGGCCGGTTTCGGACAGAGACTGGGGCTGGTTATGTGACCGAGGACGTTTTGGCTACGATTTCGGGTACCATCCCTTGCGAATTCTGGATTCCACAGTTGAAGGAAAATCCGTGTCCAACGCTCAAGCCATGCGTGACACGGCTCAATGGATGAAGGAAACGATCCGTGAGCACGGTTTCGACAGTATCGGTTTCGTCATAGGAGATCATTTCACTGTGGAGGAAGCCTACTGGATCAAGCATTTTGCCCAGGATGTTGCGCACAGTTCGGCTGTGGCGACAATGCGCAACGTCGGGGGATATCTTCCCATCTCACTAAACGGAACATTCGACGATATCGCCAACACCGACATGACAGTGTTTGTCGGTGTCAACCCCTATGAGGCCGTTCCCGTGGTGCACTTAAAATTGCGGGATCGCCTTATGCATTTCCCGGGTCTTAAGCTCGTGGGGATAGGGCCCAGAAAGCTGACGGTCGATACTCTGCCTGGGGTCGATTATTTGGTGCCGAGTGAAGATGAGGCAGCAGTTTTTGCTAAAGCGTTATTGTTGGCCGACCCTGACGAGTCCACTTTGCAGCAGCTTGCCGAGAATGTTAAGGACTATCCCGTGACAGTGGACTCTGAGACATTAAAGTCCTTTGGGGAATCGTTATTGAAGGCGGAGCATCTGACACTTTTGTGGGATGGTGAAAATCCCCAGATGGAGCAGGTATTTCAGGCATTAACCCATGTGCGCCAGGGGCCGAGTGCTGTTTTGCCCACATTTAGTCCCACGAATTGGAGAGGATATGAAAAGGCGGGAATTCGCGTAGGTTTTGACGATTTACGGAATCTACTTATTAAAGCCAAGAACGGTGATATCCGCATGCTGGTCTTGTGGGGAGCCGACTTATTGCGTGATTTTCCCGATAGGGTTCTGGCAGAGGAGGCATTGGCTGCAGTAGATCACGTGGTGTCGGCCCAAATTCGCCCGCCGTTGGATATGGCTCATGTTGACGCTCTGCTTCCGGTAGCCACTTGGGGTGAGGTTGAAGGAAGTTATGTGAATATGGAAGCCCGGGTGGCTGCCGCGGCGGCCGGAGTACAGCCACCCGGTCAGTGCCGACCAACCAAAAGCTACATGGTGGGATGGGCACGTTTGTTCCAACATGTGTTTGAGGTTGAGGAACAATGGGATCTCTTTGAGGATCTCGAAGGCGATCTGATCTCTCGTTATGAGAGAACGGAAGAGATTGCGATTCAAGCGGTGGAACGTCCGCAATTAACGGAAGATCCATCCCAGTGGCGTTTGATCCGTGGGGACTGGGTTATGGAAAACGGCATACCTTCCGAGATTCTAAAGCCGCGGTTTAGTCCTTTTGTTGGCCGAATTCATCCTCGCGAGGCAGAGGCTTTGAATATTGCGCAGGAGGGCGGCTATGTCGATGCAGAAACGGCGGTCGGCACAATTACCTTGGGCGTTCGCGCCGACGAATCCATTCCCGAAAGAACGTTGTGGATACCTAGAAGCGGCCATTATGAGTGGATTGCCCTGTTGAACGAGGTAAAACAGCTCAAAAGGCGTGAGGAAGTGAAAAGTCGGTGATTTTGCTTTTGGCGATACTGGTGGTCAAGATCATATTGCTTATCGCTATATTGATGGGCGGGTTTGCCTACACCACCTTATTAGAGCGTCGACTCTTGGGTTTTATGCAATTGCGTTTGGGTCCCAATCGTGTAGGCCCGGGGGGGTTGTTGCAACCTTTGGCAGATGGGCTAAAAATGGCTTTAAAAGAAGATTTGATGCCTGCCGGAGCCGACAAGTTTGTCTTCCGTATAGCGCCGGTCTTTTCACTTTTTGCCGCGTTGTCGGTGGACGCTGTGATTCCTTTCGGTGCTCCCATCCATTTATTTGGAGCGAGCATTTCTCTGGACATTGCGAATCCCTCCATCGGTCTGCTTATTGCCTTTGCTTTCAGTTCACTGGGTATTTACGGGATTGTATTGGGCGGATGGGCTTCACAGAATAAGTACTCGCTTCTTGGGGGCATTCGCGCTTCGGCCCAGATGATTTCCTATGAACTGGCAATGGGACTGTCCATTTTGGGTGTATTAATGCTGGCGCATACCGCGAATTTGGAGGGAATTGTGCTGGCTCAGAAACAGCACGGTTGGTTCTTTATCCCCGAAATCATTCCGTTCCTGATTTACTATACAACGGCGGTGGCGGAAACCAACCGCACCCCCTTCGATTTGCCTGAAGCGGAATCGGAACTTGTTGCAGGATATCATACGGAATATTCGGGATTTCGCTTTGCCATGTTTTATATCGCCGAATATATCAATATGATTGCGGTGAGTGGACTGGCCGTGACCTTGTTTTTCGGGGGATGGCTGGGGCCTCGATTCTTGCCACCGATTATTTGGTTTTTCATCAAAATCGGGATATCCATGTTTGTCTTTATCTGGATTCGGGCTACGTTTCCCCGCTTCAGGTATGACAAGCTGATGTCTTTTGGGTGGAAGTTTCTTGTTCCGCTGGCACTGGTCTATCTTTTGGCCACGGCGGCATTTGTTTCGGGTGTGTTGTAAGTTAAGGTAGATATAGATGTGCGAGAGGGTTTGTTGGAGGTTTTGTAGAAGGAGGAGGACTATTCGATGTTGGATGGAGTAAAAGCTTTAGCCAAAGGGTTGGGCACAACCTTTAAAGCATTGAGCGAGCCGCGTGACACGATCGAATACCCGGAGAAAAGACGAGAGTATGCACCCCGTTTCCGAGGCAAGCACATGTTGGCGAAAGACGCCGACGGCCACGAATTGTGTGTTGGTTGTGGACTCTGTGAGGCGGTGTGCCCGGCTCATGCCATTCGTGTGGTGGCTGCAGAAGCCCCTGAAGGCGGCAATGTTTCGTGGACCAATCGCTACGCCGTGGATTATGAGGTGGATTTAATTCGATGTATTTTCTGCGGAATGTGCGAGGAAGCTTGTCCCACCAATGCGGTTCGTTTGACTCCATTCAATGAGTTGGCGACCGATAACCGGTTCGACATGGTTGCAGACAAAGAAGAATTGCTTCATCCTCCCGTAAGAAAATGAGGTGATTGCCCTATATGATCGGCATAGTCATATTAGCGATTTTAGCTATCGGTGCGTCAATTGGTGTGGTGACAGCACGCCAGCCTGTGCATAGTGCATTGTATTTGGTCGGTAATATCTTGTCTTTGGCTTTGCTTTATCTGATGTTGAAGGCAGAATTCTTGGCGGCCGCCCAAGTGATTGTTTATGCCGGCGCCATCATGGTTCTGTTCCTGTTTGTCGTGACCTTGCTAACAGCCGGAAAGGAAGAACGGGAATTGCCGGAAGATCTTCCGGGCCAAAGGATTGTTGCGGGCATTTTGTCGGTGTTGATCGGCATCGTTTTTGCAGTGTTAGCCGTCAAATATCCGGGGCCGGTCATAAAAGCACCTTTGCCTTCCCATTTCGGAGATCTGGTTGCTATGGGGCGGCTGCTTTGGGGACCGGACTTTATCTACCTGATCGCCATTGCAATTATGCTTGTGTCTGCGGCTCTGGGTGTGATGGTGTTGAATCCACCCAAGAAAAGGCTTCATGGGAAAGCAACAGGAGCGGCAAAACAACAACAAAGCCAGACGTCGCCTGAAACCAGAAAGAAAGAGCGGGAGGGGACGGGTACGTGATTTATACGAACTGGGTTGTGGCTTTGGCCGGCATTATTTTTGCCATTGGAGCCATCGGCGTGATGTTTCGGCGCAATCCGTTAATCATGTTCATGGCCTCAGAAATGATGTGGAATGCGGCTGCATTGGCATTCATAGCCTTTGCCCGCGAATTTCACGACATGAACGGACAAGTTATGGCATTTCTCATCATTGCAACAGCTGCCGGAGAGGTTGGCATCGGCTTAGCCATTATTGTCAGCGTCTATCACAAACGGCATCGATTGGACATTGATGAAATTTCTCGTCTCAAGGGATAGCTCGATTAACAACCAAGGATGCGGCAATACCGTGTCCGGTAAGGAGCGGCGGATATGCAAGGTGTGGCGGAAATTGTGCTGTTGCCTCTGTTGGGGGCAATAACCATTGGCCTATTTAAAGGAATAATGCCGAAGAAGCTACCGGGAATTTGGGCAAGTCTCCTTGTCGGCATCAGCTTTTTGGTGAGTATTGGCATGGATCTGAAACTCGCGTCCTTGCCGTCCGATCACCGCGTAATTTCAGGGATATTCTTTCCGTGGATTACAGGTTTTGGGCCGGCGATCGACTGGCGCTATTACCTGGATCCGTTATCCGGGATATGGATATTGGTCATAACCGGCGTGGGCATGCTGATTCATATTTATTCCATTGGATACATGCATGATGATCCCCATAAGGCCCGTTATTTTTCCTATCTTAATTTCTTTGTCTTTTCAATGCTGCTTCTGGTATTAGCCGGAAACTTGCTGATCTTGCTGATTGGATGGGCACTGGTAGGATTGGCCTCTTACCTCTTAATAGGTTTCTGGTATCATCGGCCTTCTGCGGTGCGGGCGGCGAAAAAGGCTTTTGTCATGAATACTGTGGGGGATGCGGGAATCTTAGTGGGATTGAGTCTCTTATACATCCACTTTCATACCGTATCCTACGCGGGACTTTTTCGCGTGTTCGATCACTCTCATCCTTCGGCGTTTTTCGAATGGACCGCGTTTCTGTTATACATAGGGGCAATGGCTAAGTCGGCCCAATTTCCCTTGCATATGTGGCTGGTCGATGCGATGGAAGGCCCGACTCCGGTCTCTGCTCTCATTCACGCGGCGACGATGGTGACAGCAGGAGTTTATCTCATGGCCAGATTGTATCCTTTGTTGCGGGTCGCACCCGTGTTGGCTTATATTGTTGCAGCAATTGGAGCACTTATGACAATTCTAGCAGCATCCAGCGCTATTTTTCAGCGCGACATCAAGAAGGTTCTCGCTTATTCTACGGTAAGTCAATTGGGATATATGTTTTTGGGCGTAGGCATGGGGGCCTTTGTCGCGGGTGTGTTCCATTTCATGATGCACGCCTTCTTCAAGGCACTTCTCTTCTTGGCCGCAGGCAGTGTCATTCATGCTCTCGGCGGAGAACAAGATATGAACCGGATGGGCGGTTTGTGGCGAAAAATGCCATGGACAACCTGGTCTTTTTTGGCTGGAACACTGGCCATATCGGGTATTTATCCTTTTTCGGGGTACTTTTCCAAAGAGGCCATATTGGGGGAGACTTTTAATCTGGGACATCCCTTTTTGTGGCTCGTCGGTGCGGTGGCTGCGGGAATGACGACTTTCTATATGTTTCGGCTATTCTTTTTGACATTCTTCGGAAAACCGCGGGATGAGAAACTCCACGAGCATGCCCATGAGGCGCCGGCAGTTATGACCATACCTGTGGTGATTCTGGGGATTTTAGCGGTAGTAGGCGGATTCTTGGGGACATGGCTGAATCAATGGTTGCTGCCGGCTTTTCGCGCTTATAGGGGAGCACCAAACGCCGCGATTCAATATGGACCTTTGTGGACGACCGGATTTACTTTGGGTCTGGCGGTTATTGCCTTTATCATTGCCTTTGTCCTATACATCCGCAAAAACACCTCGACCAATGCGGCTACCGACAAAGGTGTGGGGCGCTGGGCCTTTAATGCCTGGTACGTCGATGCGATGTGGAGGACTTTGGCAGTGGTGCCCTTTAAAGCCATCGGCAATGGCGTAAGACAGGCCGAAATCGGTATTCTGACAGGGGTTAAGGGCATTGGTACGATTGTTTGGGACTGGGCTCAGGACTTACGTCCGCTCGAGACGGGTTATGTTCGGCGCTATGCGCTGTCCATCATGGTGGGTTTGGGCGCACTCCTAGCATATTATCTTATCCGAGTTTAAGTCCCTGAACGCAGGCCTATCGAGGCGAGGAGGCTAGGTTATGGTTTTATTGTGGATAATGGCAATTCCCTTAATTGGGAGTTTTATTGTGCTACTTACGGGGAATCGCTCGGCAAAAGGGTTAAGTGCGGCTTTGGGTGTGATAGAACTTATCGCCTTTATCGTGTTATTGGTCCATGGTCCGGTGGCGGTGAATGTTCGTTGGATTCCTGCTTGGGGAGTGCGCTTTCATATAGGCGCGGACGGCTTGTCACTGTTTCTTATCGGATTGACAACCGTTTTAACCCTAATGGCGCTGCTTGCATCGTCGAGTTCGTTTGGCAGAGCCTATTTCTTTTGGATCTTGTTTCTGGAATTTGGCATGGTCGGGTTATTTGAATCTCTGGACTTGGTCTTGTTCTATGTCTTTTGGGAGGTCATTCTGGTTCCCATATTCTTTTTGTTGACGGGTTATTCGGGAGAGAAGGGACGCCCTGCCGCCATGAAATGGTTGATCATGAATCTGGTGGGCAGTTTGTTTATGCTGATTGGTATTGTCGCGGTAGCCGTAATCCATGCCGGGCCGTTTGGTTCTTTGACTTTTGAGATTAGCCATTTGACTCATGTGAAAATTAGTCCTGTGGTGGCACCGTGGATTTTTGCCAGTTTCTTCGTGGCTTTTGCCATTAAAGCACCGTTATGGCCGTTTCACGGGTGGATGCCGGACGCATACCGCGAAGCACCGCCTCCTGTGACCGCCTTGCTGTCGGGTGTCATGTCCAAAGCGGGGATTTACGGATTCTTGCGCGTGATGTTGCCGATCTTCATGCCTCAGTTTCAACATTATCAGCTTGGCTTGTTAGTGTTTGCGGTAATCGGTTTGGCATACGGGGCCTTTATGGCGCTCAGACAGACCGATATGAAAATGATTAGCGCTTATTCGTCTCTTTCTCACATGGGCATGATGGCTCTGGGAATATTTTCTTTAACGACGGCCGGGATTTTGGGTGCGACTTTTCTCATGGTAGCTCATGGCTTAATTGTGGGTGGACTCTTTATTATTCTGGGAATTCTTGAGGATAAGTCCACCACACGAGAGATTAAGATTCTGGGAGGGCTCAACGAAGATGCACCCAGATTAGGTGCTTACTTTTTGTTCTTTGCTTTGGCGGCTTTGGGATTACCCGGTCTGCCCGGATTCGTCGGGGAATATCTTATCATCCAAGGATTAGTGGCTCATAATGTGGTCTTTGCCTTAATAGCCGCCTTGATCTTAATTGTCGCGGCATGGTATATGATTCGGATGTTCCAAGGAGCTATGCAAGCCCAGCATCGTGCCCATCCTATTGGAGACATAAATGCATTGCAAGTCGGGTATATTGCTCCCTTGGCTCTACTCATCGTCTTTTTAGGGGTGTATCCGGCCGGAATCACATTACATGCGGCTCCAAGCTTGTACCATGCTGTGCATCTTTTCGCCCTGAAAGGGGGTCATGGACTATGAGCACGTCGATAGCATTGCTGCCGGAATATATTGTGGGTATCGCGATTTTGGTAACAATGGCTGCCGCCATGATTCGTCCTCACGGCGATACGACGAAATCCTGGGTGGCCTTGATCGGTACCTTGGGAGGATTATGGGCTACGATTGATCTGTGGACCAGGCCAATACATCCCGCATTATTCTTCAATCAAAGCTTGACCGTTGATAATTATAGCCTGTTTGTAAATATTTTGGTTCTCATTGCCGCCGGGTCTACCTTATTGCTCGGATGGGACGCAGAAAGGGAGTATGATGAGTTTCCCATTCTGGTACTGATTTCGGCTTTAGGTATGATGAGTCTCGGTATGGTTGCCAATTTGATAACGTTGTTTTTGGGAATCGAAGTGTTATCCCTTCCGCTGTATGTTTTGGCGGCCTCGCATCGCAACGCTATGGCAGGGGAAGCGGGCATTAAATATTTGCTTTTGGGTGCGTTCTCTTCGGGAATTCTCCTCTTCGGACTGGCTTTGCTTTATGGGTCTATGGGAACGGTGAATTTTGTCGATTTTGCTTCCGTAGCCCATGTTCACTCTCCGCTTTTGGCCGCGGGTTTGATGTTGACGCTGGTGGGGTTGTTATTTAAGCTGGGAATTGTACCCTTTCATATGTGGATTCCCGATGTGTACGAAGGTTCTCCCACATCCGTAACCAATTTTATGGCCTTCGGGACAAAAGTGGGAGCCGCGGTTATTCTCTTACGACTTCTGGCGTATGGATTTTATGTCTCCGCTCAAAATTGGGGGCCGGCATTGGGCTATCTGGCTTTGATAACCATGATTGTCGGAAATCTGTTGGCTTTGCCGCAGAATGACTTGAAGCGGCTGTTTGGGTATTCAGGGATTGGTCATGCCGGATTTCTTTTGATTGGAATCGCGGTGCATAACGCGATCGGGGCGAAGGCTATGCTGTTTTATCTTCTGCCGTACGGACTGGCGGTCATAGGAGCTTTTGCTATTTTGACAATGATGGGAACCGACAAGGAAAGTGTTACCATTCAGGACTTGACGGGGATGGCCCGCAAAAAACCGTGGGCAGCCGCATTATTTATCGTCTTTATGTTTTCATTTGCCGGCATTCCCTTAACGGGCGGATTTGTCGGGAAGCTTTACCTCTTGCAGGCTGCATTATTTGCACATCAGCCTGGGTTGGCGATAGGTTTGGTTTTAGGGACATTCCTCGGGCTTGGGGCCTATCTAAGACCTTTGCAGGCGATGTTCCGCACAAGCCAGAGTGAAACGAGTTTGACGGGATGGAACGTGAGATGGAGCCAGGTTATTGTTTTGGTGGTGGCTTTGGTCGGAACCGTCGGACTCGGGGTATATCCAACTCCGGTTGTTCATTGGGTGGGGCAATCCGCCAACTTTTTCTGGCTCCACTAAATGAGAAATGGATTAAGAGCATCTTATCATGTGTTAAAATTGGGTTGACTGGTGATGCCTATTTCGCACCCTTCTCAGGTAGAGAGGAGATTATTTTGAGGTTTTTTTCGTTGGTCGAACCCTATCTCCGTCAGGTGAACAGTTTATTGGAAGAACAATTGTTGACGGGAAATGAACTCATTGAAAATGTGGCTCAATATCTTCTTGTCGCGAGTGGGAAAAGGCTACGACCAGCGTTGGTGCTTTTGTCCGGGCAGTTCGGTTCGGAATTGACTGCGGTCCGCAGTCAAAAACTAGTCCAAGTGGCAACGGCGGTCGAAATGATCCACATGGCGACCTTGGTTCATGATGACATTATTGATGATGCGGTGTTGCGGCGGGGCATGCCCGCCGTTCGAAGTCAATTCAACGATACCGTAGCGGTCTTAGCGGGAGATTTTCTTTTTGCTTTGGCATTTCGCCTCTTTTCTTCGGCCGGAGATTTGGCTATTGTGGATATAGCCGCCAGAGTCGTTCATGTCATGTGTGTTGGTGAAATACACCAAAACATGGACCAAGGGCAAATTGCATCTGAAGACGCATACTGGCGGCGTATCGAAGCCAAAACCGGATTTTTTCTCGAGACCAGTTGCCGGCTTGGCGCCATCGCCACAGGCGCTCCGGCGGGCATCGAGATATTGCTGAGTCAATACGGGCACCATATTGGACTGGCATACCAAGTGGTTGATGACTTATTGGACTGGTTGGCCAATCCGGAAACGCTTGGCAAAGCCGTGGGAGAAGATGTGGCTGCCGGCGTCTACACCTTGCCCGTCATTTATGGTTTGACGTCTGCACGCCAGGGTAGCCAGATAGAGAAAATTTTGTTGGGGCCCCATCCCGAGACTCAAGTGGAAGAGCTCCGACAATTGTTGGAAACAAGCGGAGCTTTACAATATGCAAAATCTCAAGCCGGGCACCATATTGATCAGGCGCTAGAAGTGTGCAGGCAGTTGCCAAATGGTCCTGCGAAACAGGCGTTAGAAGAACTGGCAGAGTTTGTATTGGCTCGAGAGTATTGATGGGAGCGGCAATAAGGAGCGATTGTCTTGCAACGGATTCCCGATGCGGCCATCAGGCGTCTGCCTGCCTATTTACGTTGGCTTACTGAATGTCAGGAAGAACGCGTGACGTCAGTCATGCTGGGACAGGCTACAGGTTACTCGTCGGAACAGGTTAGGAAAGATCTGGCTTATTTCGGGGCGTTTGGAACCCGTGGCGTTGGCTATGACGTAAGTGCCTTACGTGATGAAATTTATCGAATACTCAAACTGGACCAAGGTGTACGGGCGATTGTGGTGGGAGCGGGACATTTGGGCACGGCTTTGGTTCGCTATGTCGATCAGGGTCACCAAACTCGTCATGACGTTAAAATTATGGCACTTGTTGACAACAATCCGATGATTATAGGAACCCAAGTCGGTTCCATACGCGTAGAACCCGTTGATCGGCTGGAAGACCTTGTCCACAAGTTTGACATCGGAATTGGCGTACTCACTGTGCCCAAGGAGGCAGCGGTGGCAGTGGCAGACCGACTCGCCGAAGCGGGAGTGCGGGCTGTGTTGAATTTTGCGCCGGTGGCAATTTGTACCCGTTATCCCGATGTTTTTGTGCAACCGATTGACCTGACCTTGGAAATGCAAGCTTTATCGTATTTCGTGGGGCAAAAGGCACCTCATCGGCTATGAATGCCAGAGGATTCTATTTTGGTATGTCCTTAGTCGTTCTTAGTTGGGGATTAAATTATGTGATTACCAAAATCGGCGTGGGGCATTTCGCCCCGGCCGACTTTGTGTTTTGGCGATTTTTGGCTACGACGACACTGAGTATTCCGTGGATGCTCAAGAACCGGCCCAAAACGCTGCGTGAATATGGAAAAGTGGGTATTTTGGGTCTGGTAGGCGTGTCCTCCTATCAATGGGCTTTTACGCAAGCTCTTCACCGGACATTGGCAGCCAATGTGGCCTTCTTATTTGATGTCTCACCATTGATGACTTTAGCGGGACAGCGTTTGTTACGACTCCGAGCATCAACGCCGGGAATGTTTGTCGGCGCGGGTGTCTCTTTGGCCGGGGTCTCATTGCTCGTGGGCACATCACGAGGGGGGTCATTGCAAGGAGACAGCCTAGCTTTGTTGGCGGCGTTGACATGGGCTGTATTTACGATTCTTACCGACAAATTTCGCGTTCCGGTCAAAGGCATTGCGCTTACCGGCTGGATGAGTCTTTTTGGCACCTTGGGTGTGATGCCTTTGATGACATGGCAGGGTGCTGTTCCGAACAATCTTTCCGTAGCCCTTCCTTTGGGTTATACCGTAGTCTTTGTGACCATCATGGGTCTGTCTCTATGGCAAAATGCCGTGTTAAGTGTGGGGGGAGGCAAAGCCAGCCTTTATCTCTATCTCATTCCTGTCATTGCCGCAATGGCGGGATGGGTAATTTTGGGTGAATCATTGACTATTTTTGAAGGGCTGGGGGCGATACTGATAATTTTCGGGGTGAGTCTGGCCGAAGGCGTTTTTCGCTTAGGACCCCCTCCATCCGCACCGCGGGCAACTTATCCCGATTAGTTCGTGAATTAAGGCTCGGGATTCAGGGAGTTAACGCGTATTACTCCCGGGAAAATCGTGTCGATATGGAACTATCTCCGAGGTTTTTTACTGTGCGTTGAGAAAAAGAGATGACCAAGCTGGCGCTCTCTTTGTGGGATGTTGCTGATATGAGGCCGAAAGTATTCCCCCAGGGACCATGGCTATGTCTTTGGGAAATATTCCTGCTATAACAGGGCACCCTGAGGTTCTTCCGGATAAGAGAAAATGTGTGGAGTTTAGCCGAAATGACGCCAACGGCTGGCAAATCCATAAATCAGTGAAAGTAGGGAGAGAACATAAAAGGCGACACTCACGGGGATGAAATGATGGAATAAGAGCAATGTGCCGATGAGTGAAAAGCCTACGACGTATAGCGACTGAGTTAAACTCCGGAGAGCTTTGTATATAAGTTTCAGTTGTCCCTGCCCTTGTTTCCATTCCACTTTGGTTTCGATTTCGCCGTTTTCGACTTGCCTGAGTATGCGGCTTGAGAGCTCAGGGAGATCAATCAAAGTGTGGGTCATGTTCAGCGCCATGCGCGTGGCATAGCCCATTGTGCCGCCATGATCTTCGGTTACGAAACGTTTTGCGTAGGGAGCGAAGAGCTCAACCAGATTAATATCAGGATCAAGGCCGGTAGCCAAGCCCACCAGAATGGCAATGGCTCTACCCAAAAAGGCAAATTGCCCCGGGATTTGAATAGGTTGCGTCCTCAGCAAATTTTCGAAATCTCGCAACAAATTGATGATGTCCAATGACTGGAGTTCATCAAGGGTTTCCGCGTAATAACGGTCCAATAAATATTGAATACTGCGCCTGAGCTGGGCCCTATCGCCATCGGGACGCACCATCCCCAATGCTTCCATGCTTCTTTGAAGTTCCAGTGGATTGCGTTTGGACACAGCCACAAAAAGACGGCGGATTTGCTTGCGGGAAGCCTTATCCAGAACTCCAATCATGCCATAATCGAGCAAGACGAGTTTGGCATCCGGATTCACCAAAATATTGCCGGGGTGAGGGTCGGCATGAAAGATTCCCGATTCCATGACCATATGTAAATAGAGATGAATGGATTCTTCGGCTATGACCGTGGGGTTGATGTTGTGGGCTCTGAGTTCATCGTGGCGGTTGACTTTAATGCCATCTCGAAACTCCATGGTTAAGACGCGGGAGGTGGAATATTCCGGATAGGTTTTTGGGACGATAACATAACCCAGGCGGACCACGTCCTTGCGGATAAGTTCGGTGTTTGCCAATTCTTGTCGATAGTTGAGTTCTTGCGTGACCATCCGCCGGAATTCCCGCAGAACGGTAAAGAGGTCGAAAGTTCGGCCAAAGCGTGTAAAACGGGTCAACAGATTGACTACGATCGACAGGGCCTTCAGATCGGCTTGGACGGTGCTTTCGATATACGGTCGCTGAATTTTGACCGCAACTTCTGTGCCGTCATGTAAAGCCGCCCGGTAAACTTGGCCTAAGGACGCGGCCGCTATAGGCTTTTCGTCAAAAATGAGAAAGGATTCGTGCATAGGTCCCAATTCCTGTTCGAGAATACTCCGGACCTGAATCCAAGGAGCACTTCTCACATTGTCTTGCAGGGATTGGAGTTGGTCTATAAACGGTTTGGGAAGGAGATCCACGCGGCTCGAAAGAAATTGGCCTACTTTAATTACCAAACCGCCCAGTTGCTCGGCTGTCTGACGGAATTTCACGGCTTGTCGGGTATAAAGATCATCGAAGAATGCATCTTTTTCCGGACTGTCCGGGCGGTTTCTTTGCCATAATAGGGCCCATCCGATGCGCAAAATGACGCTGATAAATAACGTCACGACGCGGTAGATCCGGTACACTACGGAAATCCAGTTGAGCTCCGTCCCCGGCGTTTCTTTTTCGGCGGCGCGTGTTTTTGCTGGCACGTGATATTCCCTCCTCCCGGCTAGTCTATCATAGCAGGCAGATGTATTACGCCGGTTTTCAGATGTGTTAACGTAATGAGGCCGAGGATTTGGCATCAAGAATGTGGTACGCTAAAAAGGATACAGGACATTGGGATCTTCGGTAAATGGGGGGGAACCGGTGCTGGCATTTCTGTCATTCGTGCAAAGTATGCCGTGGTCATCGTGGCTTTTATCGGTGGTTGACGTATCCATCGTGTCATACGGCCTTTATCGATTCTTTTTGCTTATTCGGGGAACCAGAGCCGTCCAATTGATTAAGGGGATTATTATTCTTTTGGTTGCGGTTCCGGTTTCCAATTGGCTTCATCTTTACACGACACACTTTTTGTTGCAGCAAATACAAGTGATGTTGGTCGTGGCTTTGCCGATTGTATTTCAGCCGGAACTCCGGCGAGCTTTGGAACACATTGGGCAAGGACGGTTTTTTGCAGAAGGGCTCTTGGCTCACGAGGAAGCGAATGTGGCTAAAGCTATCGACGAATTGGCCCGGGCTTGTGATCACCTTTCCCGAAGCCGTATCGGTGCCCTTTTTGTCATTGAGCGAACGACGGGACTCAATGAATATGTTGCTACGGGGACACCTATCGGTGCCGTGGTGTCCGCGCCGTTGTTGGAAAACATTTTTGTGCCCAACACACCCTTACATGATGGGGCCTGTATCATTCGGGGAGATCGGGTCATTGCTGCGGCCGCGTTTTTGCCATTAACCGACAGCGCGCAACCGGGCAGCGAATTGGGAAGCCGACACCGTGCAGCCATCGGCATCAGTGAACAGTCCGATGCGGTGAGTGTAGCCGTGTCGGAAGAAACCGGGTGGATTTCGGTGGCATTGGAGGGCCAGCTATATCGGCGGCTGGATGACCGGGGGCTCAGAGAAATGCTTAGCCGGTTACTAGTGAGTAAACCACATACCCCTTTGAAAATCTGGCGAAGGGGTGTGAATTAATGGATCGGTTACTCGAGAACGACACGATTTTAAAAATTTTGTCACTGGTGGTTGCTCTGGTTTTATGGGTCGGGGTGATGTCTACAAATTCCCAGGCTATGGCCGATCGTCACTTCGGTCCGATTCCCTTGGAATACCAGCCCCCCAGCAGATCGAACTTGACGGTGATGTCCTTGAATCCCAATACCGTGACAGTGGAATTGAGGGGATCCGCTAAGACCATTCATAGCACCAATTCGCATGGAATTTCGGCATTTGTCAATATGCAGGGACTCACTCATTCCGGTACCTACACCTTGCCGGTGCGGGTGTCGGTCCCAGCCGGGACGAGCTTCGCCAATGTCTATCCGCTTAAGGTCACGGTGGTGGTGGATCGCATGGGATCTCGTCATATACCTGTCGGCTTGAAAGCTACCGGATCATCGGCTCCCGGCTACGAACTCAAAAGTTTAACGACCAATGTCGGGTCTGCGACGTTATCTGGGCCGATGTCCGCCTTGAATCAGGTGCACAAGGTCGTGGCGGAAGTTCCCTTGGAAGGGCGGAAAGCAAGTTTCCAAGAACAAGTTATTTTGTTACCCTTAAACGCGGACGGTCACAGGGTGCACAAAGTGCAGGTGTCTCCGGCCATGGTTTCTGCTCAAGCGACCATTCAACAACGCCCGCCGCAAAAAAATGTCGGTGTGGTGGCTAAGCTCAAAGGACATCCGGCATCGGGATACACGGTTACGAATATCGTGGTACGCCCTGCCGTGATTACGGTAAGTGGATCGCACAGTGCGATTAATCCCGTTAACGTGGTCTATACGGTGCCAATAAACGTTTCTGGAGATACCCACTCCGTATCAGCCGCAGTGCCTCTGGTACTTCCCTCGGGCGTCACGGAGCTACGGCAGCAAGATGTAAGTGTGAGTGTCACCATTGCGAAGACGGGATAATAGTATGGAAAAACGGGAAAAAGTTTGACACAACAGGAGTGAAGGGACTGTCAATTATGTCTTTGTTTGGCACAGACGGGGCTCGGGGTATTGCCAATGCCGAGTTGACGATCGATTTGGCCATGAATATTGCGCGGGTGGCTGCAGATTCTCTTGCACCCGGTTCGAAGGTATTAATCGGAAGAGATACACGGATTTCGGGTCCGATGTTGGAAGCGGCTTTGACGGCAGGATTTTCTTCGATGGGGATGGATGTGTTGGCCGTGGGAATGCTGCCCACTCCCGCTCTGGCTTATTTGATTGCCAAAATGGAAGCTCAGGCGGGAGTAATGATTTCGGCGTCCCATAATCCTCCTCAATATAATGGCATTAAATTGTTAGACCATCAAGGGCGGAAGTGGCCGACGGAAGAGGAAACGCGCGTGGAAGAGAGAATTGCCGGCAATCAAATTCCCGAGGTTCCGCCAAATCGTATCGGCCGGGTTTTCCATTATGAAAATACGGCTCTGACCCATTATCACAGATATCTGGAAGGGCTTTTTGCGGGGGTTATACCCGAACTGCATGTGGGATTGGATTTGGGACACGGAGCAGCCACTGCGACAGCCGAAACCATACTGCGAAATCTCGGAGTGCACGTCCATCCTTTGTTCAGCGAGCCCGAAGGTTCTCTGATCAATGTTCACTGTGGCGCGACCGAACCTTGTGTGCTGCAAGAACAGGTTCTTGTGAATCATTGGGATTTAGGACTGGCTTTTGACGGCGATGCAGATCGGTTAATAGCGGTAGACCATGATGGCCGCATTGTGGATGGCGACGAGATCTTATATGTCTTGGCCGTTGGGCTCAAAGAGCAAGGATTGTTGCCTTTTAACAAAGTGGTGGCCACGGTCATGTCGAATATTGGGCTGGAAAGGGCGCTGGAGCGAGAGGGAATCCAACTGAAAAGAACACCTGTGGGCGATAGATGGGTCGCTCAATTGATGCGGGAGGAGAGCATTGTTCTCGGGGGAGAGCAGTCCGGTCATGTAATCCTATCCCGCTATGCATCAACAGGTGACGGGCTCTTGACGGCTTTGGCTCTCTTGACGGAAATTCACCGCCGACAACGTCCGTTAGCGGAATTGGTCCGACCGGTAGAGCGTTATCCTCAGATCTTGCGAAATATTAACGTGGAAAGGACATTGATTGATTGGGAGAACATTCCCGAGTTTGCCGACTTAGTCAAGGATGCCGAGAAAGACCTGGGGCGGGACGGTCGTGTCTTTATTCGACCTTCCGGCACGGAACCGCTTTTGCGTATAATGATTGAAGGGCGAAAGCTCAATGAGATTGAACAATGGGCCGAGAGGTTGGAAGCGGTCCTGCAGAATGCTTTGGAGTCGGCTAAGGCATAAACTGCGAATGTTTTACGAGCGCCGGAACCTTTTCGTTGAATATCGTAGAAGGTTGACGAGGTGAGGGATCTCGAAATCTTCGGCGGGTGACCTCCGGCTTCCCGGCAGTCGACAAATCACGAACAAAGGTCGCTTGTGAAGGCGACACAAAAACGTGTAGCCGGGACCGACTCCAAATATCTTGGAGGCGATATGAGTGTGCGGAATTGTTGGCTTTGTTGGGGAGAAGGACGATGCTCTCCCCTTTATTTTCAATGGGTTGAAACACCTGGAATATCGAGGATATGATTCGGCAGGCATTGCCTTAGCATCCAGAAGTGGCATAGCCATTAGGAAAACTCAAGGAAAGCTCGCTGCGCTAGGAGAATTATTGGAAGCCCTTCCTTCCGGCATTCCTTGCGGCATTGGACATACCAGGTGGGCGACTCATGGTCGTCCCACCAACGAAAATGCCCATCCTCACGTGGATTGTCAGGGCGAAATTGCCACGGTTCATAACGGCATTATCGAGAATTTCCACACATTGCGGGAAGAACTGATAGCCAAGGGGCATCACTTTCAATCGGATACCGATACCGAAGTGATTCCTCATCTTTTGGAAGAGTATCAGGGAGCCGAAGATTTGGTGGGAGCTGTCCGCCGGGCCGAAACGCGGCTGGAAGGATCCTATGCATTTTTGGCCATTTCGTCCCGGGATCCTGATAGAATTGTCGCTGTGAGACGTACCAGCCCTCTCATAATCGGATTAGGCACTACAGCCAATTATTTAGGATCGGACTTTAGCGCCTTTTTGTCGGCCACTAAACAGGCACAAATTCTGGAAAACGGAGACATGGCTGTCATCACTCCTCATTCTGTGATGATTACGGACCAAAGCGGGGCCGTGGTTGATCGGCCGGTTATTACGGTGGACTGGGATATCAAACAGGCAGAACGGGGAGGACATCCCCACTTTATGTTAAAGGAAATTATCGAACAGCCTGACGTTTGGGGCGATTGTCTTTTGGGAAGAATCCGCGATAACGAGGTCGTCACAGAAGAAATCGGGCTGACATCAGAACGTCTGGCCCGGTATCAACGCATTCAAATCGTAGCGGCCGGCACGGCTTACCATGCGGGTCTTATCGGAAAGTCCCTCATTGAACGATTGGCTCGTATTCCCGTCAATGTGGATGTGGCTTCGGAATTTCGTTATGCGCATCCTATCCTGAATAAAGACACTATGGTTTTGGCCGTCTCTCAGTCCGGTGAAACGGCAGACACATTGGCGTGCCTGCGTTTGGCGCGAGAGCAGGGCGCTTTTACCTACAGTATTACCAATACCGTAGGATCGACAGTGGCCAGAGAATCCGATGCCGTGGCTTATACACTGGCGGGACCGGAAATCGCGGTAGCGTCTACCAAAGCCTATACTACCCAAATTCTCGTCCTTACTCTTTTGGCGCTGTCTTTGGCTAAGCTCAAAGGCCGGGAGCATCCCGAGTTGATTAAGGGTCTCCTGCAACTTCCATTGCTTGGCCATAAGGTATTAAACGGCAAAGAAGATATAAAGAGAATGGCTGCACGCATGGCCGATACACACGATGTTTTCTATATCGGCCGAGGACTCGATTATGCCTTAGCGATGGAAGGGCAGTTAAAGCTTAAGGAAATTTCCTATCTTCATGCCGAGGCATACGCTGCGGGTGAATTGAAGCATGGAACTCTGGCCCTCATCCAAGAAGGCGTACCGGTTGTGGCGATTATCACCCAGAAGGATGTCTGGGAAAAAGCCGTGTCGAACATTCTAGAGGTCAAGGCACGGGGCGCTCGGGTCTGGGGTATCGTGGATGACAGGCTTCCTGCCAGTCTTCCTATCGATCACTATATTCCCATTCCCATCGGCCACGCTTTGTTGGCACCGGTTTTGGCTGCGATTCCGTTACAACTTTTAGCCTATTATACGGCGGTGGCCCGGGGTGAGGATGTCGATCAACCGAGAAATTTAGCCAAGTCAGTTACAGTGGAATAGACCCCCCTGCCTTGCGAGGGTTGTTGTTGAGAGAAAAAAATTAGCGAGACTCGAAAATAATTATCTAGACTGTCCTAAACTGTGTGGGAGGTCTTGGCACAGTTGGTACAGGGGTGAATGCTTGTTCCAACTGTGCTCTTTACTGCCATTTAGTGAATACGGAGCCCTTCAAGGGCCAAACGCAAACGAGAAAACACTGCTGGCATCATTGAACAGCGAATTAAAGAAAGGCGGGGCGGTGATGATAAGCCATGGCTTTTGGGCAAGATGTCCCGTCCCAAGATTCGCAAATCACGGGCAGGAAAGCCCGCCAACTCCTTCAAAAGCCTAACAGTGGATGCATCCTGTGCCGCATTGGCCCAGCGTAGTATAGGAAAGAAGTATTAGGGTTTGGATAAGGTTTCGTCGTGATGTCCACAGTTTCGAAGGACAATTGTATCCGGTTTTTCGTAGTGGAATGTGATGCGAATATCCATATTGGCGCTGGCCTCGAAAACGTTGGAGTACCCCTCCATCTTTCTTATCCGCAAGGACGGATGGCGAGGGTTATTCAACAACAGTCGCAAAGCTTTAGCTACTGCCTTTTGAGAATTCGAGTCCAGTGAGGCCAAACTCCGATCAAAACGGGTGGTAGGTTTAAGGATCGCCATACCTCAGTCGTGGTCCACATGAAGCCGATCAAGATAGGACTTTAAGTCCTCCTCACTCGCAATGGTACTGATGCGACCGCCGCGCACATCGTCTTCGGCCTCTTTCTCTGCGCGTTGCCAACGTTCGGTCCAGAACCATGCCTGGGAGCGCGGAATCGATAGCATCGGCTCCATCACAATTCGCCCGTCAACAACCTTCACTTCAAACTCCACGCCTTCTTCAAGTTTAAGGGAATCGACAATGGCCTTGGGCAACACGAGTTGCGATCGCTTGCCCAGTTTTGCTTTAATCATGTAGCCATCCCCCGTTCAGTTTTTTACAACTCCTAATCTTGTGTATTCAGACAACACTCCTATTCTGATTTTCCAATTTAATGATAACACAACTCTACCTTCACAGCCATGCGCTCAGATGGGCCGGTACCGGAAAGTTTCGATAGTTGGTTCAGGTAATTTCTGCCAACGCATATCCCTTAACGGGTTGGGCTGAATGGACTCTACCAGGGCAATAGGTGATAATCGGGAGATTCAAGTCTGACAATAGGGGCTAGAGAACCAGAAGGCGCGAAAGTGGCGAGGTCTGACCAAAGAAGGTCAAGACTAAAAGGTGAGTGGAGGCAACGTGGGTCCTGGCAACGCATGGCATGGCCATAATACTATCATTTTGTAGGTATGGTTTTACTAACACGGCGTGGATGAATATCCACAGCCGTCTGGTCGCAGAGCGGATATACCGTTAAACGGAGTCAAGATTGATTTGAGGCTAATTTTGTCATCAAAGAAAGGGTACGATTTTGTCAATGATCATCCCGAGTTTAGATAATTATTTGTTCTCAGGTGCGAAGGAATGAGTGTGAAGCCCGGGCCAGGTTAAGTAATTATTTTTCTTTGCCCTTCGGTGGCCCGCCAAACAACGCCAGTTTTTAGGGATATCAGGATAGATAATTATTTTCCTTGAACATTAAGGGGAGGTATCGTACTGAAGACGTCGTTTCCGGGGTCGTTCATGGAGATGTCGTTTCCCATGTTGAGTGGGTCGCCTCCAGTCCTGGATATTGTTATGGCTAACGATATTTGGACACGGTGTCACTAAGAGGATCTTCGTATTAGTTCTCATGCATCCGCTAATCTTTTTGGCCCTAATAGAACAGACCACCGCGCATGCGCGGTGGATCTTCTCACT
>JAKACM010000177.1:0-3959 GCA_021821465.1 Bacillota bacterium
CGCAGCACATGTTTGACCATGACTCGCAACTTGGTTTTGGCACTCTCCCGCACGGTCCAGTCAATGGCGGTGTTGCGCCGGACCGTCTCCACTAATTCCCGTGCGATGGCCCGCAAAGTTTGATCCCCCAGAATCTTCACGGCGGAATCATTGACCTCCAAGGCATCATAGAATGCGAGTTCGGCCTCCGATAACCCTAACTCCTCTCCGCGTTGGCGGGCTTTTTGCATGTTCTTAGCTAATTCCAATAAAATTTCAATGAGCTGGGCCGCCTCAATCGCCCGATTGTGATAGGAGACAATCGCTTTGTCCAAGAGCTCCTGAAACGAGCGGGCTTGGATCAGATTATGCCGTGCCTGCACCTTAATCTCATCCCGCAAGAGCTTTTGTAGCAGTTCGGCCGCCAGATTCCGATACGGCAGCTGCCGTACTTCCGCCAGAAATTGGTCGGACAAGATGGAGATGTCTGGCTTGTCCAACCCCGCCAAGGTGAAGACGTCCTCCACCTGGTCACTCGTGACCGCTCCGGAAATGAGTTGCTGCAAGGCTTGTTCAATGGCACTGCGCGGCCGATGTTTCCCCTGCGTCGTCTTAATCAAAGCCGCCCGTACGGCTTGATAAAACAAGACCTCTTCACGGGCCGCCAGGGCATCGTCTAAGGGAACCGCCAACGCAAAAGCCTGGGTCAAGGCTGAGGTGGTGTCCAGGAACCGCTGTTTCCCTTCCTCCTGCTGCAAGATGTGTTCCTGCGCGACAGGCAGAATGGCGATGCGAACCGCCGGAGTGCCCGTGTAGAAAGGTGTGGCATCAAAGCCATAGAACAAGTCCCGAAGAATTTCCAACTTCTCGTTCATGACCGCCAAGGCGGCCTCCTGATTGACAGCCGTGGGACCCCGGCCCCCACTCTGCACGTAGGTGGCCAGCGCTTTCTGCAATTCGTGCGCGAGGCCCAGATAGTCTACGACCAGGCCACCTGGTTTGTCCCGAAACACGCGATTGACGCGCGCAATGGCTTGCATCAGAGAGTGGCCTTTCATCGGCTTGTCGAGATACATCGTGTGCAGAGGCGGTACATCAAAACCCGTGAGCCACATATCCCGCACAATCACCAGTTGCAGCGAGTCCTCGGGATCTTTGAATCGTTTTTCAATCGCCCGCCGGGCCAGTTTGGTGCGAATGTGCTGTTGCCATGACTGGGGGTCTTTGGCACTGCCCGTCATGACCACCTTCAACATGCCTGTGTGATCGTCCCCACTCACCCAGTCGGGCCGCAACTGGCTCAAGGCTGCATAAAGTCCGACCGCTATGCGGCGGCTCATGGTGACAATCATGCCTTTTCCCGGCAGGACAGCCTGTCGCTCCGTGAAGTGTTGCACGATGTCGCGAGCGATTTGTTGAGTCCGCTTGTCCGTTCCCACCAACGCTTCTAGGGCCGCCCATTTCGTCTTCAGCCGTTCCTTGTTTTCGATCTCTTCACCTTCGGTGACTTCCTCGAAGTCTTCATCCAAATGGGGCCGTTCGGAGTCCAGAAGTTCTAGTTTGGCCAGCCGCGCCTCATAGTAGATCGGGACCGTGGCATGGTCATCCACCGCTTGCTGCATATCATAAATACTCAAGTACTCCCCAAAGACGTTGCGAGTGCTACGGTCCGTGAGGTCTACCGGTGTGCCGGTAAACCCAATGAACGACGCGGCCGGCAAGGCTTGCCGCATAAAATGCGCCAGCCCGTCTTGGAAGTCATACTGACTGCGGTGGGCTTCATCAGCCATGACAACGATATTGTGCCGGTCCGACAGCAGAGGATGGTGGTCTTCTTGACTCTCCGGTAAAAACTTTTGCATGGTGGTGAAGATAATACCCCCAGAGGCCACCTGAAGTAACGCCCGCAAGTGGAGGCGGTTATCCGCTTGCACCGGGGTTTGACGGAATAATTTTTGACACCGGGCAAACACCCCGAATAATTGATCATCCAAGTCGTTGCGGTCCGTAATTACCACAAGCGTGGGATTGGCCAAGGCCGGATGCTGGATAATCTGCCCGGCATAAAACACCATGGTCAGGCTCTTACCCGACCCTTGGGTGTGCCACACCACCCCAATGCGCCGGTCCCCATCGGGACTGACCGCCTCCACCGTGGCGGTTACCGCCTTCTTCACCGCGTGATATTGGTGGTAGCCCGCCAGTTTCTTTGCAACGTCACCTTGATCATTTTCAAAGACAATGTACCCGTGCACATAGTCTAAGAGGGTGGCAGGAGGGAAGAGACCATCCAACATCACCACATACTCTGGGAGGGCCGCAGGAGCTATCGCCGCGCCGTCGAGGGTTTTCCACGGCAGGAACCATTCGATATTCGCGGTGAGGGATCCGAATCGGGTCACGAGACCATCGGAGGTCACCAGCAGTGCGTTGGTGGTAAAGAGCGCCGGGTATTCCGTCTTGTAGGTTTGCAGTTGCTGAAAAGCGTCGTCCGTGGTCGCATGCGGATCTGCCGGGTTCTTCAGTTCAAAGACTGCGAGGGGCAGCCCGTTGAGGAAGAGCACCAGGTCCGGACGTCGGGTGGGCTTGCCGGTTTCCGCCACGGTGAACTGGTTGACCACCAGCCAGTCGTTAGCCCACGGGTCGTTCCAATCAACCAGGCGTGCAAAGTCTGTCATAATGTGATCGTCCGGATCCAGATATTCCACCGGCACTCCCTCGATGAGGAAAGTGTGAAAGGATTGATTGCTGGCTACCAGTCCCGGATTGTCGGGATACAGAACTCGGCGGAGCACATCCTGCAGGTGATCCTCGGACAATGTGGGATTTAACCGCTGCAGAGTCCCAATGAGACGCTGATGCAAAACCACATCCGCATAGGACGTGCGTTCGGCTGCTGGTTGTTCCGGAGCGATATCCGGCCCATAGTGCCAGGCGTAGCCCAAACGCTGCAGATGTTCGATCATTGCTTCCTCTAAGTCGCTCTCATATAAAGCCATGGACTAGGCCTCCTCGTCCTCATCGGGTCTTCCCGGCGCTGACGCCGTCACGTGCTGCATCCGTTGGTAAAAGGTGCGATATAAAACGCCTCCAGTTGCTCGTGCAGCCAGGCATGCTGAGCAGACCAGCTTGGGCGTTGTGTTGGGTCGACGGATCGGCTCACCATAATGTGGCAGGATTTGCGGTTCGACAATTCCCGCCATTCGAAGGGATCCGGGATTTCTTTGGCAATCGCATCGTGACCCCGTTGCACCTGTTGAAAATCTGATGGCGCCTGCGGGCCTTTAATAGTGAGCCGAATGCTAATCTGTTTCCTCCGTGTATTGAGGATCGCACTCAAATTGACAGAGCTCTGACCGACATGATAATCTGCCCAATAGTGCGGAGAGGGCTTTTGAGGCTTGATGATGTTGGAATGAGCCAGCAAATATTCGCGAAACGTAGACCAATAGGCGGGTTGCAAGGCCTTTGTTTCCGGCACATTGTCCAATGGAAGTTGATGATCCGCTGCGTTGACGGTGCAGAACCCGTCGTTAGGACGCGAAATGAGATTAAACTTGGGAGCAGGATCCGAAGCGCCGATGCGCCATAATTCCACTTCCAGGCCAAAGAACTGAAAGTGTTCGTCCGTAATGGCATTCAACCCATCCACTGTGGCCCGATGTTCACCCAGAAAATCTTCCGCCACCCACACGATGGTTACCGCGTTGAGTTCTGCCGCGTAGGTGAGCACTTGTCCTAAATGGGTCTGATCCGTGCGTTCCAGCTGATTCTCAATCAGGACCCCGGGGTCTGTACTGACAACCTTGGCCAAAATATCGGCCTTAAAGGGGCCCACCTCGTGCTCTTGTGCCTCCAAAACCCGTTCTAACCCCAGGGCATCCTCGAGAAGGGCGAGATTGTCGTCTTGCGTGAGCCATGGGGTAAAGTTCCCCGCTTCATGCGGCCAGATCTCCCGCAAGGCCACTTTCTCCAGCCGT
>JAKACM010000177.1:4059-6138 GCA_021821465.1 Bacillota bacterium
GGAAATAAGGCGGCGGTGTCTGCATCCATGCCGACGGGCTGACGCCCTTCCTTCTTGGCCCAGACGGGATCAAAGTCGACAAACCACGACTGGAATAACGCTTGAGCCATTTGCTCCAACGTGTGGTTCATTTGGCGGTTGAGTTCGATTTTGTCGTCGAGGGTGCCGAGAATAACGGAAATATCAAGTTGTTCGGTTTTATCAAAAGATGGGAATGGTACATTAGCAAGTTGAGAAGCAGACACGTTAGGGAATGTTGATCCTGTTGCACGGGCAAGAAGTTCGGGAAGATAGGACTCTAAAACCGCACGGAGAAGCGGTTGCAAGCGCAGGTCGGATTTATGGCGGATCGCTGCAAGCCCTCGACCGATGGCGTAGTCCTGGTCTGCGTTATTCATACGGCCAGTGGTTGAACCCCGCACGCAAAAGAGAATATCACCCCTCCGTGCTACCTTTTTATAGCTAGGTGTAAATTGTACAGGCGTTGGATTAAAGAGACCGAATTCGGTTGGACCGTTCAGCAATGGCAACCCAGTGGGCTTTGCAAAGACCATATCTCCCGGTGGGGATTGACCCATAACTATATCCGCCACAGCCGCCAACGTTTCACTCGACATAGCCAAAATCCTCCAAATTCCGCATTATTAGTGCGTCTAACCGACGGGCCTCAGATTGCTTCTGTATTAAGGTCGCTACTAGTCGTTTCATCTTTTCTTCGAACGGTTCCCCATCGTCCTCAACATCCTCCACCCCGACATATCGTCCCGGCGTCAAAATGTAGCCATGCTGAGCAATCTCTGCGGTCGGCACTGCCTTGCAAAACCCCGGAACATCTGCATAATCGCCTGCATCGGGGTCACCTCGCCACGCATGGTATGTACCCGCAACCTGTTCAATGTCTTCCACAGACAAGTCGCGATGCGTGCGGTCCTCCATGTGTCCCAATTTGCGGGCATCAATGAAAAGGGTCTCTTTGCGACGATCTCGGAGATGATGATTGCGCTTATCCCGCGCCAGAAACCACAGGCTGACGGGAATTTGCGTATTATAAAAGAGTTGGCTTGGCATGGAGACAATGCAGTCGACTAAATCTGCGTCCACAATGTTTTTCCGAATGTCGCCTTCACCGGATTGATTGCTCGACAACGAGCCATTAGCGAGCACAAACCCCGCCGTACCGGTCGGAGCTAAGTGGTGAATGAAGTGTTGGACCCAGGCAAAGTTCGCATTGCTGGTGGGAGGTGTTCCATACTTCCAGCGGACATCCTCACGGAGGCGTTCGCCACCCCAGTCGCTATCGTTAAAGGGGGGATTCGCCAGCACATAATCGGCCTTTAGACTCGGATGCAAATCGTGGTGAAAGCTGTCGGCGTTCTCAGCGCCCAAATTGGCATCAATTCCCCGAATCGCGAGGTTCATTTGCGCGAGCCGCCATGTGGTAAAATTCGATTCTTGCCCGTAGATAGCAATGTTTCCGATGCGGCCCTGGTGTTCTTTGACGAACTCTTCGCTTTGAACAAACATGCCGCCCGACCCGCAACACGGATCGAACACACGGCCCTGATAAGGAGAGAGCATGGCCACCAGGACTTTGACAAGGGACCGGGGTGTATAGAACGACCCGGCATTTTTCCCTTCCGATAAGGCAAACTTGCCCAAGAAGTATTCATACACGCGACCGAGGATATCTTGGTGACGGCTCGCCTGATCCCCCATGCCAATAGTACCGACGAGGTCAATGAGCTCACCTAAACGCTGTTTATCCAGTCCGACCCGGTTAAAGTCTTTAGGCAACACTCCTTTGAGTTTCGGGTTGTGTCTTTCAATCGCAATCATAGCATCGTCAATCAGTTTGCCAATGATGGGTTGTTTCGCCTGGGCTTGCAGAGATGTCCAACGCGCTTCGATGGGCACCCAGAAGATATTGTCCGCTTGGTACTCTTCGGGGTCTTCCGGATCATAGCCCTCCGCCATTTTAGTCAACAATTCGGCATGGTGTTCTTCAAAAGCATCGGAGATGTATTTCAAAAAGATGAGACCTAAGACCACATGTTTGTATTCCGCGGCATCCATATTGTT
>JAKACM010000062.1 GCA_021821465.1 Bacillota bacterium
ACAGCGAAAAGGATGCAACAGTCGATAATGTCTTCATGCCGCCATGATATCCCATCGGGGAGAATTTGTCCACCCCCTATGCAATGCGCTCACCGTGCGGCTTAGCGGAACTATGCCGAAACCCTGCCATGCATATTCCCATGAATAATTCGGCAATGAAAGCGCCTTCGGGCGACACCACTGAATAGCTTAACCAATTTCTTAATGGCACTATTAGGACCATTCTCGAAGATCCCTACCAAGAATACCCTGTCAACACATAAGAGCTTCATAGGGTATACCAATAATATGGCATACCTTAGGTACGTAATGGACCAATCGTAGCGCCTTTGGAATCGGGTTACGCCCATACTACCGGAATTACCAAGATCCACACGTGAATGAGCCTCAGCCCCTCGCTGCGGACTTCGGCAGATTGCCAGATCTCAGCCGTTCGGCTCAAATCCACACCGAGGCCTCCCGGGATATGGTCCGCACTGATGATCGGCTTGAAATTTTAACGCCTTAAGATCATGACAGCCAAATCATCGAGGGAGCAAAGGACATAAAATGCGGGAAGAGAAAAAGCACGAAAGCGGAAAATCGATCAAACCATGGTCGGGGCCTGTGGGGACGCCGCCCTGATTCGTTTGCTTCCGTTAAAACCATGCGCCTCGGATTAATGTCCGGTTCTAACGTGGAAAATCTGCGTTTTGTTGACGCCTAATGCAAAACTTTCGCCGGAATCCCCTCTTCCAAGGCCTCCCGAACCCAATGGCGCAGCAAGTGATATTCTTTGGACATGAGCCGGGGATCCTTTTGAATGATTTCTCTTGCCGCTGCCCGAGCCCGCTGTAACAAATCCAAATCTTTCAAAGGATTGGCTAATTGAAAGCCGGTCACTCCGTGTTGTCGCATGCCCAAAATTTCCCCAGGCCCTCGCAGCTTGAGATCTTCCTCCGCCAGTTTCAAACCGTCTTGATAACGCACCATAGCTTCTAGGCGCTCCCGTGCCTGATCCGTCTTCGCATCGGCAATCAAAAAACACGTTGCGGCTTTATCACCTCGTCCGATCCGACCTCTGAGCTGATGCAATTGCGCCAGCCCAAAACGATCGGCCTCTTCAATGACCATCATCGTGGCATTTGGCACATCGACTCCCACTTCGATAATGGTTGTAGCCACTAATACATCCAGTTCCTTGCGGCGAAATTGGTCCATGACCAAGGTTTTCTCTTTAGTTGGCATTTTGCCGTGCAATAAGCCGACACGCCATCCCGGAACTTTTTTCATCCCTTCCGCCAAGTCTACCGCCGCTTTCACTTGAGTATCTTCTTCATCGCCTCCGACAAGGGGACAAACAACATAAGCTTGGTCCCCCTGCTTCACAGCATTCATCACCTTCTGATAGGCGAATCGCCTCTCCCGGTGAGTCAAATGAATGGTCTCTACAGGCTTGCGCCCCGGGGGCAGTCCGACAATTCGGGAAACCTCCAAGTCACCATAGACTGTCAGAGCCAACGTGCGGGGAATGGGTGTGGCCGTCATCACCAACATATCAGGATATTCTCCCTTTTGGGAAAGTTTAGCTCGCTGCTTAACCCCGAATCGGTGCTGTTCGTCGATCACTACAACACCCAATCGTTTAAATTCGACATGATCGGCAATAAGAGCCTGAGTTCCCACCACTACTGCCATGGTTCCTTCCTTGAGTGCAGCACGGTACTCATCAGCTCCCCGATCTCTCCCGGTCAGGAAAGCGACTTCGACACCAAGAGGTGTCAGGAAGTTCCTTAACACCAGCCACTGCTGTTCGGCGAGCAACTCCGTAGGGGCCATAAACGCGGCTTGAAATCCCGCATCCACTGCGGCCAGCATCGTCAAGACGGCAATAACGGTCTTTCCCGAACCCACGTCCCCTTGAAGAAGGCGGGCCATGGGATTGGCACTTCTCAAGTCCTTCTGGATTTCTTTCCACACGTGAATTTGGCCCGGTGTCAAAGAATAGGGCAACGATTCCACAAATTTCTTGACTAAGACACCGTCAGGATTTTGAATCATTCCTGGAGCATTTGGATCCGCTTGGTGCATAATTAATACACTGAGGGCCACGCGCAGAAACTCATCGAATACGAGCCGCTTTCGAGACGCTTCACGAGAAGGCAGATCCGGCGGAAAATGTTGATGGACTATCGCCATGGCACGATTAGACAATCCTTCCTGTTCGCGAAGGGCCTGAGGCAGCGGATCAGGCACTTGCGGAGCAAATCGGGGAACAACGTCCTTCATGAGACGTTGCAGGAAGTTTTGCTTCAAAGAACCGGACAAAGGATATATCGGCACCAGCCCCAAGTACGGGTGCTCGCCGGGGGCCAACACTTGAAATTCCGGATGGGCCATCGTGATCTTTGTCCATCGCTTTTCGACTTTTCCGCTCAAGACCGCATGATACCCTTCTCGGAATTGGCGCCGGATCCAGGTCGCGTGAAAGAAAATGGCGGTGAGAGCAGCCGATCTGTCCATAATTTGGACACGGAGGATCTTCTTTCCGGCATCGTAGTGAGCATTGTAAATTTCACCCTGTATCGTAGCCGTTTCTCCGTCCTGCAGCATTCCTAGAGGAGTGATCACAGATCGATCCTCATGTCGCCTGGGCCATAGTCCCAGTAAGTCTTCGAAGGTTCTAATTCCCATGCTCTCCAGTTCCTGAGATCGCGTGTACCCAATGCCGGGCCACTTCGTCACAAGATCTCCCGGGCCCAATTCCAGTTCCTGTTCCGTAGGGCCTTTTGCCACTGCGAATTCCCTCCTCGGCTTCTAATCCCTTATGGAAGATGCTCCGGACTTCTTTGCTGAATGCCTTGTACTTCCACGACGACCTTAACAGGGCGAACAGACACGGCTTCAACCAGCGCGTCACTGGCTTTTTGAACGATAATCCGCCCCAATTCACGCAGCTGAACACCATAGTCAACAATCACGGCGATTTCCACCACAAATCCTTGATCTGTTTCCTGAAAGCTAATCCCACGCGTGCCTGCGTCCTTGCGAATCAGTTCACTCAACCCTTCACCCAAACCGAAAGCACCAAGATCGGCCACTCCGTCGATTTCCAAAACCGCTGACTGTACAATGCTCCCCAAGACTTCTTCATTGATGGTTAAGGTCCCATACTCGGTGCGTTTTTCCATTTCCGTCTCTCCTCCTTGGTCGGTGAGCGTCATCTTCTTGCACATCATTTTCCCCTATGGTAACATAGCAACGAATGTCAAGGTACCAAGGAGGTTCCGTAATGGCATACCGTTGTGAGGTTTGTGGTAAGCACACTATACATGGAAATAACGTTAGCCATTCCCATCATAAAACCAAGCGCGTGTGGAAACCCAATATCCAACATGTGCGTGCACGGGTTAATGGCAAGGTTCAACGAATTTATGTGTGCACCGGTTGCTTGCGATCAGGTCGTGTTGATCGAGCCATTTAGACGTGATCCAAAAGCTTTTCCATGTCCGTCACCGAAAAGCGGTAGGCAGAACGGCAATAATGGCAGACGATTTCTGCACCCTGATCTTTTATTAATTCTTGAATTTCCTCCCGGGGCAAACTGGACAAAATCTCCATGCTCCGGGTTCTGCTACACTCACATTGATAGAATAAAGGCTCTCGTTCAAACCAATGCAAAGATCCCATGGAAAGGACTTCTTCGGCAAGTTGCTCGACTGTGTCCCCGTTCACCAAACGATGACTAATATGATCTAATTGCGAAAAACGTTCGGTTATGCAACCGATATATTGGGAACCGCCGGGCAATCTTTGCACGACCAGCCCCCCCGCAGCCTGAACCATGGAATCACGCCCCACCAGTACCCCTAAAGCCACCGCGCTAGGAATCTGCTCGGAAAGTGTGTAATATTGTGCCAAATCTTGTCCAACTTCTCCACTAACCAATTCCACCTGTCCCTGATAAATGACGCCATCATACTCTTCTCGCGTCACTTTAAAGAGCCCGTCCCGACCCACAGCCCGCCCCACTGCCAACTTTCCATCGGAACGGAGCGGCAAACTAACCTGGGGAGTTCTTAATGTCGCTCGGAGTTTTCCATTGCTGCGAGCTTCGGCGACAATAGGGCCTATTGGCCCGTTACCGTCCACGTCAATACGAATCCGCCATGATTCTTTAAAATCCGCCGCCAACAAGGCCGCAGATGTAATAAGCCGCCCCACGGCGGCGGCAGCCACTGGGGACGCTTTGTGGATTTCCTGTGCTTTTAGTGCTGCCTTTGAAGTGTGTGCCACAATAATGCGAATTGTACCATCTGCCGCCGTCGCCTTCCGCCGATAATCCGTAATCCATCACTCCTAATTTTATTTCTTAGTCTTTGCCCAAAAGCCCAATACTACTTGTAGTATTTTACCAACGAAACGCGGAACCTTCACCACTTGGACCTGCATAATCTACCCATCCTTTCATCGATTGTTCCGGATGTGCCGAATTTTTTCTACCAATGGGACACAAGTCTCCATCCCAGCCAAATGAGTCCGAGGCCCACCGCTACCGGAATCAGCCCTGCGAAAAAGACCCACAAACCCACCACGACGGGCCAAATCCATAAAGGGAAAACCTTGATTACGATGACACTTCCGCCTAAGGCAAGCCCGATCCCCGTTATCCGGCGACCCAATACGGACTTGGAGCCCATTCCCTGGCGATATCTCATCCCCCTCACCCCCTTCACCGCCTATCCATCATCCTACGGTTCACACCGCAAATGGTGCATGACAGGGGGCGATAAAGAAAATGTAGACATGGGCCACATGCAACAAGGATTAACCAACTTCCTTTGATTATATGCGAGAAGAACCCTAAGTGAGTCGTAGTGATTGACAGAAAGAGGCTCGTGTTTCCCATGAAAATTTACCCACATCAGGATCGAAAGTTTTCCCTTTGTCCTTTGGCTTTTCAATAGAACCTGACCCATTTTTGAAGAATCAGTCGATAATGTTGGTAACGAGTAGGGTCGTACAAGCCTAGACGCACTTTTGGCAGCACATCACACCCCGGCTCGTCAATGTGAAAACAGTCCGGAAAGCGGCAAGAGGCATCGGCCCACTCCCAAAACGCCGAGCGTATGCGGCGAGGGTCTTTCACGGACATATCCAAAGCCGTATATCCGGGAGTATCGGCCAACCAAAAATCGTGAACCTTTAGCAGGCGGACCCACCGGGTCGTCTGTTGGCCTCTGCCGATACGGCTCAAATCCTGGACTGCAACTTTCTCATCGGGAAGCATCGCCTTAACCAACGATGATTTGCCGGCGCCGCTTTCCCCAACCATTACCCAAAGCCCCGTGCGAAAGGAGTGGTCTAATTCCGGCAGACCACGTCCTGTAAGGGCACTGGTTTCCCACACGCGGTATCCAATCGCTTCATATAAACCGATAAATCGCGCCAGGTTATCACCGTCGGCAATGATATCCGTCTTAGTCAACACGATCTCCGCATCGACATCAAGTACATGAGCCATCACGAGTCGTTTGTCGAGCAGTTCAAGATTTCCGGGGGGCTGCAAAAGAGTGAATATGACAAAGAGTCCTGAAACATTGGCCACGGGGGGTCTAAACAATAGATTGATGCGTGGATATACCTTGGTAATGATGGCTTCACCGGGGTCGGTGGGACTGATTTCAACCTGATCGCCTACCATAATCCGGCCTTGCTCGCGTTTGATCTTTCCTCTCAAATAGCACAGGAATCTTGTTCCTTCTTCTGTTTCTACGGTTGGACGATTTGCTTCCAACAAAACCACTAGACCTTGCAACCCGACACCCCTTTTGTGTTTATGACGGTGGTGTGCTGCTTCCAACGCCCGGACTCGCCTGGCTCCCTTTGGCAACAAGGGGCTGAGGGGCCTGGGCCTGGCCATTGAGGAACATCAGTAGTTGTCCGTTGGCACCATACCAAACCACGGGAATTTGAATCGGTTGACCCGGATTAACCTGCTGATAAAAGACTTCCTTGTTGCCTGCACTGTCGGTAACAACGACCTTCAAAACCGATTTTGAAGGAACACTGTTAGGAATTTGAAATGTAATCAGGGTCTTGTTCTTGACCACTCGTGCACTTTCGGGACTGAGTCCCTCGGATACCGTGACATTGACCGGAGTGGAATGCGACACCGATGAATAGGGTTCAGGAGTCTGATCAATTATCGTATTCGCGGGCTGAGTACTGTAAATTGATGTGGAACTGCCAACCGTTACGTTCCGCCCTATCAAAAGACTCGCCGCCTGAGACACAGACAGCCCCTGCAAGTCAGGCATAATTTGGGCTACCGCCGGAGGACCATCAGACACCCAGATGGTGACAACCTTGCCTTGGGGCAGACGGGTCCCGGGACCGGGGCTTTGTTTCACAATCTGCCCTTGAACGGTATGACTCTTCATATGCCGGGTTGCGGCACGTAATCCCTGAGTGCTCAGATTCTGTTCGGCCTGAAAAGCATCTTCACCCGTCACATTAGGCACCAACACCTCTTGGGGTCCCGTGGAAAGCACCACTTGGACGGTCTGCCCGCCTTTGATCTGAGTTCCCGGAGAAGGGTTTTCGCTCAGGACGTAATCTTTAGGCAGATGAGCCGATGGTGAGTGCCCTCCGATACTAATGACTAATCCGAGGCGTCCCAATTTCGCCTGGGCGCTCTTCAATGATTGACCTTGGATATTAGGAAGGGTAACCACCGGACTGTAAATCCACCGGTTTAGCAGATACAAACCGGTGCCTACCAAAGCCAGCAACAGAGTCACAAAAATAACCCAGGGCAGCCATTTGCGGCGTTTTGCGGATTTTGAACCATGGGCTGCGTCCAAGACCGCTACCCCCTGAGAGCCCAGTACCGCGCCGTCCTTCTCGCCATGCAATGCACGCTGGATATCCTGGCGCATGGCGTTGGCACTTTGATAGCGCTCGGCGGGGTCTTTAGACAAAGATCTCTGAACAACTTTTTCAACCGGCTCGGGAACATCAGAGCGTAGGCTCCTAACTTCCGGAGCTTCATCTTGCAAATGTTTAATAGCCACACCAATCGGGCTATCGGCTTCAAAAGGCAGTCGTCCCGTTAACATTTCAAATAAGACAATACCCAACGAATATAAGTCAGATTGCGGACCCACTAACTTTCCCCGTGCCTGTTCCGGGCTCAAATATTGCACCGTGCCCAATAACGACCCGGTATTCACCAAAGTTCCGGACGTCGCCGCATAAGCTATGCCGAAATCTGTGACTTTGACGGTTCCATCGGAAGCGATCAGAATGTTCTGAGGTTTGATGTCACGATGGACAACCTTTTGTTCGTGAGCAGCCTCTAATCCTTGTGCCACTTGGTCTGCAATGCTAAGCGCTTCTGGGATAGGCAAGGGAGCTTCTCGATCAAGCTTGGAACGCAAAGTTTCCCCGGGCACCAATTCCATAATCATATAATGAATATCCGGATCATCCCGCCCGACATCGTAAACCTGGACAATGTGCCGATTGGCCAGAGAAGCTGCCGCGCGAGCTTCCTGATCGAAACGGTGGACAACTTCATCGTCCTCCGCCCATTGATGTTTTAATATCTTTACGGCGACTAATCTATTCAATGTAATATCCCGCGCTCGGTAAACTAAGGACATGCCGCCTTGTCCGATGCGTTCTAGGATTTCATAACGACTTCCAAGAATTTTACCTACCATTGCCTTCACCACAGTCATGCATGGCTTCTGCCAATACGAGTGTCACATTGTCGGGCCCCCCTCGTTCGAGCGCCGCATTGACAAGTTTGTCAACCAGTTCTTGACCTTGGTAATGTTCCGCATATCGAAGGATCTCATCATCAAAAACAACTGAGGTGAGGCCATCGGTGCAGAGCAGCAATCGATCTTGGTTTGACCAAGGCATATCAGCCATGTCAATGCGCACATGATCAAAAGGGCCCAAAGCGCGGGTCAAAACATGTTTTTTGGGATGATTACGCGCTTCTTCGGGTGAAATCGTTCCGGAACGCTCCATTTCTCCGGCGACGGAATGATCCATCGTCAATCGGATAATCTGATCGCGGCGAATCCGATAAGCTCGTGAATCTCCCACATGGCTAAGCAACAACCGATGTGGAAACAAGACCGCGGCTGTCAAAGTGGTTCCCATCCCCTCAAGGTGCGGCTCATCCTGCCCCAACTCGAAAATTCGACGGTTGGCTAGAGAAATCGCTGATGCCAAGCGAGATACATCCAAGACTTTTAAGCCCACTGCATCATCCATGGCCGTCAATGCCATATGGCTGGCCCGGCTGCCCTCGGGTCCGCCGCCGATCCCGTCTGCCACAGCCAACAAATATCCTTGTGCTTCCACAGGTCGAATAAGAAAGTCGTCCTGATTCTCGCTTCGCACCAGGCCTTGGTCAGAACGGCCATATGTTTTCACGGTGATAGTCATTCCTACCTTTCTCAACAAGTGATTAAATCATCACATTCGCAAACTTGCCTTCGTACAACGTCCTGTTCACGACCTGGTCCCGACCATCCGAAACCTAATGCCAACACAATTTTTCTAATACGGCCACATGACTCAGGGTGATAAATTCTTAAACAAGGCCATTTGAAATACTCCCAGCAGGACAATTGTGGACATGTGAGGGGGGCTCTTTATCACTGAAAACGCGTTAGGCCCCCTTTGGATAGCCCAGCCGGATATGGAGCATAAAAAAACACACGCAGTCACATTTTTTGGCCTTGGAAAGCTGCCCCATTTCCGGACACACAATCCGGCAAATCACCCAAACTCAAACCAAAGAAATTTATAGCTCAATATGATGTGCCGCATCTTCTCGTCGTCGCAACTGGCCACACGCCGCTTCAATATTTTGACCCAGTTCCTTACGTATCGTACAAGAAATTCCGCGATTCTGCACGATTTTTTGAAATTCTTCCACACGCTTCGGGGGTGAAGGCGAAAACGGATGCTCAGGCACCGGATTCCATGGAATCAAATTGACATGACAGGATAATCCCTCTAATAGCTTCGCCAGTTGCTGTGCCATAAGTACCGAATCGTTGATTCCGGCTAAGAGAGCATATTCAAAGCTCACCCTCCGTCCGGTTTTGGCAAAATAGAATTGACAGGCTTCAACAAGGGGGGTGATCGGATAGGCTCTGTTAACGGGCATAATCTGACTCCGCAACGCATCATTGGGCGCATGCAATGATACCGCTAAGGTCACAGGTATTTTTTCCTGGCTCAAGCGATAAATATCCCGAATCAGTCCACTCGTCGAAATCGTAAATTTTCGATGGCTTAAATTGAACCCGTGAGAATCATGAGCCATTTTGATAAAACGCACCACATTATCGTAATTGTCCAAAGGTTCCCCAATCCCCATCAAATCCACTCGACTAACGCCCTGCTCTTCCGAAGCGATCAAATCGTTAGCCAAGCGCACCTGATCGAGCATTTCGCCGGCTGTCAGGTTTCTTGTACGCTTTAACAGTCCCGATGCGCAAAACTTGCATCCCATATTGCACCCAACCTGTGATGATACGCACACGCTGTACCCATAGTGGTGAGGCAGTACGACTGTTTCAATCTGTTGCCCATCCGAAAGCCGAGCAAGAATTTTACGTGTTCCGTCTGGGGCTTTTTGCACCGTAACGGCCTGCAAGCGATAAAAGGGAGCCGTTCGAGACATAATCTCCCGAAGCTCCTTGGGCCATGCGCTAATTTGTCCATAGCCGGCAAGTCTTTGACGCCACAAGGATTCAAACAGCTGAGTTCCTCGGTATTTGGGATAGCTCTGCTGCTGCATCCACGTTTCCATCTCATCGCGGCTCAACGACATGACGTCTGTACCTTTATTCATCACTCCACCTCATGTTCTTAAGCGCGAAATGAAAAACCCATCCATACCCAAATCCCCAGGCAACAGTAAAATATTGTCATCCACTATAAAATCGTCAAAAGCCGCTGACGGAAGATAAGAACTGGCTTTCTCCACATGCGCGTTGCCGTGCAAAGTTAAGATGCGTTCAACCACCCCTATAGTCTCCTCGGGTTCTGTAGAACATGTGCTATACACAATGATCCCGCCCGGTCGCGCCAATATGAGGGCGGCTTCCAAGAGCTCTTGCTGCAGCTTTTGGTGTTCCTTTAGGTTCTCCTCTTGTTTTTTCCATCTTGCGTCCGAACGTCTACGAAGAACCCCGAGATTGCTGCAAGGGGCGTCCAACAAGACTCGGTCAAATTCATGCGGATGCTCTCGGGCCCAAATACGGGCATCGGCTTCCTTTAAAGTCAAATATCCTGCAAACCCTAATCGATCCATATTTTGCTTCAACAAGTTTAGCCGCACGGAGGATACGTCAAGGGCCGTAACGCGGGCTTGACCCTTGGTCCGTTCAAGAATGTGTCCCGTTTTGCCACCCAATCCGGCCGTTAAATCGATGATGTTCTCGCCACCATGTGGATCAAGAATCCAAGTCGCAAGCATACTGCTCTCGTCCTGAACCGTAATCAATCCCATGTGAAAAGCCGACCAATCTTCTAGCCAGAATGATCCCGATACGCGAATTGCTTCAGGTATATACTCCGAACCTTCCGCATGGGTGCCTTCGCATCGGAGTTCTTCGAGGACCGCTTGCCGGGGCGTTTTCAACAGGTTGACCCGCAAAGTCAAGGGGGGTATCTCATTGTTGATGACCAGTATTCTACGTGTCGTGTCGCTCCCGAATCTTTTTTGCCATCTTTCCACCAACCAGTCGGGATGTGAAAATTCTACAGCTAAAGGAAGGTTCTGCGGCCTTTTATTGGGTGCACGCCGTAAGATGGCGTTAACCATTCCAGTCGCTCTCGGCGAAACATTTTTCGTTTGCTCAACTGCCGCGTCAACAATTGCATAAGGAGGTACTCTGTCCAAAAACCCCAATTGAAACAGGCCCATACGTAAAATGTCTCGAACCACGGGCTCCAATTCGCCGCGAACAAAGGGCGCCAACCATGCATCCAAATATCTTTGGTTACGCAATACCCCATAAACGATTTGTGTCATCAGCGAGCGATCTGCAGGCGATAGCCGGCCAATTTGTGTTCTCTTGGCCAATACTTCCCCTACTGTTCCCCCACCGCGAATGAGCATCAAGGCATTGAGTGCCTCAATTCGCGCCGGCCCCGCTCCTGTCATTTGCACATCACCCTGCCTACGGTTCGCATACCTCGTTGAAAATCGCCGGGAGTCATTTCGTTTTTTCCAGCGGGTTTGATCCGCTTAACGATCACCACCCCATCCTTTGTACCCACGTGCCAATTATTCTGTTTCAACTCAGCCACGCCGACGGGATATTCCCCTCTATCGTATGTGCTTTGCACCACTTTGACGCGTTGGCCTTGGCACATAGTATAAGCTCCCGGTTCAGGGATCATGCTCCGAATAAGACGATGAATCACGACCGCCGGTTGATCCCACTGAATATGGCTGTCGGCAAGCTCAAACTTGCCGGCATATGTCGCCTCGTCTGGATTCTGCGACACGCGTTTGACATTATCGGAAAATAGCAAATAAAAATATTTCGTTAGGAGTCCTTGAGCCTCATGAGCCAACGTGATTGTTAGTTCTCCCGTGTTGGTATCGGGACCTATCGGAACCCTGCGTGTAGCGACAATGTCGCCAGTATCGACTCCTTCGTCCATTTTCATTAATGTCACGCCACTTACCGTATCACCTTCGCGAATTGCCCAGGCCACGGGATTGGGTCCACGCCAACGTGGAAGCAAGGAGGCATGCAAGTTATAAACCCCGTAACGCGGCAGGTTCAAAAGCCATGGGCGAAGAATTTTTCCGTATGCGGCCACAATAATAAGATCCGGTGCCCATCCGGTCCATATATTTCTAAAATCCGGAAGTTTGACGGGTTTGTCAACCGGCAGTCCTGCCGTCTTGGCTGCTTCCGCCACCGGCGACGGGGTAAGCCGCATGCGTCGGCCTTGAGGTGTATCAGGTTTCGTCACTACCCGGATATTCAAATCCTTAAATGCCAGTAATCCTTCCAAAATAATCCGAGCATACTCCGGAGTCCCCATAAATAGTATTCTTTTCATTTTGTCCCCACACCACCTTATGGTCGTCTCCGCCATTCCGGAAAATTCTTAGGTTCATGCCGATCAAGGAAGTTCCCTTTATATGATCAATTCATCTTGCAACCAACAAAAAATCCGTCGGCATTCATCCGGATTTGATGTTTCTTGGGGGCTCTATCCCGTGTTACGAATCGATTACGCCCGTTTTGTACGTTCTACAAAAATGCACAGGACAGGTGTTTTCTAGATATCTTCCCAAGCAAAATTAATCAAGATGAGTAGATCACCTGCCGAATCGCTCTAACACACTTTCCAGACATCCGATTCTTTGAAGCCGCAGCAAAACATAGACACACCTTGTGTCCAACATTTTCCGGCACCTCGCACGCCGGGGTCGTTGTCTCACCCTTTATAACATATAATAGGGGTCTACGGTAATACTGCAGGATAGTTCCTCATGCTCAATTTTAGAAAGCACTGCAATGATTTCTGGGGTTTTCGGACCCTTAAGCATAATATGATAGCGAAAACGTCCGCGAACTTTGGGCAAAGGAGCAGGGGCCGGGCCAAGAATCTGCAATCCCATGCCCGCCAAGACATGAACCTTTTCGGCAATGCGTGATATCGTCCTTTGGGCACGGTCGTCAGATGTCTCGGCCACCTCTAATAGCCATAAATTTCCATATGGAGGGTATCCCAATTCTTTCCGATATTCAATTTCCTGTCGGTAAAATCCGTCATAAGAATGAGTCTTAGCACTTTGAATGGCAAAATGCTCGGGTTCGTATGCCTGGACAACGACTTTTCCCGGTTTCTCACCACGGCCGGTACGGCCCGAGGCTTGTACCAGCAGCTGAAAAGTCCGTTCCGAGCGTCTGAAATCGGGAAGATGCAAGGCCACATCCGCTGCCACAATCCCCACCACGGACACCTGTGAAAAATCCATGCCTTTAGCAATCATTTGTGTTCCGACCAAAACATCTGCGCGCTGAGCCATAAAATCCTGATAGAGTTGAAAATAGCTCTGCCGGGAATTCAACGTATCTCGATCTGCACGCAAAACTCTGGCAGCGGGCCACAACTTTTGAACTTCTTCCGCGACCCGCTCGGTTCCCGCCCCGAAATAACGAATTCGGCGGCTGCCGCAATGAGTGCAGAGCTTAGGCGGATCCATGCTAAAAAAACAATAATGGCACACTAATTGGTTCTGATTTTGATGGTAAGTGAGAGTCACCGCGCAATTGGGACACTGCACAGCCTGCCCGCAGTCGCGGCACATTACAAAACTCGCATACCCCCGCCTGTTCAAAAACAATATGGCTTGTTCGCTGCGGCTCAAAACTTGCGTCAATTCGTGCTGCAAGGCGCGGCTGAAAATAGAGTGATTACCATCCTGCAGTTCTTGGCGCATGTCGACAATTTCTACCGGCGGAAGAGTGCGTTGGCCAATCCGCCGAGTCAGCCGAATCCATCCGATCACATTTTGCCTCGCAAAAAATGCCGTTTCCAAAGCCGGTGTTGCGCTTCCTAAAATCACCTTGGCGCCGATATGATCCGCGAGCCAAAATGCCACGTCACGGGTATGATACCGGGGATGTTCCTCCTGTTTGTACGTTCCTTCGTGTTCTTCATCCAGAACAATCAGCCCTAACTGCTCAAAAGGCAGGAAAATCGCCGAACGAACCCCCACCACGATAGTCAGTTCTCCTTGTCGGGCTGCCTGCCACGTAAGGGCTCGGTCTCGATCGGTTAAAGAACTGTGCCAGAGTCCTACACAATCGCCGAAACGGGTTTGAAACCGCAGAACTGTTTGGGGGGTCAGGGCAATTTCGGGCACCAAAACCAATACCTGCTTACCTTGCTGAATGGTCTTGTCTATCAGTTGCAAGTATACCTCGGTTTTGCCGGAACCGGTTATGCCTTCCAAAAGCCATTTCGATCCGATAGATCCCGCCCAAATCTTGTTTACGGCGTCGGCTTGCTCTTCGTTAAGAGTATAAGGAGAGGGATGCGACTTTATGAGATGAGGTGATTGGGATTTGTCTCTGTATGAAAGAGCCACGGACCCTTCTTTGACCAAATCCCGCAACGCAGAACGCATCTCGGGTCTCTCGGCTAACAATTCCCGCTTGAGCATCGGTCCTCGATTCTGGAGAAGTTCCCATAACTGCTGCTTTCGAGATTTTGAGTGCCGTGAGTTTTGACGAGGAGCTACGACAGAACACACCTCTTCGGCCATGAAATGGACCCAAGGTTTCAGTCGAATACTACGGGGAAGCATCGCCTTATAGGCTTGCATCGGAAAGCACAGATATTCTTGTGCCATCCATAGACCCAATTCCACCATGTACGGGCTTAACAAGGGATACGGTTCAACTACCCCCAAAATGGGTTTGAGTGCGAGTTTCTTATCCACATCGTTCTCTTCACGTAACCGAGTCACGATTCCATTACTTTGGGTCCTGCCAAAAGGAATACGAACCCGCTGGCCCACAGCCACAGACAGATCCGGAGGCATTTCATAGCTCCAGAGCTGATCTAATCCGGGAATAATCCGGTCAATCACCACATCTGCAATCGTCATAAAAGCTACCCCATGGAAGAAATTTTTCTTCTGGCGGTGTGGATCTGGGATCCACACGAACTCCACGTGAATTTTGGCACAGTGTCGCCACATCTCATCAATGCCGAAGATAAGACCACCATGACAAATCGGCGGCGGGGACTCCTTTCTGCCGGGGGAAGAACAGCTCGCGCCACTCCCTCTTAGATGTTCATGCGCCATTGAGTGTTCTAGGCGCGTGGAGGACTCGGCAGACTTTATGCGAGAGTTGCGCACGGTTACCGCCGGCAACCTCACCACATACATGGGCACCGTGGCCCAGGCCTACCCAGATTCCGGTGTATTTCCTCCTGAAGTACCTCGGATTGCGCCCTCTCCCCCCCTCTGGAGGCCATAATTGCAGTGGGGTGTAAACCGCCAGCCAGTGGCATTCAACCGGGCCGCATCGCTCTTCCGCCCCCCGGTTGCCCTTTTCTGCTGGTTTCAGTCGTGACACGCAAGAGCTAACTTGGAGACCCGCTTCGTGCCGCCCCGACTTGACACAGAGTCACGGTTCTTCTTCGGGTGTTAGCTGGGCATCATAAAAACAACCATTTTAGGGTGACACCCTGTAGTTAAGAATTCGTGCCCGAACTGATTTTTGGCTTCAAAAATTTTAATAAATCCGCAAGATGATTGGCCAGTTCGTCTTTATTGGAACTGCGCAAATTATCCGAATGACCTTCGCTTAGAATAATCTGAGCTTCGTATTCCGAATCCCCAAAACCTTGATGTCGGCCCACTTGGTTGGCAACGATGGCATCCAGATGCTTCGCACGCATTTTCTCTATGGCTGCACTGAAAACCTTCTCCGTCTCCGCTGCAAATCCTATAAGGATTTTCGATCCGTGGTATTTGGCGCCGATCTCTGCCATAATATCCGGATTCGTCGTCATAGGCCACAGCATATCAATTTGCCCCTTCTTCTGTTTTTCGGAAAATGCTTCAACTGGCCGAAAGTCAGATACTGCAGCAGCTCCGATCATCGTATCGGCCTCATGGATCCTCGCTTCTACGGCTTGAAACATGTCTCGGGCCGACACCACTTCCTGATACTCTACCCCCGGCCAGGGCGGTTCATCTATCCGGGGACCATGAATCAGAATCACCCGCGCCCCTCTAGCACTCAATTCGCGAGCAAGATTGAGCCCCACCGCCCCTGTGGAAGGATTGGTCAGAATACGTACAGGATCAAAATGCTCCCAAGTGGCACCGGTTGTAACCAGAACTACACGGCCTTGAAGTGTTTTAGGTCGTGTCAAGCTCCATATCATGTTCATAATCTCCTGGGGTTCGGCCATTCTCCCCACGCCGGTTTGGCCCGAGGCCAATCGTCCCTGGTGTGGGCCCACAATAGAAAGCGCACGCTCCTTTTGCAATTCGGTCAGGCGGGCTCGGGTTTGGGGGCTCAGCCACATTTCGCTTTCCATCGCAGGAGCCACCACACTGGGACCGGTATAGCCTTGAAAGATAAGACTCAATAAATCGGAGGATAATCCGAGACTCAGTCGGGCCAACAGATTTTGTGTCAAGGGTGCAATCACAATCAAATCCGCCCAACGAGCCATCTTCACATGAGACAGACTGCCCATCGGCTCGTCTGTTGATATTACGCCCACGGGATTATCTGTTAGGGCCCGAAATGTCAAAGGACCCACGAACTGCAGAGCGCTTGGCGTCATGACCGTAAAGACTTCATGGCCGGCTTGCACTAACTTGCTGGCCAAATCACAACTCTTATAAGCTGCAATACCGCCGCCGACTCCCAAAATAATGCGCATGATTTTACTTAATGCCGGTCGACGGTACTTCCACTGTAATAAGGCCGCGATGAATTTCATCCAATGCAATGGTTACCGGTTTACTGGCCCTCGTCTCCACCAAAGGATGACCCCCTTCGGTTATCGCGCGGCCCCTGCGGGCGGCAGCCACTGCCAACGCATATTTGCTTTCATGTCTATCGGTTAATTCTTTGACCGTTAATCCTCTAGGATCCATCTTGAGTGCTCCTCTTTCTCTACGACTCGTCAGAGTCATCGTCATCTTCGCCCTCTTCAACCACCGAAACCTCGCGACTGGCCAGTCGATTCGCAACAGTCTCCGGCTGGACCGCGGATAAAATCACATGATCGCTATCCGTTATAATCACAGCCCGTGTCCTGCGCCCATATGTGGCATCAATTAAGACTCCTTCATCACGCGCTTCCGTGATAATTCGTTTGATCGGCGCTGAATCCGGACTGACAATGGCCACGATACGGTTCGCCGAAACAATATTACCAAAACCTATATTGACAAGTTTTATATCCAAACCGCAGCCTCCAAAAAATGGCTTTCAGACCAATGGCTCTCAACCACAGTGTATTATCGTGTTCCATAATAACATACATAGTCCGTCACAAAACCACTTCGCTCCGGAAGTCACCATTTTTACGAAGTCGGACATATGACTGACACTTCCATCCTAGTCATTGGGCCCGCCCTGATTCTGTACTGATGAACGGGAGCTTGGAACCAAGATGTTTCCTCGGCCCAACGGACCAATAGGTCCAAGGGGCGGTTAGCGACAAGACCAACACAATATGGACCTCTCGGAAAAAACAATGCACTGGCCATGCCATCAGTGATGCCCCGAAACAGGGGATGATGGTAAATGGGCATCAAGAGAGCTGAAAACGCCATCCGATTCTTCGACGCCACAGAAATCACCAAGTCTACCTGATCTTCTCCGTAACCATATTGCGCCCGTATTTGACCATTCTGATGCCAAGATCGTATTCGAGGCATGGGGCCCAGGTATTTGGGGGCTTGCGGGCGAAACCAGCGCTTTAAGCCAGTTCCCGACCCCACAAGTTGCAGCGAATTTGCATTGTATGCTTTCGATCCTAAGTCGCGGACCTTCGGAATAAGAACTTGGGAAAGGGAGGGGTGAGCTCTGCCGCACAGCGTCATTAATCCCCGTTCTTTCTTTTCCCAGTCAAGTTGTTTTCTCACTAAATCCGCAATCTTTCTGATGTGCCCAAACTTTCCAGAAAGAGTAGTACCATAGGGAAGATTCCAGACAGTCGTACTCCCCAATACCGGCAAGGGCCGGACAGTCGATATGATTATCGCAAACCCCGAAATCACAGCTCCCACACCGCTTATCATCGTTATCATCCGGTTTTTTGTCATGCTAGGCCTCCCCGGGCATATTTTCCCCGGTAGGGAGCAAAATATCCACAAAAGGAGATGTCACGCCTGCCGAAAATCAGATGAGGGCAAGTAGTTTTGAGCCATAGACAATTGTTTCCGGATCCAGTATGTTAAAATTACGTATGGGTATGTGAATCACTGATGATTCGGGTTGTCCTGAATGAGTCTGTGAAAAGTACGTGAGTCGTAACGCCGGAGTTTTTAAGAAAACTCTCCTCGATCGGACAACTTTTCGGTGACGGCCGCGACAGTTCTTAGATTCCCGCCAATTTTCCGGAAAACTGAACAAGGTAGCTGTGAAATCGGAAGACATGGTTCTAATCACCTTTCCTGCCAATTGCGAGTGAGCGCCACACAAATTCATTTGATTGCCGTTGTAATCTGTGAACACCTAGAGAATCTGTCTCAGATTATCAAGTCTTCACCTTCGGGCAGCAGCCGATGTTTTTTATCATTTTCTCACGCGAGAATTTTTCGATGCATGATATACTATGGTTCAACCTTAGGACGGTGACATTTTTCTAAAGGAGACTGCTCTGTGCTGGCTGCTATTCATACTGTGACGCAATGGCTTAATGAGGCCGGGTATCTTGCAGTTTACATTGTTTTGCTCGTGGAAAGCATCGGGATTCCCAGCCCGTCTGAAATTATTTTGCTCTTTTCGGGTTACGAAGTGTGGTTAGGCCATTTTTCCTATCCCATTGTTGTTCTCGTAGCAGCAGCCGGAAGCACAACCGGAGCAACGGGGTCATATTTCATCGCCCGTTTGGGTGGACGTCCTCTTATTCTCAAGCATTTTCGGTGGGTCTTTCGCACTCCTGAACGCCTCGCTTATTGGGAAAATTACTTTCGCACCAAAGGAGACAAAGTTGTTCTCATCGGCCGCATCATATCGGGCGTACGAATGATTATATCCTTTCCTGCAGGTCTGTTTGAAATGCCTTATCCCCGTTTTCTGTTGTTCACCGTGATTGGCTCTATTATGTGGCCTCTCATAGCTGTCACAGCGGGCTATTTGCTGGGTCCTCATGTAGTTTCGGGACTCAAGGCCATAAAACAATATGAAATTCCCGTTATTGTGGGGCTTGTTGCCCTGGCAATCCTGTGGTGGTGGCGTGAAAGGCGCAAGAAAAAGCGGCAAGTCTTGCCTTCTGTCACCGATGAGGAAGTTGTAGATACGCAAGACACCAGCAACACCTAAAGTATTGTTCCTTGGACAGAGATATAAAGCAAAATCAAGGAAATCTCTACTTCGGAGGAATCGCGGGTACACCTTTGGCCCAGAATGTGATCGGTGGGGCAATGTCCCCAAAATTCCCGTCTTCAACTTTTAGGACATCAAAGCAATTCAAATGTCCCCTCACAGACTTGTTGGGCCGTTCCGGTCAAAAATACGTTGCCACTGTTTTCGTCCCAAGCCACGGTCAGCATCCCCCCCGGCACTTCAACAGAAACTTCCCGTTCCACCCTTTTTGTCTCGACCGCAGCCACCAATGCCGCACAAACGCCCGTTCCGCAAGCTAGTGTCAGCCCAGCCCCTCGCTCCCAGTGCCGCATACGAAGATGGTGCCGATCCAAGACTTCTACCGAATGTACATTCGTTCTGTTTTGAAACATGGGATGAAGCTCTATTTGTCGTCCTTTCTGCGCCATTGTTTCGTGATTCCAAAGCGGACCAAATACTACAGCATGCGGATTACCCATCGAAACACAAGTCATATAAAGCCTGTCTCCGTTCAAATCGAATGGCTCATCGATGCACTGTTCCCCAGGATGGCCAATCATACCGATCTCCCCACGGGTAAAAGCGGGGCGACCCATGTTGACGCGAATGACAGAAGCCCGGGTTCCTTCAGTCGTGACGATTTCGGGATATAAAATTCCCGCGCCCGTTTCGATACCCTGGCCCGGGATAAATTGCCGGCGGTCATAAAGCCACTTGCTCATCGCGCGTAGACCGTTGCCACACATTTCGGATTCGGATCCGTCCGGGTTAAAAATACGCATGGCTACCGGTGCTTGATGGGACTCGGCAATCAGAATAATTCCGTCGCTTCCTACCCCAAGGTGTCGATCGCTCATGGCCACCGCATACTTTTTCCACAGATCATCCGGAAAACTGAGATTGCGTGCATCGATAAACAAATAATCGTTACCCAGTCCATGCATTTTTGTGAACGGCAACCCCTGCAATTTTGCCAATCAAAAACCTCCATTCTTTCGCTTCATGGAAAAATCCTGCACGACGCTATATGACGATCACCCTATACACTTTATCGGGCTTGCGTTACGTTCCCTAGTCGCAACCGGCGAGTCAAAACCTCATCCTGCGGTCATTTCCGGATCCCAGAATATTGAAGGTCGACACCCGACTCCCAACGAATTATTGTCTCGTCCCGACACTCCGCCTAATTTGGCATTATCCCTTGGGTTCCTGTACACAAGCTGAGAATATCACAAATTTGGGACTAAAGTTCCGGTTGGTTAAAAGACCTCGGCACATGGGTAGAATTTTGGTCAAAAACTTTTAAGATGCCGATCCTTTGACTAGTTCGCGGATCGGGCGAAGAACGACTTCTCGCAGAGCTGCTAACAACTGAACAAATCCCGAAGCTAAAACGACGAGCACCCAGTCCAGCACCCCTAAAGGATCTGTCTTAAACAATTCCCTCAGGCCAGGAAAGTAAATGACAGCCAGTAACATCACGATCGAAGACACGACCGCACCCACGGCCCATAAATTGGAAAACAAACCAACCTCCAAAAAGCTTCGGTCCTCGGCACGAGCATCGAAAACATGAAACAACTGACTTAAAATCAAGGTGGCCAAAGCCATCGTTCTGGCTTCCCGTAAACCCATTCCCCATGCCTGCAAGGACCAAATGAAAACCAACAAAGTGCTCAGTCCGATTAGGAACCCTCTGAAACCGATTTTTTGACCTAAACCTCTGGCAAAAATGCTCTCTTGCGGCGGTCTAGGCGGACGATCCATGACTCCAGGCCCGGGAGGATCCACTCCCAATGCCATAGCCGGCAGGCCATCAGTTACCAAATTGACGAAAAGGATTTGAATAGGCAAAAGAGGCAGCGGGAGCCCGAGAAATGCCGCTAAGAACATCACCAAAACCTCACCCACATTACAAGACAGCAAATACCGGATAAATTTTCGGATATTGTCATAAATGGCGCGACCTTCCTCAATGGCGCGGACAATAGTGGCAAAGTTATCGTCGGTCAGGAGCATCGCGGCAGCCTCTTTACTTACGTCAGTTCCTGTTTTTCCCATTGCCACGCCAATATCCGCCTCTTTTAAGGCCGGTGCATCATTGACACCATCACCGGTCATGGCCACGATTTCACCTCGCGACTTCCATGCCTGCACAACGCGAAGTTTATGGGGAGGCGAAACGCGAGCAAATATCCGTATGGTTGTAACCTTTTGAGCCAGGTCGGTATCTGTGAGGGTGTCAAGTTCGGGCCCGGTGAGAATTTCACGTGAGCCGGCACTCATTCCCATCGCCTCACCAATTGCCCGAGCCGTGTTGGGATGATCTCCTGTAATCATGACCGTTCTTACACCCGCTCGATCCGCATCTCTGACGGCTTGAATAGCTTCGGGACGAGGGGGATCCATCATGCCGATCAGTCCCAGTAAAATGAGATCTTTTTCCCAGTGCTCTTTGGGTTCATTGCCGGAAGCCATGCGGTAAGCAACGGCTAACACTCTCAATGCTCTGTCAGCCATATCCTCGTTAATACTGCGAATTTTCTCCCGCAATGCTCGGGTCAAGGGTACCAATTTGCCACGGTCCTCAGTATATCGGCATAAATCCAGAACCACGTCCGGGGCTCCTTTAACGTAAATCGTATGGTGCATGTGCCCGTCTACTGTCATCACTGCCATCCGTTGGCGATCAGATTCGAAAGGGATTTCCTGATATCGCACTTCTTCCCGCAACAACTGTTCAGGATTCAAGCCACAGCTTATCGCCCCCCACAATAAGGCAATTTCCGTCGGGTCCCCTTTGACCTTTACCGGATTATAGGGATCTCCTGCGTCAATCCTTGCGTTATTGCAAAAAACAGAAGCTCCCAATAATTTCAGTACTGTGGAAGAATCATTGATTGCACCGGGAAGGTCATGGTCCAAATCCACAAACTCGTTGTCGGCCCAAATTTTAGTGACGGTCATTTGATTTTTGGTCAAAGTGCCCGTTTTGTCGGTGCAGATAACGGTTGTACATCCGAGAGTTTCCACCGCAGGCAATCGTCGCACAATTGCATGAGCCTTGATCATGCGCTGTACACCTAAGGCCAAGGCGATCGTAACGATAGCCGGCAAACCTTCCGGAATGGCGGCCACGGCCAGACTGACACCGGTTAGGAACATCTGATACAATGGTTCCCCCCGAAAGAGGCCGGTCACCACAACCACACCCACAATCAACAAAGAAAGATACACCAATATTTTTCCCAGATGGTCCAAACGTTTTTGCAAAGGCGTTTGATCTTCTACCGCATGACGAATCAAATTTGCAATATTTCCCATCTCTGTACGCATCCCGGTTTCCACAACCAAGGCGATTCCCCTACCTCTCGCGACCGCAGTACCCATGTATACCATGTTTCGACGATCAGCGACAGGAATGTCGGGACGAGGTAACGGCTCCGTGTTCTTCGTGACCGCATGGGATTCGCCCGTTAAAGGAGATTCGTCAGTTTGCAAATCAGTGACCGTTACAAGACGGCAATCGGCGGAAACACGGTCCCCCGCTTCAAGAATCAAAATGTCTCCGGGAACCAAATCCTCCGCAGCCACTGTAATCAACTGCCCCTCACGAATTACCCGGGCTTCCGGGGCCGTCAGGGCTTTCAAGGTTTCCACGGATTGCTCCGCTCGATATTCTTGAACGAAACCCAAGATAGCGTTCATTACAACGATGGCGACGATGGTTATCGCATCGCCAACTTCACCCAAAAAGAAGGACACAATTGTTGCTCCAACCAAAACAAGCACCATAAAATCCTGAAATTGACTAAAGAAAATACTCCACCACGAGGTCTTATTCGCTTCTTGCAGAGCATTCAGACCAATCTCCTGTAACCGTGAACGTGCCTCGGAACCTCTTAAGCCGTGGACTGAATCCGACCTAAGCTGAATTAAGGCTTCTTCACCGGTTAAGGTGTGCCATAGCCCCGTCACACCCATCCCTCCTGTTTTCACTTCGGCTTATGCTTATGAGAGGGCGGACAAGATCAGAACGCCACACAGAAATGAACATCCTTCACATAAACAATCAGCGCGAGAACACTCCGAGTACCAGAGGTGGGGTGTTCTCGCGCCGAATAAGGTGGACTGCCGTGTTACATGTTCCGCATAATCTTATCCCGAATGGGGGCATCCACTTCTCCGAGCGATATTTGCATGAGCTTTTGATCCCGCTCTGCCAAACCTTGGGGTAAAGTCTTTCCGGCTTCAAGGCGCACTACCAGGAACTTTTTTAACGCTTCATCGGGAAGACCAGCCGCCAATTTCAAATTTGTGAAGCACAAGTTCTGATATTGCTCGTCTGTCGCGTTTTCCGCCATTTGTTTGATTAAGGCCTGCAAAGTCGACAATTGTTCAGATTGTGGCAAGGGTAGTAATTGTTGAAACAATTCTCCCATTTTCGCTTCTCTTTCGGCCGGCGCCATCGATGCAATAGCCACCGCATTCATTTCAGCCATTACTATGCCCTCCTTTGTCGTGGGAATCATGGAACCATTGCTATTGTACTACGAACTCTCCCCCGAAATTGTGCGTTTTTTCGGTAGGGAGATAACCAACAACGCAAGCCGCGATTGTCCATAAGTTTGGAAAACATATGCGGAACCGTCCCGTTGCACGGCGTATACTAATTCTTGGACGTACTCCCGTAAAGCCCGTGTGTGGTAGTGCTCACCGACTTCTTCCTCCTCCAAAGCCCTCGCCGCCGGTTGGGCGGTTTCGGTTGCCAGCCGTTGCAAATTGATATCGCGGTCATGCGGGATCCCACACGGTGGACAGGCCATACCGGATCCTTTAAGGTAATATGGCCACAGCCGGAGGAAGCATGAGTGTCTCATAAACCTTTGATCGACTCATCCATTGCCGACCGTACCCGATCATCTGTTGCCATCTTCCTGCACATTAAGATCCTCATTGACGATCAGTCGACCCTTCGATCAGATCGGTGCTCAGATGAAGTCGGTACAGCCCCATGTGTCACCCCGCTATCGAACGCGCCGTAAAACCCCTCGCTTGAGCGATGGGGATATCAGGCGCTCGCCGGCAGGCGAAAGTTTTTCTCTGCAATGCCATACCCGAGTCCTTCGTGATAAACTAACTGTGTGTTCGTCCTTTGAAAATTGGATACGTTGGCGGTTGTCTCCCGCAATCGTGGGAGACGTAAAATGTATCGCGTCGTCAAGGCCAGACGTTAACAGGATTCGGCGAACGATCATTCCAAGTAACCGGAGACCTTCGGGCGACCGGCTAGGGGGTTTTTGGCTAACCCTTTGCGAGTAAAGCGGACGTAAGCCGGTTCCTCGCAAGAATCCCCCGGCTTTAGCCCTGGGGAGTGTCAATAACTAGTTCACGGAAAGTTGTTCCAACCGTAGCAAACTTAATGCTTGAAACGCCATCCAGGCCTCAGCCACGCATTCGGTATTGCGAAAATCGTGATGCAAGAGATTTTCCGCTTGGTGGACACGGTAAATCACCGTATTCTTGTGAACATAAAGAACGCGTGCGGCCTGATCCACGGACTGGTGATGAAAGAGATATTCCCGCAAGGTCACTAAAATATCCTGATGTGCGGGGTCCAAGATTGGTTGCAGTACGTCTTTAACCAACTCCATCAATGATTCCCGGGGCAAGTTGATCAAAAATCCCATCGCATGTTGATCAAACAGCCTGTTTAAAAATCCTTGATGATGTTCTTGGAGAGCATAATCCATAATTTTTCGGATGCGGGATAGTTGTGAAGGAAGTTGTTCAACGCGGTTACACGCGACCCAGTAACTGGCCACAGGCAATGAAGGATAAGCATGTTCCCATTCGTCGGTCAGGTTGCTCAAAAACATTTCCGGATTAGGAATTTCACTCAGAGGAAGAATAGCCAGCAAGCCATTAGGAATCCAGCCAACGAAAGGAAAAACGTCGCGATAGCCCCATATTCGTCCCAAGAAAAATCGCCGCATTTGGTGCATATGTTGAAAGGGAAGATGATGGGTCATAGTAATGGCAAAAATCCCCCATGGAGGAGCAGGCAAGCCGCAGAAATCTAATAAGCGAACATTTTCTTCGGTTAACCCAACCTGGATGACACGCTGAATCTTTTCACTACGCCGCTCCGCTTCAGTCTCGGCCCACCTCTGTACCATATTTAAGGCCATGGCTAATTCGGCGGTAAATACACGCAGATAACGGTCCTCAGGATTGACACTCCGCGAAGAGAAGATCGTGGCCACAGGGGTTCCGTAAAAAATTAACGGAAAGGAATAGCGAATCGTGGGGACTGTCCCTGGTCTTTCATAAAATACCGACCCTTGGGAATCAACCAGTTTCAGCCAATTGGCGTGAATAACATCAGACCACTCATCCACAACATGGCGCATGGTCGCCAGAGCCGCTACACCCTCATCTTTCGCGTCCATGACCACGTCCATGATTCGTCGAAAAGGTGAGTTCTGTTGCTTTTGGGAAATCATGCGAATTCTCCTTTGCGCCCACATTCATCGTCTCCAAGATGAGTCATCACTCATATTTGAGAGACGATCTACCCTCCAAAGCAATTCGGCTTGCTACGGTATCGTTTTACAAGAAGCTTACTGGTAATATCATATTACATTCGCCCTATTTGGGATCATTGAAATTCTCGCTTGATAACGACCTCGACGCTCCAAGGTGAAAAGATCTTCCGCTTGCGTGATTTATTTATTTCCTGAATTACGAAACTGGCTGGCTACGTTTATTTTCTCGTGTCCTCGTTTTGCCGACTTAACGTATTCCTCGCTTCTGCCATCAAAGAATAGACCCGAGCGGCTATGACCGCCCCCAATAATTGGGCTGTGAGACAGACCGCCACAATGTGCCAGAGATTGGGGTCCCCCTAAAACCCAGCGGTCAAAAAATGGAACCGATGGTCCCGGCCGGGTTTTAGGGGGTACCGAATACGTTGCCCAATAAAATAAAGGCCCGGTTGCTGGAATTGGTTGACAACCCCCCCTTGAGAGACATCACATTCATCCGAAACTTAACGGCGAATGAGATCGCACACAACAACTTTCTGCCTGAGATCATGGAGAGATACCAAGAAGAGGAGAAGGGTCACTGGCAATGCCAGTAACCCTTGATGCCCGACGACTTTTCTGTAATGTTATATGTTAAACGTTGGGGTGGATGAGAACCTTGGTGTAACCTTCGATACGCTTGTCGAACTTCTCATACGCGACAGGAGCCTCATCAATAGGAATTTCGTGGGACACGACAAAGCTAGGTTTAGCCCTTTGCCCAATAATCATATCCCTCAGATACCGATTATAATGCTTGACGTTGCACTGGCCAGTTCCCATGCTCAATCCTTTTTCGAAGAATTTCCCGACGGGAAACATTAAATATCCTTCCTTGGCATGCACATCCACGCCGCCTGGATCGGAGGGCACATACAGTCCCGGCACGCCTAACCCCCCGGTAGCACGTACTACCCGGACCATCGCGCTTAACACGGTATTAGGAACTTCATGTCCCTTTTCCACCGCCTGGTAACCCACTGCATCCACGGCACGGTCTACCATGTTGCCGTGGCGCATCTGCAAAATTTGATCGACTGGGTCTGCCTGATCAAAATTCACGGGAATCGCGCCTATAGAAAGGGCTTTATCCAAGCGTTCCGGAACATGATCCACAGAATATACCTCTGAAGCACCTCGTAAAATCGCACTGTAGGCGGACATGAGTCCTACCGGTCCGGCTCCAAACACCGCGATCGACTCTCCCGGCTGAAATCCCGACAAGCTCACGCCATGCCATCCCGTCGGAAAGATATCTGCCAACAATGCAAAATCCGCCTCGTGTTCTGTCCCCGCAGGCAGCCGCAATGCATTGAAATCTGCCCACGGCACACGCAGATACTGAGCCTGACCGCCGGGGTACGGTCCCATTGCTACGTAACCGTAGGCGCCACCGGCAAATCCCGGATTCACCTCCGTGCAAAATGCGGAGTATCCCGACTCGCAGTTACGGCAATGCCCGCATGCCACGTTAAATGGCATAACTACTCTGTCTCCCACCTTCAATTTGCTGACTCCGGAACCGATTTCACTCACAATACCCATATTTTCGTGGCCAAACACAATGCCTGGTTGAGCTGCAGTCCGACCCTCATACATGTGCAAATCCGACCCGCAAATACAAGTCGTGGTAATCTTAACGATGGCGTCATTGGGATGGAGAATCTTCGGGTCCTCGACGTCTCGAACAGCCACCTTAAACGGATCCACGTATACTACGGCTTTCATGAATACCCTCCTTTGCCATTTTGATGCGGGAAGACTCCCTCTTCACATTTTCTTAGAGAGATGTGCAACTTGTCTCAAAATCCCGAAGGATTTGTAGTCGAGCCTAATAACTGACCGCAAATTTTAATTACGAGAACAACCCTCAAAAAAACCCTTAATTCTGACTATAAAGCAAACGACTGCAAACCTCCAAAAAACAATCGACACTGGTGTGGTCGTATTGTGAGAATGAGGTGTTTCGTCTGCGAGCTTTAACCCCGAGAGCCGGTTATGATCCGAAAAAGTGAACAGAGGACACGTCATCATATCCCAAAAGGCCGTAAATCCTCCCATATCTTTTGGGCAGCCTTAATTTATAGAGCACCCTCTTCGATCCCGGTTGTTCGATTTTGACATCCGTTAACATCCAAAGAGATTGGTTGAGCACCACGACCTTTGATCAAGTTCTCGTTATCGCGAGCGATAACCCGTCAAACCCCTTATTCGGGCACACATAGTTAAATTGGATTAAATTCTTTTTACCGTACAAGCGAAAACATTTTTGAGTCGGCCTCCTCGTATGGGCCGAATTGCCGAATCCCAAAAAAGTTAAGAAGTACAAGAAAATACCACAAAAGTGTCGCCAACGAGTGTTGACGACTATCCTGATGCCCCGACGGTCCACACTACGCCGTAAAGCGTCGTACCCGAAAAATACATGGTAATGACCGAGACCCATTTCGGACATACTGGTCCGAACCAAAATCATGTAAATGATCTGGTTCAGGCAGTAACATGGAATTCCAGGGATCGGGTATTAAGTCGGTCTGCATGAGTTACGGTTATTGCGTCACGATAGAAGTCCTCCCCCTTTCATCTGGGGGAGGACTTCTTGTCAAGATTCGCTAAATTTCGCGTTGACACCTCACTTAAAGAACTCTCAGAATGAGATACACTAGGGAGATGGTGGGGCTTGTAAAACCGCATGCTGTCCTAAAGTTGTCAGGATTTTATAACACTCAGTGGCCAGGAGTCCGATCCCCTTTTCCCTATAGGCATGCTCTCAAGAAATCAGCGATACGCCTGAACCCGTCGTTCCAAAAAGGCTCCCGCCCGCGTAAGCACGAGGGTTAGGGCAATATAAAACAGGGCCGCCAAGCCGTAAAGCGGAAAGGGCCGCGAGGTGGCCCCCACTCCCAGCCGGGCGTGATACATAATATCCGGCACCCCGATAAAATACACCAGGGTGGTATTTTTGAGC
>JAKACM010000178.1 GCA_021821465.1 Bacillota bacterium
TGGCGTGGAACGGCTCGGCAATTTATGTGGGAATGGCAGGCGGAGCGGCCTTGGGAGGTTATCTTATCCATCACGCCACGATAACATGGCTGGGATATGTTGGAGGAGGATGTGAAGCGACAGCATTGCTCCTTCACACCCTTTGGAGCCGGACTGGCGGCCTAATTCCCAAGGCCTCCGCCGTAACTGCATCAACCCCTGCGAAGAATCTCTCTAAAAATTGTCCTCGGTCCGGGGAAGAAATTCGCCTGGATAACCCGACTTTAAATTGCAACAATTGCAGCTCCAGATAAAGTGAACACAAGGACAAACTCGGCAAGACGGCGATAGAACTCCGTCTTGTCCGGCTGCGTCACCCCACTACTATCCATGAGAAGATCGATACGCATCATTAAGACGTTACCTCTTGAAATGGCTGAATTCCACTTCCCATCGTGTCGATAGTATATTCCGGAGCGCATTGCCGGGTAATCGGTGAAGTTGTGAAACAAGTACAGAAAGTTAGGAACAACGAACAGAGGAGCTATCAGGATCTCATGTTATTGTGCGTCATGGGAATTTTGCTAAGTATTTTCCGCTCCCTGTGCCAAACTCGGATCCGCATGATAAGCAACTGGGTTTAAACCAGAGTCTTAGAAAAGGATGTTCGCCCATCATTCCACTTCGCAGTTTGCCATTGGCTGCTGAGAATGGTCAAGTCAGTACACATAGACAGCAACTCGTTCGTTTTTGTCGCAAATTGTTGCAACAAATAGCCGATGTCTGATCTCAATCATCAGCTTTACCGGCAAGCCAGGTCATACGGATAAGGTGTTGGGGAAAAAGCACTGAAGTGCGACATTGTCACTCATAACACCAATCGTATACACTCCAGTTAGGAACTGACCAACATCTAAGCTTGCATGTCCCAAGCCTATCGCATATAAGGAGCATAAAATGGAGGAAGGGGCCAATGTGAAATGATTGAAGGTTTGCTGGAGGCCTTGGACAACAAAAAGCGGCGCATTGATAATGCGCGGTCTTTGCCTTCAGCCACATTAACGTCTTTAAAGGACGACTTCGTCATCCGCTATGCCCATGAAACGACCGCATTAGAGGATAACACCCTCACGATCTACGAAACCCAGGTGGTCCTGAAACTAGAGCTCACCATTGGCGGCAAGACGGTACGTGAACACCTGGAGGTACTCAATATTCGACAGGCTCTCAGCTGGCTCGACTCCTTAATCACTGCCGGCGCGCCCATCACGGAAAACACGGTAGCTCAAATCCACCGAATCGTGATGCAAGGGATTCTGCCAGACGAGGCGGGATTATATCGCCGAGTACCGATCTATATTCAAGGCGCGCGGCATGTGCCCCCCAATGGGATTAAGGTGCCAGTTCTCATGCAAAGTTTCGGTGATCAACTCAAAGAGACAACATCGGACCATCCGGTCCGAAATGCCGCTCTCACTCATATCGACCTCGTACGAATCCATCCCTTTATTGACGGTAATGGTCGCACGGCGCGTCTGTTGACGAATCTCTTGTTGCTGCGTGCCGGATATCCCCCCGCCTTGTATACAACGGATCAACGTCGGGACTACGTACAAACTTTAGATGCAGCCACCTTTGAGAGAAAGCCTGATGCCTTCATTCAACTGACCATTGAGGCCGTTGACCGCATGGCAGATCGCTACCTGACAATGATTAAACTCGTGGAAGAAGGTCGCGAATCAGATGGCATCGAAAAATCCGAACCGGAGCCGGAATGACAAACATGAAAACATGAGGATCAGGGTTCAACCGTCATGATGTGGAGTTTCCACCCTAAATCACCACAGGATTCGTGGTATCGAGGAAGTTTTCCTACTTGAAACCGCGCTTGCCGCCAAGAATCGCCAGTAGAGTGGTATAAGCCTCTTCCGAACCCGGGTAGTACGAGGAAAACGACATTCCCGCTAATGCAATGAGGTTGTACCTAAAATACCGACTAGTAAATGGAACGGAGGACGCTTTATGGAACAATTGCCCTCGTGGTATGTCGCAGCCCTACAACAAGCGTGGGCAGAAGGCCGGGATATTCGCCACGGGATTGCCCACCACATGCTTTCCCCCACCATGGATTTTCGGGAAGTATTCCACCAAATCACCCGGTTGCCTTGGCGCTACTGGACCCTCGATGACAAGCGCATGGTTGCCATGGGTTCAACATTTCAGCATGTCACGACACACAGTCCGGTAGTAGCCCAGCGAATCGGCCAGGTGTGGATGGGAGCCGAAAAGGCTCTGCGACAACTGCGGGGCATACCGACTGATCCCACGGCACTGTGGCTTCCTTTCGCAGCACACTGGGAACTTTATAGAACCCATGCCTTGAATTTAATGCCCTTGAATGATCAGGCATTGCAGCGGACTGTTGCAGAGCATCCTGCTCAATGCCAACAGAGTCGGGCCGAACAATGGTTGCTGCGTCATCATTGGGATCCTCATGAGTGGTACCCATTCCACGAAGGAACCGGATCCATACGCCGAGCTCCCTTTTGGGGGATGTGGTCCCTGGTTCCCGGTCAAGCTGCCGTAATGGCGGATATGGATGCCAGTTGGGCGTACCGGGCCCAAGCGCATCTGATTGCGGCCATCATTGCGCGCACGGTGTCCACAGCTCTCATCTCGGAAGGGCCCCCGTCAATGCCGGTCCTTCTTTTGCGCTCTATCAATCACTTGACTCCGCACCATAAGTCCTTGCGCGATTTGGTTGCAACTCTTTGGCAACGCGAGCGCCAAGGGATCTGGTGGGATGAAGAATTAAGATGGGTTGCGGGCACATTCCACTACTATCCCTGGGATCACTGTATCCCCAATTTTTTGATTGTGATAATCGCCTTGCTCTATGCTCAACAAGATTTCGACAACGCATTAAAAATTGTGCGATCGGCCGGATGGGATGTGGCCGGTAATACCTTGTTGACAGGGGTCTTCATGGCTTTAGACACCTCCATTCCCCCGGATCCGTCCTTAGTGCCACTGCTATCCCCCGCAATTCAGAGCATGGTGCGTCGATTGTATAGTTTTCGGTTTCGCGAGAACAATTGCAAGTGACACGAGCGCCTATGTTGAAGATTTTTGGCGTACAAGAGTAGATGGCACAAAATGCATACCATAAAATGTCTTCACGTCGGATCTGCCGCATGTCAGAGAGAACACTATGCCATGAATCAGGACAGGACATCCGTGAAGGGTTACAAATTTTGGGGTGGAACTCGCAGACACTCAATCCTCCAAATGCCGCAAAAAGTTTAGAATCCGCCGCAACACCAAACTGGCCGATTCGGCATGGTAGGATGGCAAACTGCTGTCAACAAATAAGTGTTGCGCGCCGGGGTACAAAAACAATTTGACCCGCCCTGCGGTGTCCACAAGTTCGCGTGCAGCCTGCAAGTCTCCCTCTGCCACAAAGTAGGGATCCGCATCCATGGCGTGAATCTGCGCCGGCAGGTCCATCGGCCATGGGGAGTCAAATTCCGCAGTTCGCATACACCCATCGATAAAGACTGCCCCGCGGGCACCATCACGTGTTTGCGCGAGTTCTTGCGCTACCGAGACACCCAGTGAAAACCCTACATAGACGATCTCACGGGGAAGTCCCTGAGCGGATTCAACACCACGCTTTGCCACCTGGTCAAATCCCAACTTTTTCACATAGGCTAAACCGTTGTCGATTGTCGCAAAGATCTGACCTTCAAACAGGTCGGGAAGGTGAACCGTATGGCCCGCTTGCCTAAGTGCGCCGGCAAAACGTTCCATACCCTTGGTGCGTCCCATGACATGGTGGAATATGAGAATCTCCATTCGAATTGCCCCTCCATTTCCCAAAAGCAGGAAGCGCGTTGCCGATATGAGTCCCGCCTTTTCACACAACCGCAACATGTTCTGGCCACAATCACAACCATAAGGACGAATTTCGACCTGACCCAATGCATCAACTGCGAAGAAACGAGCGTATGGGCACGACAAGGATAAGAAAGCTCCGGGCTCAATCTTTCGTGAGTCCAGTGTTGCTCTCACCCCAACGACTTCCAATAGACATGGTATTCCCAAAAAGAGTGCATCCATGGCCCTGCTATTCGAAGAGGTGTTTTTGGATAAGCTGTTTGCCCCTTACAGTCACAAAACCGTCTGATGCTCCCACCTATTTCACGTGCCGCCTTACCTCGTTATCCAATCAACACACAACGGTACCCATGGATCGTCCAGAGGGTAGGGCGTAGGCCGGGTCCCCCATCCTGGCTACGCCAATCCCACACTTGCAAGGTCATCGCAATGACGTCTCGCCACGTCTTCATTGACGCCCAGATTCCATCTACCCGGAAGAGTGATTTCCAATCGGGTAACATGCCTACGGCATAGACACGCTGGGGAAAGGGATCGAAAGGTAACTCGCTCGGCACGCGCGGACCCTGCGCCACATACGGGGCAGGTTTTGCCTTTAGATCGCCTTCGAAGATGAGAACAGCCCACAAGTCACCCGAATCCCGCTGAATACTCCATCCTCCGTCCAGCGACCGCGGCAACTCATGAGAATCGGGCAACCACCCCAGAAAGGTGGTCCATACCATGTATTCCAAACACGTGTTGTACGGATCTGTTTGATCCAAGTCCTCGACGTGAAAAGGAATGTTTTCAAAAGGTTGTAACAATGTGGACAAGGCATTCATCGTCATATACTCCTTTAAAATACCACCGGAAACCCGTCTCGATATCTCGCCACACGGTTCCTGAGGCTTGACGCTCCGCTTTTCGCAGACGACACCTTTAGATCAAGACACAGGGCACTCCGTTTATCGTACGCAACGTCATTTGCCATTGACGGTCTTGCCGCGTCTCCCATGCCTTCAAAATGGTGACGACCGCATCATAACAGGTGTGGGGACGGTCGTAATGCCGATCCAAGAGCACAGTCTCCCAGAACGCGGCTTCCATGGCAATGGCATACAGCTCGGTGGGCAAAACGTCCCACGGCAATGACGGGACTGGCGGTATCGGACCCCCTCGATACGCATCGTCCGCAACAGCCGTCAACAATGCCCATTGGCCGCTGGGGTGTCGTGCATAATGCCAGCCACCTCGGGTCGTCATAGCACTGGGCGACATTCCGGGATCACACAGGCCTTGTACACCCACGCTGTCCAAATATCCTGACCGAGACGCCCATCATAGACGTTATGCGCAAAATCCATGTGTTGCAGTTCAAACGGAAATTCACGCAGCCAGAATTTCGTGTCCAATGTCTCGAGAATCCTCGTCCAATTCAGCGTCATGCTCTCTCCCCTTGTGTCCTCTTTAAGCCGGCGACAATACACCAAACTTTTCTCTTAGATCATTCATGCTACACCTCTGACATCTTGCTTAGGGCACTACCCGCCGTTCAGCACTTGCACAAGAACTGCGATTTCATGGTTGCGGGCTCTGGCATCATTTCCACGGCGTGATATCCTAATACATCGGATTAGCGAACACATGATCTGCGTATCTCGATCCGTCACAGCTCAGAGTGTCTGCTGTTGCAACACTCCCTTACCGCCACTTTAAAGAATATCAGCATTTAATAATCTGTAAATTATAGGATTTCCTAACCACACCCAATATAACAAGAGTTTTGTATGCTAACAAAACCATTGTCCTTGACACAAAGGCTGTGGCCGGAATGCAACAAATGATGGGCAATGTGAGATCTTTTGCGAATGCTAAGCATGTTCTGTTATTGATCGTGAGCCGACGAAATAGCCGTCGCCAATCATCTCTTTGATTCCGGCATGAAGGAATCCTTAATGTCTTAACGCAATTTATGCGTGATTTCCGACGCGAAGCAAGGGGTCGTGGACGGCATTGGTGCGTACTCGGAATCAAACGGCTCAAAAGCCCTTGACCGCCGGGCAATCACTCTGATAATCTCATGTCAACTACATACCCTAACGTGCTGATGAAGAGAATCCAACTTGGAGGCGTTTTCGTCAAGGATTCTATCCCTAAGTTAACCGGACCCGCCCGATATTGCGGAAC
>JAKACM010000179.1 GCA_021821465.1 Bacillota bacterium
ATAGCAGCGCTCGGTTTATAGAGATCCATGGATTTTCCGTGGTAGCCCCGAATAGCACCAGGGTGCCGTCTTCCACAAACGGGAGCAAGACATCTTGTTGCGCTCGATTAAAACGGTGAATCTCGTCCAAAAAAAGTAAGGTGCCCCGGCCGTGCAAGTTCCACTGTTGCCGGGCACGTTCGGCAATCGTCCTCACTTCTTTTACCCCGCTGTCGATGGCGGATAGTTCAATAAATGACAAATTCGCCTTCTCGGCGACAATTCTTGCCAAAGTCGTCTTGCCGGTTCCGGCGGGCCCATGCAAAATAATAGAGCGAACCTTTCCATTCAGCATGGAATGTAACACACCTTTGGGACCCGTTAAGTGTTCCTGACCAACCACTTCATTCAGATTCCGGGGCCGCAGTTTCCATGCCAGTGGGGCATGTTGTTCACGGCTCAGCTCACCGGCATTACTAAACAAATCGTTGGGCATCGGGAATCACCCTTTCAAAGTGAGAGAAGTTGTGAAAAAGCGTCGATGGTGTGCTCAAGTCCCTCATCACTCACATCAAGATGCGTAACCAACCTAAGCCGCTTTAAGCCCATAGCCCCCGCCAAAACATTTTTGGTTTTTAAGGCTGCGATAAATTTATCGGCATCCCCCTCAAGATCAACCATCACCATGTTGGTCGGGATTGTAGGCATATCAACATGGTAGCCCAACGATTGCAGCCCTTCGGCCAGTTTCTTGGCTCGTGAATGATCATCCGCAAGACGTTCGACATGATGCCTCAGAGCATAGATTCCGGCAGCGGCAATGATGCCGGCCTGGCGCATGCCTCCTCCAAGCCACTTCCGGTAAACGCGCGCTTGTTCAATATACTCACGAGTACCGGCTACAAGCGACCCCACCGGAGCCCCCAAACCTTTTGACAGGCAAAGAGACACTGAGTCTGTATCTTGCGCCAATTCACGGATACTCACCTTTAAGGCCACGGCGGCATTGGCAATGCGGGCTCCGTCTAGGTGAACCCTTAAGTCGTGGTTCCTGGCTACCTGAATAAGGGGTAGCAACCGATCGCGCGAAAGTGCGGCACCTCCTGCTCGGTTATGCGTGTTCTCAAGGGCCAAAAGACGGGGACGGGGGTGATGGATGTTCCGGGGCCTAATCCGGGATTCCAGTTCATCTGCAGGTATTAGGCCTTCCGGCCCTTGCAATTGATTAAATGTGGCTTGTGACCACATCGCCGCTGCGCCGCCCTCATAGTAAAAAATGTGGTTGTCGCGATGAATGAAAATTTCGTCGCCACGCTGGGTATGGCTCAAGACAGCAATTTGGTTGGCCATAGTTCCCGACGGTACAAATAGACTAGCTTTCTTGCCAAGTATGTGCGCTGCATACTCTTCAAGCTGATTGACCGTCGGATCTTCGCCATAGACGTCATCCCCAACTTCCGCGCGGTACATGGCTTCACGCATGGCCGATGTGGGGCGTGTAACGGTGTCTGAACGTAAATCAACGTAATCTTGGTAGAAAGAGCTCATAATCCCAACTTCTTCAGGAGTTGAGCCTTAGGCAGCGCACCTACCACACGAGCCGTTTCTTGACCATTTTGGAATTTTATTAGTGTCGGTATACTCATAACGCCATATTCCGCCGCAATAGTGGGATTCTCATCGACGTTCAATTTGGCAATCGTAATACCTTCCTGCCGTTCTCTTGCAACTTCTTCCAATATCGGGCTAATCATCCGGCAGGGAACACACCATGCTGCCCAGAAGTCTACGACTACGGGATTCAGAGAGTCTTCAATGAGTCTCTGAAAATTTGTCTGACTGACTACAACCACATTATCTGTCAAAGAATTCGCCTCCAATTTCACCCTCGATATTACCAGGGAAACGAAAGAAAGAGAAGATAGATAAACCCATCTTCTCTTTCAGTTCCCGCCGTGCCGTCAAACACCGACGTTTTGAACCTGCTCATAAGCAGGTGGGTACCTCCCGCTAACTTTCGCAGTCCCCACAACAAGGGGCAGGACGGCCGTTAACTGAGGATCAGGTTCCCTATGTTTTGGTGTTGGCTCAAAACATATCGGTCGCCCTCACGCACACAGCCGGATTGGTAACACTCATTATAGTGATCGCAAGGGCTTTTCGCAACTATAAAGAATTCCCGTCCCAGCAATAATTTGCCGGGACGGGAATCAGAAAGGAGGTTATGACTTCTTGTTGTCATCCTTGGCCATTTTGGTGACCATATTGGCCAGTGTTTCTTTTTCTTGCTGTCCGCTGTTTTTCCACATCCGTTTTGCCACACGGTCCTGTGGATTATTAGGTTTCACCCCGGACTGAAGCATGGAATCACCCATGTCTACAACATCCTCGGGCACGTCCTTGTCGCCTTTGCGCAGCTTGTCGGCCGTGCGCGACTTCAATTCTCGAAACGACTGCGGAACATCTTTAGCCAAAGAAAATCCCTCCTTAGAAGTGTCAGTTTAGAAGTATCCTGTTCTGAACTCTTCTTGTGGAGCAACGCTCCATAGCTAGTGTGCGACTTTTTGCCGGGAACTATGAGAGGAATAATTCCGATACACTCCAGCCACACTAAACCACAGCATAAAGGGGGTGAACGAAATAAACTGGATTGGAATGGTTGTTCGCTTTGTCGTGGCAGCACTGGTGCTTATGGTAATGGGATACATTGTGCCCGGCTTTTCCCACTTAGGATTTTGGTCGGCATTACTGGCAGCACTGGTTATCGCTTTAGCGGGATACATTATCGAAGCCATGTTTGGGAAATCGGCGTCACCTTATGGTCGTGGTTTAGTGGGATTCTTAATCTCCGCAGTGGTCATATATTTTGCCCAATTTCTCGTTCCGGGTATGCATGTGTCTATTCTCGGTGCGCTGATCGCAGCCTTTGTCATCGGCTTGGTCGATTTATTTATCCCCACGGCAGTTCGGTAATCGCGGACTCAAATCAAAGCCGCCCCATAAAATCCGTTAAGGGCGGCTTTCTTTCGGCCTACTTGATGCGTATGGAGGGTTTGGACACATTTTTGACGAGGATATAGTCCCACATTCCTGAACTCGACTGGCCGTCCGGAACGGCACTGATAACAGCATAACGTCCCTGATGCGTCGCCACAAAGTGAAAATGCTGAACGACACCGTGTTTCACTCCCTGACTCGGGTTAGGGCTGAATGCACCGGGGAAAGCGGGGGTAAAGGGCCCACCTTTTTGCATTTGCAATATGGGTACTATCATGGCACTATTCTTCAAGATCACCTGATTGTTTACAAAAGTCGCGTCCACAGTCCAACCCTGAGGAATAGTCACGGTGAGAAAGCCGTTCGCATACCCATCAAAAGCCAATGAGCCAAACTGGTTCACCGATGCTGCCAACAGTAAGTGAACTTGATGATGTGCAACATTGTATTGTAGCCATTTTTGAGGATGAGCCGGTTTTTTCACAGCGTTGGGATTGGACGAATGAGTTGACGGCTTCTTACTCAGTGCATGATGCCGGGCGGGTGCAGGACTGTCACCTTGGGCCACAACCACTTGCGGAACCGCAAAACCTAAAAATAAAAATACAGCCGTAACAATTCCGGTCGAGGTGATTGCGAAAGCACTGAGAGTTTTCACCTTAAATTTGGTGCGAATTACATCCTTATCGGACGAATTTCCTTCAGTCCACACCCCATAGTGCCACGCTCCTACCATAAACAAAAGAGCTAAGGGGGCGGATTGCGGATCTGTGCCTACTCCACCGATGATTCCGAAATCCTGGCCTAACCACCAAGTGGCCAATAACCATAGGATATTGACGATCCAAAAGGTTTTCCCGGTCTTGTTTAAAAGCATGGCCAACCCTAGGTAGGCCATGACCCCAACCATAATCCCGTTATAGAGAATAGGCTGGAGACTGGACTGATGCATCATCCATGCAATCGGTGCCAGTATGACACCGGGTTGAGGCATCAGGGTATTGTTGCGAAAAACATTATAAAGTCCTGTGGAAGACCAATACCCGGAACCTGGCATCGCTTGAAACAGAGCCAAAAGCAGCCAAATCCCCGCCATAGCATACCCTGAGTACCGCCGGATTTGTCCTGATTGCCAGAACTTCACGGGCAACAATAGCCCAATGGCTCCCAAGATATAAAACACTACGGCTCCTGGTGTCCCCGTTAACCATGACGCTCCCGACGCGAATAAATTTCCCAATCCCTCGCCATATATCCACACGGGTATGCCCCAAGCGAGCGACACATACAGAGCAATCCGCCCCAATCGGCGCCCATATCCCAGTAACATTCCTACGCCGATAAAAACTTGAATGAGCACGGAAAAGATTGCTGAAGCTATCTGGTGAGTGGTCCAGAGCTGTATGCCCGCCCCCAGCAAAACAATCAGCCAATGCGGCTGGGAATGCATATTCACCGCAACGTCCATGTCCACGAACATGCTCGTTGCCATCGGAGGCTGGGCTTGCAGCAAACCATCAATAAGCCACAATAATCCTAGTCCCCACCATAAAATTCGATATCCCCGGGGATAGTCCCTATTCCGATTTCCGAGTCGGTCGTCAGACGACAAATTTTCATGAATCCCATACTGAACACGCCAAAAAAACCAACCCAATAAAGTTAATAACAGCAGAACACCGGTAACCTGAAACAGGGAGACGTAAAAAACATGCAGTGTAACCGGATTGATGTGGTCTAACAGGGAATAAGGCATATCCATATCTCCTAGTTCAAATTACTTTCACAAACATAATTTGATTGTAATACAACTTCACACAAGTTTACATAAACGTTTTACCTCTCACTTTCTTTACCACCAAATCTTTTCTGCCAGAGCCCCCATTGTCGTCATATCCCGCCATACTCTCAAAGAGACCCGAGACACAAAAAGAGCCTTCTCGCAGAAGACTCTTTGGTGCCCTTGGCCGCAATGCTTCACTTTTTAATTTGTATCCCGACTTCTTCCAACTGCTCCGGATTCACGGAACTGGGCGAATTCATCAGAGGATCAATGCCCTTGGCCGTTTTCGGAAAAGCAATGACTTCTCGCAAGCTTTTGGCTCCGGCCATCAACATCACCATCCGGTCCAATCCAAACGCAATGCCTCCATGGGGAGGTGCCCCATACTGAAATGCTTGCATAAGAAATCCAAACTTTTCCTCAATCTCTTCGGCCTTCAGCCCCAAAGCCAAAAACACCCGAGCTTGCAATTCGGGCTGAAAGATCCTCAAACTTCCCGAGGCCAACTCGGTTCCGTTCAAGACCACATCATAAGCTTGAGAGCGAACGGCCAAGGGTTGTGTTTCGATAAGCGCCATGTCGTCTGCGTGTGGCATCGTAAAAGGATGATGGGCGGACATTAGACGATTCTCTTCCTGCGACCATTCGAATAAGGGGAAATCCGTCACCCACAGAAAGCGCCATCCTTTGTCCATGCGATTCTCCTGTCTGGCAAATTCCAAACGCAACTGACCTAACACCGTGAGGCTGGGATATTTCTCCCCCGCCAGCAACAACAAAACATCTCCGTCATGTAATGCCACTGTTTCCGCTATCTTTTGCACTTCATCCGAGCCGAGCCATTTGCCGGCCGACGACCGTATCTGCCCTTCTGACTTCACAAACCAAACCAATCCCCTGGCCCCAAGCCCTTTAGCCATATCCATCCATGCATCCAGTTGCTTGCGTGAAGGTTGATAGCTACGAAACACCACCCCGCCCACATAGGGAGCCTTATTAAGGACGGGCCAAGACACATGTGTCTTGGTTGTCTGTGTCAAATCCCACAGTTTTTCTCCCGCCCGCAAGTCCGGTTTGTCAGACCCATATCCTTCCATGGCCTCCTGCCAGGTTAGTCGCACAAACGGATCCAGTGACACATCCATACTGTCTTGGAAAACAAAATGAACCATGGCCTCCATCATGTTGAGAATTTGTTCCTGGGTCATAAACGACATTTCCACATCAATTTGAGTAAATTCCGGCTGTCGAT
>JAKACM010000063.1 GCA_021821465.1 Bacillota bacterium
TGGTATCAATGGACCCATGTGAAGCCACACGTCTGGCGAATCCTGGAGATGCTGCAGATTCCCGTTCAACACCGGTTTCAGTGGGATTCGTCCGGTTAATGCTCCGTCAGCGTAAATCGTTGATTTTTCGTATCCCCACGTGCGGAGTCTAAGTTGCATCATCTAGCATACTTCCTTAAAATAGTGATGCCTAACGAGCCCGGGACTTCAGATTCCTATCCTCTAAAACGCGGGGATTTACGCACGAATTTGGTAAAATGATTAAGGGGAACTTAGGCGCCAGTTTTAATAGTCTCTGATTCGTGTCTAGCAAAGCCCGGAGAAGTGGCGATAATGGTACATCCGATGATTAGTGGGGGAACACTGGGGACGAAGAGGCCAGTTTGGCCGAAGGTTCTACTCAATTTCAAGAAACAAGCGGACAGAATTTTAATGGGAGAACTACGGCGAGATTTGCCTAAACATCCAATAAAGGTGGCGAATAATCTCACGAAACCGTGCCGACTCTGATTTTGGTTACACGGAAAAGCGAGCATGCACGGACGTGACGAATCTGATTAACCTGGTGACTCAGTACGAGCTATGAGCAAAATGGGGTCAAAGCCGGGCCGCGCTTAGGTACAAGCAGCCACGATAGAAATTTGGATTGACTTTGGAACAGTGCCATTTTTTGTATAGGGTGTGATGCTTGCGCTGCTCCTAAGGAGGTCATTTTGCTATGGGTGACGAAAATTTTGCAATTATTGTTGAAGGGAAAAATGATCGTTCACGCCTACAAGCCGTCCTTCCTCCCGAAGTTCCTATTATTCCGACATTTGGAATTCCGAATCAGGACCGTCTGGAACGTATTCGAAAAGCGGTGAAGCATCATACAGTTGTTATCTTTACAGATGCCGATGCGGCGGGACGCCGTATCCGGCGAATATTGCGAGAGGTCTTTCCTGACGCTCTGAACGTTTATACCAAACCCGGGTATAATGGGGTAGAACATACGCCGGTGGATTACATTATGGAACGATTTAGACGTTTAGGTATACTCGAAGCGGAGTAATATATTAAACGCTGTGCAGATGAGGGGAGTCTATTGAAACAAGCTATTTGGGTAATATCTACGCAAAATGATTTCCTGCGAACTCGAACGACCCGCGTCAAAAATTTTTCGTCCGATGTTCATCAGCTTTTCTCTGATCTTGTTGACACGTGGCCAACCGTGGCTGCGTATGGCATTGCTGCTCCGCAAATTGGATCACCTAAGAGGGTGTTCATTTGGAAAGGGGCCGAAATGGATGAGCCTGAAATTATTGTCAATCCGAAAATCATTAGGGCACGAGGTGAACTCAAAGACTACGATGGTTGTTTGAGTGTTCCTGGGATCTACGGACCGACACGTCGCGCCGAATATATTGAACTTTCGGGTAGTGACCTTCAAGGCCATGCGTGGAGGCGAGGATTCGAAGGGTTTGATGCCCGCATCATCCAACATGAGGTGGACCACTTGGAGGGTGTGCTTTTTATTGATCGTGTCGATTCACTGGACGAGCTATATACAATGCAGGAACTTCTCAAAGAAAATAAAGACAAAGAAGCGGAATATCAAAAAATACCGCTCAATGAGGATCAACAGCGATTTATCGAAGTGCGTCGCCGCTTGTTGCCCGGACATGCGCTGATCTGGTAGATGCCGGGTCTTGTGGTTTTGCAAGTCCTTGCAGTTTATGGCTGGCTTCTGTCAAGAAGCGGAACAATGCATGGGGCAAGCATTTCCGGAATTTAATCATGTCTATCGCTCTGAGAAAGGCAGACATCCATGGATACCAAGGCTCTCGCCGGTCAACTTGATCGGAGCCGCTTAATTGCGAATCAACAACACGTCGATTCGGGTCAGCTTTCAGCAATGATCCGAGAATTAAAGGAAGCTATGAATGCTTCTCAGATTCTTGATAGTTACGATCAACGTATGGCCTTCAGCTATGACGCCACTGGGGAACGATATGTGCCTGATGTCGTCGTGTTTGCATTGACTGAGGAGGACGTAGAGCATGTGGTGCGACTGTGTCGAAAATACCATATTTATCTGGTGGCCCGCGGGTCATCTTCGAACTTGAGTGGTGGCACTACGCCCATCTTAGGTGGAGTGAGTATGGTTATGACCAGTCAACGGCGGATCATTGATCTTGATACGGCGAACAGACAAGTAGAGGTGGAAGCCGGAGTCATCAATGCCGATCTTCAAGAGGCTTTGTCGACCCAAGGTTTTTTCTATCCCCCTGATCCTGCAAGCCATAAGATTTCGACTCTCGGGGGAAATGTGGCGGAAAATTCGGGAGGCCCGCATTGTATTAAATACGGGGTGACGACAAATCATGTTATTCAGTTGCAGGTTGTTTTAGAAGACGGCAGTTTGCTTTGGACACCTACCACTCGCGACTACCGAACGGGACTCGACTTCGCCGGTATTTTGACCGGTTCCGAGGGAACTATGGCTGTTACTACGCGAATAGTCCTCGATATCTGGCCCAAACCCATGGCGACCAAGACCATGTTGGCCGTCTTTTCATCGCCGGAACAGGCCCTAGGGGCGGTTCAGCGGCTTATTTCTTGTCAAATTATTCCGTCTACGATAGAATTGCTCGACAAGAAGTCATTACAATTGGTCGAGTCTTTTGTTCACGCAGGTTACCCAACGAATGCAGGAGCCGTATTATTAATTGAAGTGGATGGGGATCCGACGGAACTGGATGTGCAGGTCGAGAACATCCGAGAGATTCTGAATCGCCAAGGGGCAGAAGAGCTAAAAATTGCGGGCACGGCATTGGAGGCGGATAACTTGTGGCGAGGTCGCCGCGCCCATTACGGAGCCGCTGCCAGGCTGGCTCCTCATTTATGGATCCAAGATGTTACAGTCCCTCGCCCTTTGCTGGCACGGATGATGAATGACGTGTTAAATATTGGTCACCAATTTGGCTTTGATATTTTTTGTTCTGCCCATGCTGGCGACGGCAATCTCCATCCGATTATTACTTATAACCCGGGGGATGCTGATGAAGTCGACCGCATGAAGCAGGCTGACCGGGCTATTTTACAAGCCTGCGTGGATTTGGGGGGGGCGATTACTGGAGAACATGGCATCGGCATTGATAAGATCGAGAATTTGGAACTTATGTACGGCGACAAAGAACGTTCGGTGATGGTTAACATCAAAAAAGCTTTCGATCCCGAGACCCTTTTTAACCCTATAAAAGTCGTTTTGCCTCCGCTCGGTTCTCAAAAAAGCAACTATCAACCCCGAGACTCCCACACATGGCCGCAAATGTGGCGACCCGAAAATCTGCCGCAGCTTCAAGACGCCATTTGGGAGGCAGGACGAGACGGGCACTGTCTGTCAATTGGTGGAGGTTTTCAAAGATGGTCACTCGTGGGAGGGCCCCCCGATACTCCTTTAAGTATGGCGGGGTTGAGTGAGATTGTGGATTATGATCGGGATAATCTTACTATTGAAGTTCAAGCCGGCCTACAGGCCAAACAGCTCTTGCAGTTGTTGCGAGAGGATCGCTTGGACATTCCTTTTTTGCCCGCAATGGGATCTGACACGGTAGGGGGCTTGATTGCATCCAATGCGCGTCATTGGCGCCAGAGTTTTTTGTTGGGCTGGCGTGACGTGGTTTTGGGACTCGAATGGGTGGATGGGTTAGGGGAAGTTATGCATTTTGGCCGCAAGACAATGAAAAATGTGGCTGGGTATGACGTTTCCAAGTTGGCAATCGGTTCCTGGGGATCCCTGGGCGTTATATCCCGGGTGATCCTGCGCCTGAGGCCCTATCCTTCCCGCAGGTTATGGGGTTATGTTACGAATGCTCGGATCGGGCCCTTGTTGGCGCTGAGCATTCAGTTGAGTCAGTACCCCAGCCGTCCCGAAGGGATGGTATTGACTCGATGGAACAATGAAGCACCTCGCCTGTGGATTTCTCACCAAGTCGAAGGCGTTTCGGTCACACGAAATACCGTAGAGTTATTGTGTACATCCAAAGGTCTCGAGGTTCGATGGGAGGATGACGACAATGAGCCATGGCGGAAGTGGGAAGAAACGCGGCAAAGACTGCAGGATCGCTGTTTGCACAATGGCAGCTGGGGAGAAGGGGGCACAACCATGGGAGAGTTTGAGAATCTCGCGGCCCAGGTCGAATCGGTGCCGGATCTGGCAGTGATCATTTATCCGGGAAGCGGGGCCTATGAACTGTATTCACCTCATCCTTCATTGCCAGCACTCCCGGGACTTTCCCGCAATTTGGTTCAGGGCCAATATTGGCAACAAGGTGTGGAGTTCTCTTGGCAGAAGATCACACAACGACTGGAACAGATCTTTGATCCTTATGACGTATTCTCCAAGATAGTTCACGAGTAGGAGGGTGTGGATTATAAACACGCAACCATCCCGGTTTGGTGCCATGGAAGAAATCGAACACTGTAATAAGTGCGGGTTTTGCCTGCCTGCTTGTCCGACCTACCAGCTGACCAGTAATGAACTGCATTCGCCCAGAGGACGAATTGCTATGGTTGAAGCCGCCGTTCACGGAGAAATCGAAGTGGGTTTGGGTCTCGAAGAATCGTTAACATATTGTTTGGATTGCCGAGCCTGTGAAAGTGCATGTCCGTCCGGAGTCAGGTATCACCGAGTGCTGGAGAGTGGCCGCAATCTTCTTCGCCAACAGCGAAAGCAGCCGACATCTTTTGCCGTCAAACAAATATTACGGTTGGTAAAACGACCCAACAGGCTGCGAAGGGCGATTCGCATTGCCTCATTATTGCGGCCTGTTATGCACTACAATGCAGTAAAACCTCTCGTGCCGCTTATGGGTTATACGGAGCAGGACGTTCGTCCACTACCCATGAAGAGTGATCCCAAAATGTCCGTTCAATTCTTTGAAGGATGTGTAATGTCTGCGCAATTTGCGGACGTGAACCAAGCTGCGAAGAATCTTTTGGTACGTGGTCAGATTGCCACCGTCAGCCCAATTGCCCAAGGATGTTGTGGAGCTTTACATCTACACACCGGCCACCGCGACGAAGCCAAAGCAATGGCTCGAAACAATATTCAAGCATTTGAACAGGACATGCAGTCTCTTATTGTCAACACGGCTGGAGGCTGTGGAGCAATGCTTATGGAGTACGAAGAACTTTTGAGCGACGATCCATTATGGTCCGACAGGGCTAAACGCTTCAGCAAACGTGTCCGAGACTGGGCCAGTGTGTTTAAGAATGTCTGCGGAAAAGTTCCTTTGGAAGGACAAGGAATACGCGTGGTTGTGCAGAATTCTTGCCACTTGGTTAATGTGGAGCATGCGGGTGAAGATGTTGTAGCCCTTCTTCGTGCGGTGTCCAATGACACATTTGTTTCTTACTCCGACCAGGACCGGTGTTGTGGCTCAGCGGGAGTGTACAATATCGAGCACCCTCAATGGGGATTGGCGATATTGGATAACAAAATGAAGGTGTTGGGAAAGATTGCATATGATGTGATTGTTGTTAATAATCCCGGTTGCCACTTGCAAATGCGTCAGGGGATAAAACGCCAAAATGGAAATATGGAAGCGATACAGCATATCGCTATCTATTTGGAACAGGCTGCACAAACTGCAGAGAACCATGCCCAAAGGGAGGAGTTTCATGCCGAAACCTAATCCGCCGCAGGAGCCGCTCAGGATTCCTGATCTGTCCGGCAGCATTCATGAATTTTCTCCGCAGGATGTGAGATTTCGCCCCGGAGCATATGGTCTGTTGGTCCGGGATGGCAACATTCTCTTGTCATTGTCAAAGTTTAGCCAGAAATGGGATTTGCCGGGTGGGGGAATCGAACCTTGGGAATCATTGGAGGATGGGCTAATACGGGAATTTTTCGAGGAAACTGGTCTAAGCATACAAGTAAGGACCATGATTGGCGTCCGTGAAAGTTTCATCACCTTTTTCCGGCATCCTTTTCATTCCCTACGTTTCTATTATCAAGTGGAATTGCGGATGCATCTGTCTGCGTCTTTGAGTTTGGAACCGCAAGAACTATTGGATTTGAAGTGGTGGAATTTACACGACATACCTGTTTCACGGATGAACCAAGACGATTTGGCCATGATCGGTCAGGTAAAATCTTAGCTTCCACGAAAGCTATCGGTTTTGGGAGATTCAAAACGACACCAGACTAACCCTGAGTGACATGTGAGATACTCCCTCAGTTATCCGCGGTATCGAGAAGAGTGTGATCAAGCTGATGAATGTAGACAGGGCCCCAAATTAACGGCATTGTGAGTAAACAGCGTTAAGAAAGCGACCTTTGATTCAGTTGGTGCCAGGACACCAAAGGAGTTACACCATAGGTATCAGGATAGTGGCGATTAGTGTATAATAATAGCTATGGAAAACGTGATGAGTGTTGCTCAGGTTGGTAAGCTATTAGGGGTGACGGTGAAGACCGTGCCACGGTGGGATCGCGCAGGGGCGTTTAATCTCGGCGGATCGCGTATTGCCGTGTGAGTAGCCGGGGTCAAGGCCCGATTCGGAAAACCCCGCGGCGTATTGTGGAGGAATTTTGCGTGGCACGCGGGCTTTCCCATGTCGAGTTTGTCGAAGAAGTGGGCGGGGGCATGAACTTGGGCCGTAAAAAATTTCTCGCCTTGGTGGACGCCGTGGATGCGGGAGAGATTGCCACCCTGATTCTGGCTCACCAAGATCGTTTGACGCGGTTTGGCTACGCATGGTTTGAGCGATTCTGTCAACAGCACGCCTGCGAGATTTTAGTGCTCAACCAAGAGCGCTTATCCCCCGAGCAGTAACTGGTCCAAGATTTGCTGACTATCACGCATGGGTTTTCGGCCCGGTTGTAGGGACTGCGGCACTATCGCAAAAGTTTGAAGGAGGCGCGGTGTGCCGACGTTAGCACACAAGATCCGGCTCCATCCGACGCCGGATCAGATTCAGTACTTTAAACAAGCGGCTGGGACAACGCGGATGGTCTGGAATTGGGCGTTGGATGCCTGGAATCAGCAAGGGGTCGCGGGGCAACACCCTAACGCCTATGCCTTGAAGAAGCAGTTTAACGCCATCAAATATCAGCAGTTTCCATGGTTGCACACCATACACCGCGATGCCCATAGCCAGCCGTTTGCCGATTTAGGAGAGGCCTGGCGTCGCTTCTTGACGGGGCAAAATGATCGGCCCGTCTTCAAAAAAAAGGCAAAACGTCCGAGAGTTTCTATATCGCCAATGACAAGCTCAAGATCCGGAAGGAGGCCGTGCGGATCCCCAAAATCGGTTGGGTCTGTCCGTATCACCGAACCCTTACGGTTCTCCGGCAAGATCCTGGGCGCCCGGGTCACCCGCCGCGCCGACCAGGGGTTTATCGCGATTCAGGTCGCGGTCTCCCAATCGGACTATCATCGTCCCCGTACGGAGAACGGCCAGAAAGGGGCCGATGTCGGCGTGAAAACATTCGTCACGCTGTCTACGGGAGAAAAAATCGACGGGCCCAAAGCTCTTCGAAAAGCCTTGCGCCGCATTAAAATGCGGCAACGGGCGATCACGCGAAAACTCGAAGCCGCCAAAGGGCAAATCGGATTGCCTCAGAACGCCCCGATCCCCCAGGGAACTCACCTGCCGGTGAGCCACAATCGCGCGAAGGCGACTTTGCGGGTGGGGAACAGTCATCTGCGGGTCGCGAATCTTCGCCAGGACTTCCTCCACAAAACGTCGAGCCGTCTCTGTCGTGAAAACCAAGCGATAGGGATCGAAACGTTATCGGTCGAGGGAATGCTGATGAATCATCATTTGGCACAAGCCATTGCCGATCAAGGCTTCGGGCAGTTCTTCACGATCCTGCAATACCAGGCAGACCGTTACGGTACGCAACTCATCACCGCAGACCGCTGGTTTCCCAGCAGCAAACCCTGCTCCACTTCCGGTTGTGGCTACCTGAACAAAGACCTCACCTTAAAGGATCGCGAGTGGACGTGTCCATCGTGTGAGATAACCCATGACCGGGACATCAATGCCGCGCGGAATTTGCATCGGCTGGCAACCGCAACTGCCCTACCTGTGGCGACGCGTTCGGCAACGGACGCAACGGGGTTCGGAGATCCTGCGCATGATCGGGAGTCGGACTTCGACGGGAAAATCACGCCTGTCAGAGACGAAGCGAGACCCGCTGGCTAGAGGCTGGCGGCTTCGGGGCAGGAAGAATGTTGTGATCACCAACGATCACAAGATTTATAGCAGTAAATGGATTACTAGGCGTGGTACCCTTAAAGATATCAAAGGCGAAGGAGAATTACCGATCGATGTCGAAAAGTGATGCCATTCTCATTACGGGGGGATTGGGGTATGTGGGGCAGTCTTTAGCTGGCGTATTGAAAAGACGGGGAGAAAGCCCTATCTTACTGGATTATCGGGATATCCCCAGCCAAGTGCCCGACATCCCGCTTTTCCGGGGATCGGTGGGATCCAAACAGATATGGAAAAAAATTTTCGAGTCATATCACCTCACCATGATTTATCATTGTGCTGGCTTAATCGTCGTACCTGAATCTCTGCGTGAGCCGGCAAGGTATTTTGAGGAGAATCTTATAGCCCCCTTGGCCATGCTCAATTACATACGAGATAACGGACCCATTCCCATGGTCTTTTCGTCATCGGCGGCCGTCTATGGGAACCCAAAGGCTGTCCCCATACCGGAAGAGGCTATGAAGGTGCCGATAAGCCCCTATGGAGTGAGTAAATGGCAATTTGAAGAAATATTGCGCGCCTATGACATGGCTTATGTTCAACCATGGGTCGCACTTCGTTACTTTAATGTCGCGGGAAGCGTGGAAGGTGTCATCGAATCGCATGACCCGGAAACTCACTTGTTACCGAGAATAGCTATGGCTTTGATTCGGCATGAACAACCGGAAATTTACGGAACGGATTATCCTACTGCGGACGGCACTGCTATTAGGGATTATATTCACATGCATGATCTGGTGGAAGCTCATTTGCAGGCCGCTCATTATTTGCAGGAGGGGGGGAGTTCCCAAGCCTTTAATGTGGGTTCAGGTCATGGACATTCGGTTCAGGAAGTTATTGATGGATATGCTCGGGTTACCGGTTTACCGATTAGTCCAATCAGAATGGCGAAAAGAGCGGGTGATCCACCCATTTTGGTGGCGGATATCTACAAAGCACAAACGGAACTACGGTTCAAACCGTGTTACTCTCACGATGTGGATCACATGATTCGCGATACCTGGAAACTCCTTAATGGACGGAGATAGAGTCAATGGCCGTGGAGAGGTCGTCAAAAATCCGCGATGCATTATAACGGGCGAGGGCGTTGTGTTGAATATCTTGCTGAGTCCACTCCCACGGCCATTCGTTTTCCAATGCTATCTGTAAAGCGTCGCGGATGGATGCACTGGATCCGACTTCAGCTAACAGGCCATTTTTGTAGTGTGCTACAATGTCTTCCGGCCCAGTCGGGCAATTGGTCGATATGACGGGGATTCCCCGAGCCAAGGCTTCAACCAGAACCATGGGAAATCCTTCGAAATCGGAAGTGAGTACCAAAGCAGAGGGCCGGAAACGCTCCCATGGATCGGATTGCCAGCCCCTAAAGGCAACTTTGCCGTTGAGGTCAAGCTCATTAGTCATATTCTGCAACGATGCCATGTCGGGCCCGTCGCCCGCGATGTCGAGTTGCCAGTCGTCGTCAATCTGTGACAACGCCTGAAATAACAAGTCGAGCCGTTTTTGATGGTTGCTGAGCCGCCCCACGTACAAAAGCCGTTTAGGTATGGGAAGTTGTGGTGAATCCGGATTAAACCTATATGGCAATGGGTTATGAATTACATGGATGGGTGCCGTGATACTTAATGATTCCAACTGTCGTTTAATTCCTTGGGAAATGGCTAGATGCCCATCGGCCTTTTCCAAACTGGAAATATTAGCCATTTTGTCGAGAGAAAAATGAAGCCATGACAAAATTCGAACTCTTCGGCGCGTCAGGTAACGGGCCCTATAAGCAGCTTCTGCAAATATGGGATCGGTTATGAGGAGAGTATCGACTTCGCTTCGGTGTAACATGCGGGCCAAGGCTAAAATATAAAAAGGGAGTTTAGCTTTGAGTTGCAGTCGGCGTCCGGTTCCCCGGTCAATTTTTGAAGACCGGTAAGGAATATCACCTAGCCATTGTTTGCTTTGCAGTTCACCCATTGCCCAAAGCGCTAGAGGGACTCTGTTAGCTTGAGCAGTCTGACCGAGAGTTTGAATGACCGTTTCCATACCGCCGCGTCCTGATAATTTCCGACTGACAATAGCAATATTCATCGCCATTTGGCCTTTGCACGGACAACGAAAGAATCAGCGCCGGAACAAAATATGTTTAACATGAGGAATTTTTCTCCCAAACTATAGCGCCGATATTCGGTTAATAATACCGATTAATATCCAAATAGTTGCCGTGCCGCTGAGTACGCTGGCGGCGGCCCGAATCCAGGTAACGTTGTAAAGACAACGCACGGCCCTTATTCCCAAGATGACAACGAGCAAAACAATCAAGGGAACGACATACGGAAATGGTATCCACCGAGCGAGCACTCCGATCACAAGCCATCCCGAATAGACAATGGCTTGTCTGCGAAGTATGTCCACATCGTAGCGTCGTTGGCTGGGCTCGGTGCGATTTAGGATCCATACGATCAGCCAGCTCAGGGCATAGTAAAAAAGAAACGCATCAAATAATAAATCGATAGCGGCACTTAACAGGGTGAGGAGGTGAAATCCGGCAACCAGAAAGATCTGAATCGCCGCCAGCAATCCAGCCAGAATAGCATTGCTCCACAACATGCGCTCTGTCCACACCGCTCGCCCAGCTAATTGGAATGGGTTGCGAATAAAAAGGCGCCAGTAATCAACCAGGTCATCCCATTCATGGACTTGCTTACGCGGGCGTGGTCGATACTGTTTTTCCAGCCGACGGCGACGGCTTTGGCTTTTGAATGAAATAGGCTTTTTGGACATAACGCACGATGCTCCTTTCTTTGTGGTGCCCATTCAACGACCCTGTTAGGTTAATGCTACTTCTATAATACCAAAATGGCTTAAGAATTCCTAATGCGAGAACAAGGGAGAACTTGTTAAGAATATTTGGTGGGCGGATCACGTTTCCACATTAGAAAACTTCCTGTTATTATTTGTCTTGAAAGGGGTTTTCTGATCATCAAATTAGGAGGAATATCGGTGCCTTTAGCATATTTTAAGAATGAATTTGTGGCTTTGGAGCAGGCTACGATCTCAGTGGCGACTCACGCACTAAATTATGGTACGGGGTGTTTTGAGGGCATTCGTGCCTATTACAATGAGGAACAGGATAAACTCTATATTTTGAAATTGCGCGAGCACTACGAAAGATTTATGCGATCCTGTTCCGTAATGCGAATTGATCCGGGTCACAGTGTCGAGGACATGATAAACCAGACGGTGGAATTGCTACGACGGCAAAATTTTCATCAAGATGTTTACATCCGTCCGTTGGCGTTTAAGGCAGATCCTGTAATTAAAGTGACTTTGGAAGGTATCCATGATGAATTTGCGGTTTTTGCTTTGCCGATGGGAGACTATCTTCCCACTAAGGGGATTCATGTCATGGTCTCATCATGGCGAAGGCTGGAGGATAATGCGATTCCCTCAAGGGCCAAGATCACGGGTTCCTACGTAAATACCGCTTTAGCCGTAACCGACGCTCATTTGGCTGGTTTTGATGATGCCATATTTTTGACGGAAAGTGGTCATGTGGCCGAGGGAAGTGCAGCAAACTTGTTTATGGTGCGAAATGGGACTCTCGTTACCCCTGCAGTCACCGATAATATTCTGGAAGGGATCACACGCGACATTATTATGCGTTTGGCTCAAGATGCTGGCATTCCGGTATCGACTCGGCCCATTGACCGCACAGAACTTTATGTCTCGGATGAACTCTTTTTGGTGGGGACGGGCGTTCAGATATCCCCCGTAACTCGGATTGATCATCGCAACATTGGCCAAGGAACTGTGGGACCTGTGACCGAAGGTATTCAAACGCGTTATAATCAAGCGATCAGAGCTCGGCTTCCCGAATATGGTGATTGGCTCACCTTGGTAAAATAGGAGGACCATTATGGATGACGCGGAAATTCGCCAAATCTTGGACCAGTACCATCATGTGGCGGTTGTCGGATTATCTCCTAAATTGAACCGACCCAGCCACGATGTTTCACAATTTCTTCAACAACAGGGATTTCATATCGTTCCGGTTCATCCTCAAGCCGACATTATCCTGGGGGAAAAAGTTTACGCGCACCTGGAAGATATTCCATTCCCGATTGATATCGTTGACGTCTTCCGCCGGGCTGAAGACACTCCCATGGTTGCTGAAAGTGCTGTACGGATTGGAGCCAAAGTTTTGTGGCTCCAACTGGGAATTATCAGCGAAAAGGCTCGATCCGCCGCGGAGAGCGGTGGACTTCGCTTCATTGAAGATCGTTGCATGAAAATTGAATACAAGAGATTGTTCAGTTGATGTTCAAAATGGCATCACAGGAAGGAGGATGTCTCCACTCACCAAGCGATTCCTTAGGCTGGTTAGGATAAGGTTGGCGTTTCACACCTTGGGGGAAGAGACGAAAGACGGCTAAGTATGATGGAATTAATAGAATCCAATCCAACGGTGGCCATGGTCGAAGAATTGATGAAACGGCATCAGATGACGCCAATGGCGACAGAACAGGTTCGTGGCATTGATATGGTGCAATGGTTCTTTGCACCTCGGGTTCTCACACGGTGCATCGATTGTGCCAAGCTCTCCGTCACCGAGACACAGACTGGAACTACCTTGCGAGTTCGATTGGATAAGGGGCTGGGGCAGCAAAGCAGAACGTATAATGTGCCGACGCAGTTTGTAATGTATGAGCCATGGATGTATACCAGTGTCACCGAAGATGCAATTCGTATTCAGAACATCATGGACACGGCACGACAGATACCCTTGCACGTGTGGCTTCAAGTCACAAACGGCCTGGTGCCGGGATTTCATCCGATTACCAGTCCGTTTCACCATAACTTTCATTGGATCCTCAACGAACAGGGACAAATGTCATTAAAGGAACCTGTCTTTGACGTGAGCGAAGTGGGGCGCATCCAAGAAGTTACAAATCTTCAAGAATTGTTGATGCGTCTTCCCCAATTGCGGGAGTGGCAGTGGTATTGGACGGTATTGTCATGGGGGATTGTGGAGCAGGATATAGTGGAGCAAAACGCCTCAATTTTGTTGCAGTCTATTCAGGATTTGTGGCATTAATCCCGTGTGAGCGCGAAGGAGTGGATTGGGCCCGTGCCTCGGTGGTATTGAGACACGGGGATTTTCCTTGGTCTTATCCTGATCCGAATCTCAAGAGTTCTTGTGAATGCTACGTGGCTCGACTAAGGCACAACACTCAGCAATGTCCCCTCAACGATTGACATGATCAATTCCGGCGGCAGCTCGTGACTTGCGAGCCCAGGCTCTAGAATTTAGGTTTGTGTCTTATGCCGGGTAAGGCTAACCCATAGGGCCCAAATGGGGAATAATGGCCGGTTGCCAATCTATTTGCATATGATGGGCGAGAATACTGTGATGAGAACGTCACCCTTCGGATTCGTGGACATGGTGGCCCTTGACGGTTTGATCCCTGTCACCCTTGGCCATTGTTTCGGTGATATCACGGACCGGAAGATGACACCAGATCGCGTCGATTATATTAGTCCCTTTGAAGGAAGAGTTGAAGGCAACCATGACGGAAATTATTGTTTCTCCGACGTCCGACCGAATCAGGATATAATGTGGCTAAAGTGCCGATTGAACTCTAATGAGGGGGAGAAGGAATGGCCCAACTTTCTCGAGAACAAGGTTATCGACTTCGCCTTCGCCCCGAACTAATTCCGTCATGGTGGGTTCTGTTTCCCATTGAATTGATTGCTTTCTTAGTGCGATTTGTCGGGTTAGGCAGCTATCATGGCCTTATTTATGATGAATATTATTACGTCACGGCAGCCGATGTCTTGCTGCATCAACACCCTTTAGTGCTGGTAAAGCATTTAGTGTATGGAACCGATCCAAATCTTTTGTCTGCCCCTCCTTTTGCTAAGGAGGTTATTGCCGGTGCTATTGCTGTCTTCGGCAATAATTCGTGGATTTGGCGTCTGCCCAGTGCCCTGTTAGGGGCCCTGGTCCCTATGATCGTGTACTTGCTTGCACAAACAATGTTTCGTAACCGACATGTCGCCTGGATAGCAGCAGCACTGTCTGCGGTCGACGGCTTGATGGTCAGCACCAGCAGATTGGCGCTTTTGGATTCCATTGCCTTTCCTTTTGTGATATGGAATCTGACGGTTTTGTGGCAGATGTGGAATGATTTATCTCATGGTCGAGAGGTTAAGAACAGAACGTTGTGGGTTTTTGGCATTACGTTGGGATTGGGGTTTTCAGCTAAATGGATCGGGGCGCAGACGATCCTCATGTCGTGGATAATTTTTGTCCTTTCATGGCGTCTTATTTGGTCGAACCGCCAACGCTGGCTATATCTTAGTGCCGTTACGATCATACCCCTAGGTGTCTATTTTTTGACTTATGCTTACGCTTTTCCTAGTGGATTTCATCAATCTTATTTGCCCCCTAATATTTTTTTGGCTTGGGGCAAGTTACAATGGCTCATATTAAAGAATATGTGGACCTTGAGGTTTTTCGATCCATGGACCGCAAATGCCTGGACGTGGTTGGGGCTGCCCCGTCCCACGGCTTATCTTTGGATAACCCAAGCGCATTCCACCATACGGTTGCTGGGGTTTTCAGATCCGTTGGTTATTTGGTTTGGCGTGCTCAGTCTGATAATCATGACAGGATACGACATTCACCGACGCAGACTGAGATCCACCACCCTGTTTTTTATCGTGTGGTTTTTGATTTTTTACGGAACTTGGCTTACGACACCTCGGTCGAAGTTCGATTATTATTTTCTGTCCATGATGCCCATGCTCATCATTTGCACCGCTTATGGCATTGTTACTTTGGCGGGTTTTACGAAAAAATACTGGCATTGGATCGCCGGTACCGAGGCAATAATAATAGGCCTAAGCACCCTCTATTTATTTCCTTTGTGGGTCGGTCTTCCCATACCCAACGGCGTCTATCATCGTGTGTTCTGGTCTGCCACCTGGAATGCACGCGTCAAGCCGTCGCACACCCGGAGGCTGAGTTCTGCACGGATCGTGACTTTAAAGGCTGCAAGCTCCACCATTAGGCAACGGAATGTTCCCACAACATGGACGGGGTTCGAGACCGGATTGAATCGTAACACCGTATTCAATTGGAACCAGACGACTCTAAGGACAGGGTATATCTTAAGGACGGGGCCTGCGCCGGTGGTTGATCAACCCGCAGTGGTCGGCCATGAAGCCTTTGCCGGTACCAACGGTAATCATGTTGTCGCTTGGAATTTGGATACCGGACAACGCCTATGGAACGACACAGTGCCTAATATGGTTATGACGACCCCCCTGGTTTGGCGCGGAGAGGTCGTGGTTGGCTTGGGCAATAACGCCTTTCGGGATTTCACAAAGACAAACGGTTGGATAAGAGGAACCGGAACAAACGGAATTATGGCCTTCAATGCCAAGACAGGACGAGAGTTGTGGTTTACCCCCACGGTGGGAGAAGACATGGCGACACCTGCCCTGCACGACGGTATCATTTATGAAGTGACGGGAAGGGGCCGGTTTATTGCCATTTCGGCGACTCGGGGAAATGTCCTATGGTCATTACCGCTAACCGGGTTCGACAGTATGTCTTCATTGACAGTTGATGGCCCGAACGTGTTCGTGGCTACCAATTTTTACAAACAGGCCTATCCCGCCGCGACTTCAACAGTGTGGGACATCAATATGCAGAATCATCAGGTGGTTTGGCACAAGGATCTGCCGGTGTCCAGCGGCTTGTCTGATAATACTCCGGTAATTTCGGGCCACCTGTTGTATATTGCCGGAGTCCCTCGTATAGTGAATTTAAAGACGGGGAAAACATGGTTGGACAACGAGTTGTTTGCGATCAACATCGAAAATGGCCATATCCTGTGGCAACGCCAAACAGGGGGAGGAATAGCCCCTATTGACAAAGAAGAAGAGGGTATTCCCTTCGCCGCCAATCATGAGGTGTTTGTCGCCAATCCGGCCAATCGAAACTTGAGCGCGTTTGGCGCGAAAAGTGGTAAGCTGATATGGAGGGTTCCGTTAGGAGCTGCGGCGACGGCCAATCCAATTTTGGTCGGTTCCACGCTTTGGATTGGTTTGCAAAATGGTGTGATAATGCAAATTCAGGTTCGCACCGGCCGTATCATTCAGACAACCCGCGAGTATTTAGGCGGGTTCGGGCCGGCGGCCTTTATTTCCTTTCCCCAGGGCTTATTGGTGGAAAGCATGACAGGAAATGTGGCCATGATCCCGGTTAGATGAGAGGAAATCGAAAAGGAGATGAGGCAACCATGTTAACAAAGAGATGGGCAACTTTAGAGCGACAACGTCCGCAACTAAAGTGGGTTAAATGGGGGGAATTTGCCGGTTTGTTCTTCACGGCAGGAGGAATATTAGGCTTGCACAGTTTGTGGCTGGGAATTCTCTTGATTTTAGGATTTGGAATTTATGGGTACAGTATTTTGTCGAAACCTCATGATTAATCTTGCAGCTTTTCGTTGGAGTTTGACCCCGTCAGACTCTACTCAGAACTATGAGGGAGAGTCATCGGGGTGGATGGTTAGAGTCTGGCCATTGACCCATGTGAATCGCAATAGCGTATAAAGGCAAGCAAGGTCAAGGCTTCGTTATGAAATTTTTTCTTTCGTATTTTGAGACGAATTGACTCAGTGACTTTTCACCGTCTATCCCATCGCGGTCGGTTGGATAGCATTATGCGCTTGCGAGAACTGTTGGCTTCTGGCGAAAATGGCGCAGTGAATGAGTTTTGCTCTGATCTACGAAAATGTTGTATCTGTCAAGTTTGATTTTGGTAGACCTCTTAAGCATTAATTTCTGCACATATTATTCTTCAGCGTCGATAACGCCATCATTCCTGTTAACTTGTCGCGGCCGGTTGTTCTTTCGCAGATAGGGCATGTTTGGTGGGGACTAGCGGATCTTCCCTGATTTTTCCTCTTGTGTTGGTGTTCAAGAGCGCGAGTTTTGGCCCGGTGTGGTTTTGTTTCTGTGCATAGGACTTGTGGGTTATTTATCTTTTGTGGCCCCCTAATTAAGAAGTTTCAAATAAATGAAACCGAGATGGGGAGTGTTGTTCCTGACCGGGAATCGCTCGCGACAATTGATGTCTGCTCTGTGTTCCCTGGCTTGAGGTGTGCCAAAATACCAGGGTCATGGTATTTTGGCTGCGGCTGGCGTCTTGACAAATAAATCCATTCTGACTCAACGGTATAACTGTCTTAAATTTACTCGCTTTTACACAAAATGTCGCCTAATGTATTGTGTAACCCTGGCAGATTTGTGATTCGACATTTTTGCGAATAAATGATTCTCATTCACTCGACATCAACATATAGTATTTATATAATGCAAAGTGTACTACATAGAGGGGATTTGGAGATGCGTTGTCCATATTGCAGTTATCATGACAGTAAAGTACTGGATTCTCGTCCAGCCCATGAGGGTCGCGAAATACGGCGTAGACGTGAATGCCTTCAGTGTCGTCAACGCTTTACGTCTTATGAACGGGTTGAAGAAACACCGATATGGGTAGTGAAGAAAGATGGGCAACGCGAGTCGTTTGATCGCACCAAGATTCTTCGTGGTCTATTGACAGCATGCGAAAAGCGTCCCATAGGACTCAACGCACTCGAGATCATTGCCGATGATGTCGAGAGGGAAATTCAAGACCACCAATTTGGAGAAGTGTCCTCGCGTTGGATAGGAGAATTTGTCATGAACCACCTCAAGGAAGTGGATCAGGTGGCATATGTGCGATTTGCATCGGTATACCGACAATTCACCGATATCGACGGCTTTCGGCAAGAATTGGAACAATTACTTCATCCGCATTCTCAGGAGGGTTAAATTTTGGACTTATCAACGGGGTTTTTGTCTGAACTTAGCTGGAAAATATTTCTTGATCGCTACACGATTAAGGATCCCCATCGGGCATTCCAAGTGGGCGATCTAGCTATTGCCTTAGTGGAGCCGCACCCGAAATGGCCCAAAAAGGACGTGGGAGTCGTACGAGCCATTCTTCCCGACGGCCAATTGTCCATCGAATTACTGACGGGACCGCAAAAAGGCAACGTGATAGAACGCCGCATTGTGGATTGTGACCGACCTTTAGAACAATCTCTTGATGAAGTGGCCAGACGTATTGCTCACGGCGTGGCGAAAGTTGAAAAGCCTAAAGTACGACATGATGTTGAGGATAGTTTTTCCAAGGAAATTGCTGCTATGCATTTTGTTCCCGGGGGGCGGATCTGGGCCGGCGCCGGAACCGACCAAATGCTGACGTATTTTAACTGTTACGTGATTCCGAGTCCCAAAGACAGCCGTGAAGGCATTGTGGAAACTCTGGGCCAAATGATCGAAATCATGAGTCGCGGCGGTGGCGTCGGCATTAATATTTCCTCATTGCGACCCGCACGGGCCACTGTTAAAGGGGTGAATGGCCGATCATCAGGGGCTGTGTCCTGGATGGATTTGTACTCCCGGGCCACGGGATTGGTAGAACAAGGCGGATCACGTCGCGGTGCTTTAATGTTGCAAATTGAGGATTGGCATCCGGATATTTGGCGCTTTATTGATGTGAAGAAGACGCCTGGAATGGTAGAAAATGCCAATATCAGCGTTCGGATTTCCGATCGCTTCATGGAGGCTGTTAAGGCAGACGGCGACTGGCACCTTGTATTTCCCGAGACCACTGATCAGGACTATGATCAGCTCTGGGACGGAAATTTGGAGACATGGAAAAAAGCGGACAAGCCCATTATTACTTATGAGACGGTGAAAGCCCGAAAAATTTGGAATGAAATCGTAAAAGGTGCGTGGCAGGCCGCCGAACCGGGAATTGTTTTTGATGAGCGTCATGAAAAAGATTCGAACAGTTGGTATTTTAATCCTTTGATCAGCACAAACCCCTGTGCTGAACAGCCTTTACCGGCTTGGGGAGTGTGTACCCTGGGGCATATTAATTTAGCCGGGTTCTTTGATCCAGAGAGTCATGATGTGAATTGGAACGGATTACGAACCTCTATCCGCATGGGTGTGCGGTTCTTGGATGATATCTTGGATGTCACCCCGTATTTCTTTCCGCAAAACTACGATAATCAGCAAAAGGAACGGCGGATTGGTCTTGGAACCATGGGGCTGGGAGAACTTTTGATTCGGTTGGGCTTGCTCTACGGCAGTCCGGAGTCCTTGGATTTCATCGATAAGCTGTACCGATTTATTGCGGTGGAAAGCTATTTATATGATGTAGAACTCGCCAAGGAAAAAGGCGCATTTCCGGCCTTTGATCCGGAACTCTACCTCCAAAGCGGATTTATCAAAGGGTTGCCCGAAACGGTGCAAGAGGCTATCAGACAATATGGAGTCCGTAACGTGACCATTTTGACTCAGGCCCCCACGGGAACCGTGGGCACCATGGTGGGAACCAGTACCGGCATTGAGCCTTATTACGCTTTGACATACTTTCGGCAATCACGCCTAGGGTATGATGAACAATATGTTCCTGTGGCCGCCGCATGGAAAGATGCGCACCCTGGGCAGGATTTGCCTTCCTATTTCGTGGGGGCCATGGATTTGACACCGGAAGAGCATATTTACGTGCAAGCTGCGGTGCAACGGTGGACCGATTCGAGTATTTCGAAGACCGCCAATGCCCCCAGTTCCTATACGGTTGAGGACACGGCCCGGTTATACGAACTGGCTTATGATTTAGGTTGCAAAGGTGTGACAATTTACCGCGATCAGAGTCGAAGCGAACAAGTCCTTCATTTGAGTCAGAATACGGGGAGCGACGACAAGTCCCCGGCACCCTCGGAAGCTAAATCCATAAGGGATCCGGAGGTCGAGGTGTACCCCGTTCCTCCTTTGATCAATGGCCGTACTTATCGTAAGGAAACTCCCGCCGGGACCGCTCGGGTCGTGATCAACGAAGTAGATGGTGCCCCCTTCGAGGTTTTTATGTTATTGGGAAGAGCGGGCTCGGAAGTGCAGTCGTTTATGGAGTCACTCGGTCGCGTGATTAGTCTCTATCTCCGATCCAGCGGAAGTTTGACACCCCGGCGCAAGTTGGAGCTCGTGGCCGAGCAGTTGAAAGGCATTGGTGGAGCCAACCAAATGGGATTTGGTCCGGGGCGTGTGCTTAGTGTCGTGGACGGGATTGGGCAGCTATTGGATACTCACCTGCGGCAGCGTTCCGGGGAAGAAACGGCCGCGACAACCACTACATCTCTTACTTTGACTACCGAAGAGGGAACAAATCGCCACATTTCATTGCGCCTGGATTTGTGTCCTCAGTGCGATGCACCGACTTTGGTTTACGAAGAAGGTTGTCAGCATTGCCCATCCTGCGGATATTCGCGGTGTTAGTTCGGGTACTTTAGAGACCGTCGCCTAAATCCTGCAAAGCCTTGATTCTCAAAGAGTTGGGGAATGTGCACATGCATATTCCCCTTTCTTATTTTCGGTTACCTGACCAATCTTTGGTCAGGTGCCTTAAACTCTTGTCTTGTACCTGTTAGTGTTAGCGAAAACGGCGACAGAATGTTGGCCATTTGTTTGGACGCAATTCCAATTTTTCTTCCGACCGAATGGGTGGTGCGAACATATCGCAACTTAACGTTTCCTTATACTGCCATGGCATATGCACGGGCTATCGTGGTATTTTTTCGCTGGCTCTATAGGCGAGGTAAACCCCTTGAGCAATTTAACCGAACACGATGCTATGAGTTTCGAAACGCACTAGAATTGGCATTCGATCACGATGGCTATCTTTTCGTAAAGACCGAGATATGTGCCACCGGAGCATACACACCTCGACTAAGGTGTATTACGTACGCCAAGGCAAAGTCCAACTGTCCCGTAATATACGAAAATCCATACGTTCCCATGCTACCTAAAGTTATCAATAGCCTATAATCCTCCTGTGGTAGATCCTATGCTCGAAGCCCCCACAGATGTGCCCCACGTGCTTCGGCGTAATCCTAATCACGACACGCCTTACGGGGTATGCTCGGACGATGCAGCAAAATGGCCCGTGCCAGGCCAGTCCGGCATCCATTAAGCGGAGTGTTCTAAACTGATTCCCGTGGTGTAAAAATTGCCCAACTTCATAGCCGAACGGGATTTCTACTGGCAACGGGCGAAGGAAGCTTTAGAAACTGGAAAGACCGTACCCATGAAAATTGCGTGGCCTTTGTCGACCTTGTAGTATTCAACGCAATGTCGGAGGTGTGGCCAAATGCGGCAGCAAGCAACTTGGTTCGCTTCGCCATTCGGCCTTTGGAGAAAAAGACGCGTGTGAGCGGGGATGAAAAGATGATTCCGACGGATGTCATGAAACAACTGATGGCGACTGTCGGTAAGCGTCATCGGGATCTATGGGCCCTGTGGGTGGGATTCTAGCAGCAACGCCTCTTCGAATCTCGCAGATCTTGCTCCTCCTCGGAATTCCTCTCCGGGACTCAGAGGGACACGAAGAACCCGGAGTGTGGGTAAAATTTATGGAGAGCAAAACGCACCAGGGCTGGCAAGAAGCTTACGTGTCTCTTGAGATGACTGAACTCGTACCTTTATGAAAGGAAACTGCATGAATAATCAGAACAGCTCCCGTCATGATACCCAGCAGAGGCCAAGTCACTATCGTGTTCCCTCCCTTCGATCACGTCGGTCTTCCGCCGGTTCCTTCTCAGTGCGTAACCGGATCGCTCCATCCGTCGTTATTTAAGAGGATGAGTTGGACTGCTGGAGAATTCCCGAGGAGGCATCATGATGAGACAACACTTTTTAATCGTTACGGGTGTGACTCTCGGCGTGTTCGGGCTAACGGGATGCGGGGTTAGCAGCCACCTCGCAGCAACTCCGACGAGCCACGCAACGGGCCACGTGTCGGGTACCGTTCACTCCAACGGGTTGGGCCGATCAAGCTCAATCCAGTCGTCTTCGATAAGGAGCACCGCCCCCGCGAATGCTCATTCCACGTTGCCTCTCAAAGTGACCATTGTTCATACCGCTGTGGCTGCCGGCTCAGACGGTGGCCTGATCCGTTTTACGAATATTGGCCATTCGCCGGTATCGTTCCGTGGATGGTCCACTGTTGTCGGCATTACGGTCTCCGGGAACCTTTTCAATCGTGCCGTTCACCGTGATACGACCATGTTCGGGCCAGACTTCGGGCAAGGTATCCAAAATGTACCCACAATCACCCTTAAACCCGGACAATCTGCCGAAGAGTCATTCACTGGTACCGATATGCCGGGTAGGAACGGTGAACGGGCTACCATCTATCACCAATTGCTCATTACGCCACCGGGGAGTACCCGGTCGTATGAGGTATCGGCGTGGTTGCCCTATTATGGTCACGATTTCGCGTCCAGTACCGGTATCGACGTGTCTGTGATTGCACGGTCTAAAGATTTTGGTCCGTAGGCCTGCGAGATTTTTCGTTCCATTGCTGCACATACCCCATTATGAGCGGGTGGCGGGTCATGAACGGCGAAGTGCACAGAGAACCCAATCATCCTTTTGTGATGAAGCGGAGTTGTGGGCATACGGACGGCTTGTGGTTGGATCTGGTCCCTGCGCGATATTTGCGGATAAAAGATGGATGCTATCAAGGGCGATCAGATCTCGCTCGGGAAACGATTGCCCATTATAGTCAAGGACAAGTCGCTCCGATGTTCCCACCATCGCCCCAGACACTCTCGCAAAATGGCGCATGGCTGGTGATTGGTCTGGGGATTGTCGTGGTCATTGAATACTCGAAGTCAGTGTGAAGGGAGGGGAAGCCCTGTGAACCAGAACCATGGCGATTATGGGCATACTTTTGTCCGGTAAAATGATCTCGGGCCGTATATTCTCTTGATTGCGGATGAGCATGAGGCAATGGGCGGGACACTTGGCAATTTTAGAATTGAGTCCCATTAACATGGCTATCGCACTCCTGGTCATGGAATGGGTGACCCATTGAGCCTTGGGAATGGCAGCGGAAGCCGCTGACACGGGCGATGTGGATTGATTAACGGCAGAGTGCATCGTCGAGAGGATCAGGAAGCGTTTAGGTCCAGTTTTCGCACGGTTTTCCTGTCCTTGGAAGTGGATGACATTTTGTTGCAGCTGCGTAATCATTTCCGGTAAGATCCTGACCTTTTCGAGAACCATGGTGGAACGTTCATCTACCCGGAATAGCTTATCCTCCAGGGATCGAGGGAGACCACCGTGAGGCACCGGATAGATCAGGGTGTCATCCGTAGTTTGATACAGGTGCAAATCCTCGTCCGCCCAAATCCACGTGAGGTGATGTTTGCGGGGTTCCAAATGCCCTGTTCCGTTCGGATCGGAGCATTCTTCGGACGATCACTTGCCAAATGCAAGTGTTCTGCCTCATCCGAATGGATTGGTGTCATTGTTGCGCTACAGGGATTTGTCAGTCTGCCAGGTATAGAGAATCATTAGTCTGGCCACGTCATTGATAGTGCTTGGGACTCAATATATTGAGTCCATTGATGAAAAGGGCTGCAATAATGGCATAATGATTATTTATACGCCACCTGCTACGGTGCGGATTGGTTAGAGGGCTGTGAAAGGAGAATGTGATGAAAGTGGGGATTACTCCAAAAGGTCTGGTGGTAGCTGGAGCTCTTTTGGCATTTGCCTGGATTATCCAAGCCGGTTTTAATCACGGGCGGTATTTGTGGGGACCCGACAAGAATTTTTCCACCATTTTCTCCATGGGCATATTCACGGGGTTCTACCTGACAGCCCTCGTCATGACGTGGGCGTATCATCTCCTGCGGTAAGTCATCTGAACGTTGCGTTAAAAGACCGGACGGGTATCCTGCCATTCCGGTGAGCCAATTATGCCAAAATTATCCTTGACGGGAAGCGCAAGGGCTCGGACCATTAACGCATTAGATGTCGAACGGATTGCGGGTACGAAAAAACCTCTCTATCGCTAAAGAGGGCCCCGTTCCGCCACAACCCAATTTGTGATGACGTGTGTTTATGGTTGCTCCCGTGACAACAACGGTATAGTACGATCATGCCGGAGCATCTGGAATACTTTTCTTCGTCACCTCCCTTGAGGAGGTTTTTTGATGGATTTGTTGACTTCTCCCCATCGGTCGCACTGGATCCATTCTCCTTTTGACCACGCGCATACTCTGCATCCTCCCTCTGGCCAAGGCCTCGTCACCTTGGCAATTCATGACGGTCATTGGCGGGAATGGCCAATGCCGGTTCAAGATGTTCCTAATCGTGGCCCAATCATTGGGAAATCGGCCCAATGCCTATATTGCGCAGAATCGGTTTCGGGGAAAGCGGCGATTAACGTGGCTATGGCAATTCGATGCGCTCTGGGTCGGTCTGGATTTCTATACAACATCCTATGCCGGCATGCGGTTTGATAGCCTGCTTTTTTGGCTGTGCGAATTGCTTCGAGAGGCTCATTTGCCCGAGCCTACTCTGGTTTTCGCGACAGGCCTAGGCCTCTCTGTCTTATGGCTGCATCGGCCGGTGCCATGTTCTGTACTCACCCGGCAGAATGCCTGTCAGCGAATTTTGTGGGCCGCATTACGCCCTTTAGGAGCGGATCGGGCAACCTTAGATGCAACCCGGGTGTTTCCGATGGTGGGATTTGCCATCCTGGTGGAACGCGACGCATTAGCGCGGGCGGTTTGGTACGGGAAACGTGGGGCGTTGCACCGGCGCTATCGCGAGGGGCAAGAAGATCACCTTGACGCACTCGGCTTCGTCATCAATGCAATTATCCTGGCGAATAAGCAGTACATGAGTTCAGCATGGTAAAACCCGCAATCGCACGATCAAATCCTCGACAGGTGGATGTCAAACCGCTTTCACCCTTCGGATGTGATCACAAAGGGTGGGGCGCTACTCTTGTGCGTTGCCCGAAGACATTGCTCATGGCAATTTAAGCCCTTTAGACCCGGGCTACAACTTCCTGCGATAAGCGGGTTCCTAGCCATAAACTGGATCACTTAACGAGATTTTTCGTTCCATTACTGCACATGGCTCTATACCGCATACCGAACCGGTTCGAAAAATACGACCATCCCAAGATGGAATAACAAGTCGCAATTTCCTGATTGGATGGGCAACTATGCAGAGTTCGCAGGTGAAGTCTCGGGACCTCAAGGATAATACCCCGTTAGGCTGATTGAGGAAAGGGCTATTCCTGTTCCTCAATCCTTTTTACTTGCAGTCTAGGGAACCTAAAAGGGGAACCTACAAATAGCTCACAGGATTTTCGTAGTTCTCCCGCACTATAATTTATCTGCGTTAAGAATTCCTGGTAGTCAACCCCAGCAAAATCAGCCTCAAGGTGTTTAGGGACTTGAATCTCATTGAATCGCAGGGTCTGCACCAAAGGAATCCAATACGACTCTCCTTCAGGCCACCTTTCAAAAAAAGTATCAACCATTTCATTAAGGTAGCCCATAAAAATCTTAGCTTTATCCATCAAATCATAGGTATGGGAATAGTCGCTCATAATAATCCTACCGTCTTCTTCGTGATACCAAGCGAGCTTCGTATCCCTCTCGTCCTGATCCATCGTGTTATTCCCCTTCAGATGTTAGAATGTTCGTTCCGTGTCATCATACCCGACATTATGAAAGAGAAATCCAGGTGGGATTCCATAATGCTCACTCCCTGATATTATTTTATGAAGCAAACCACATACATTTATTCGCAGCCCCAGTCCTTGCCCTCTGATCCAGAACGATGTGGGGGTATGTGTAGTAATGGAACGAAAAACCCCTCGCGGTTCGCAATGAGTGTCTCAGAAACGGTTGTTTATGCAACATAGACCATAAATTGTTTTCCTTCCGGTCGCACTTCTCACCATCACTTTAACCATGCTTTGGATGCTGAAATCCTCGACTCGACTTACGATACAAGGGGTGTTGTGGGGCTGTGATGCATTGATGGCCACATTTTTGCTTATCAAGTTTTCTCAACCGACGACAGCGGCCCCCGCTTTGCTGCCCGTTCTGGCGTATGAAGCGGAAGCTTACTTTAGGTCTCGCATTGGAAGTTTTCTGGGAAGTCTGGCTACTGCCTTTTTATTGACTTTGACTGTCTATGGTCTCACCGCAGCACCTTTTCCGAATTGTCTCTCCTATTTTGGTTGGGGACCCTGTTTTTACTCACAACTTTTCCGGCCATGGTCAAACATCTCTCATCGGCTTCGTCTATAGTGGTCCCATGGCTGAAACTGATATCATTCCTCTGCCATCTGTTTCAGCGCTCACTCCGGTACTCTCGGAGAAGACCGTGGTGTCAGCAAAATTTATCGACTAATGCAAACTCACCGCTCTCTGCGGCAAATTGCTCGCGATTTGCAACACATGCCCGTCATATTGCCCACAAAATGACTCGCCCTGCAACTGAACTGGAGAAGAGGAACCCCGACTAATGGTACCCCGGGGAAACAAAAATCCACCCGGGTGACACCGGGTGGATTTTGCCTGGTCATCCTTCCATGACATCACGCAACGGTTCACAATGATGGGGAACCCCCCAATAACCTTGTTATATAAACCGATTGCCCACGACACGTTATATGAGGAGGAATTCATCATGAAAAAATGGAGTGCATTGCTCATCGCTGTGAGTTTGGGGACTGGTGTGCCCAATGAATACTATGATTTATGCGGTGTCACCACCGAAAGTCGTCCCAGTTTCGGTACCAGACGTTGTTGCTGGGCATACGATCTCGATTGGATATAAGGGGGGCGAGTCTATCATTTATCCATCGGTGGGGGGATATAGTATTCTGGCAAATCCCCACATCGCCTGGACCAAGGTCTCCAGGTTAGTGTATGTTCATAATCAACAGGCCCTAAAAGATCTTCAGACGTTTTCGACATCTCCATATAGTCGTGCGCCGGAAACTCAACAGGCGGGTTCCGCCAATAGTGCACAGATCCAGGGAGCGTTATCCCCAACTCCGAGTCTCGCTTTATACGGTTTTACGCACTACACCTTCGATGACTGGCAATACTTTACGGTGAATGGCGATCTTCGAGGCAGATTTCTGAACGATGGATCGGTACTGACTTTATCCAAAAATGTTTTCGGGAAAATGGCTTATCCTGCTGGTTATTTGGGGTGGCGTCCTGTTACGGGCGTTATGGATCTTCAGAGAACACCTGTTTCCGTTGCGTTAACCATTGGATGGCATTTTAGCGGGACAACCCTTGGTCTGACATATCCCTTTCCTTCCGTGGGCAAGTCCAATAGTGGGGGGAGTTGGAATTCCCCTAACCAATATACGTGGGATTATACATGGGCACCCACCCAACAACCCATTTATGCCAATCCCCTTGTCTATGATCTCTGGGGAACATCCGAAACCATGATGGGCACCATCAATGTCCGGGAGCCCGGTGGGGCAATTACCGGAACATCCGGTACCCACACCATTTCCTGGGGTATTAGAGGGTTTCAGGGAAACGGATAGAAGGCGTTGAACTTGACAACTCAGGAAACTCTCTGTGAGAGTTATCATGTACTCACACTAAAAAAGGGGGAGCACTATGCGTCGGGGGGTTAGCGCGATTATTCTTGGTATCACCCTGTTAGGCAGAACGTAGAAATAACTTTTATGTTTGCGAGTCGGGTTTAATGATGTAATTCCACTCCCCATGGAAGGGATATCGTTCGATATGGAGGGCGTGAAATGTCGCATCATCCACCTTGCGTCCTGT